>JBILQZ010000030.1:0-14276 GCA_044372935.1 Sediminibacterium sp. | reverse complement strand
ATGCGCATAATTTTAAGTTGCTCCCAAGTGTAATCGTTGTCGCTCAATTCTTGTTGTGCAATTTGCAAAGAGGAAGTTTCACAGCTTTTAAAATACTCCAAAATTTCTTCTTGGTCGTATTCGTCTAGCCATTCATCTATTGCATAGTCTAGGTTTAGTTTAGTGCCACTTGCGGCGATGGTTTCCATCTCCTCTAACAAGGCATCCAATCTTAGGTCTTTATTCTTTGCAATGGTTTCTAAAGGAATCTTTTTATCGACATTTTGAATGATATAGATCTTATTGCTTGATTTATTGGCCACCGATTTCATCACAAAATCATCCGGCTTTTCGATGCCATGTTCTAATACATATTGGTCTACTAATTCGATAAATGGTTTGCCGTATTTAAGCGCCTTCCCTTTACTAACGCCCTGGCATCTTTCAAGCTCTGTCAATGTGGTAGGATATAGCGTAGCCATGTCTTGCAGCGAAGTCTCTAAAAAAATTACAAAAGGCGGTAAGCCGATTTTTTTTGCTTCTACTTGACGTAGGTCTTTCAATAATTCAAATAAACGATTGTCTGTGGTGGCTGCCTCTTCTGCCACTTCACTTTCTTCGTCATCGCCTAATTCTGCAGCAAATACATTTTGTAACACCACCAAAAAGGAACTTGGCTTCTTTAAGAATTTTTGTCCTTTACTAGTGAGTTTCAGTAAGCCGTATTCTTCGATGTCTTTTTCTATCAGTTGTTCTAGCATAGCTTGACGAATCAAACTATTCCAAAATAATTCATCATGTACTTTACCTATTCCAAAGACAGCTAATTTCTCGTGTCTATAGAGTCCAATTTGAGGCGTAAAATGTCCAGTGATAATTTGTACGACATAAGCTGCAACAAATCTTTCATCTAAAGCCTGAATGGTTTGTAATAATTGTACCAGTTCCTCTTTTGCTTCAAACTTTTCTTTAGGTTGTAAACAGTTATCACATTTGCCACAATTTTTATCCGGCCAAGCTTCTCCAAAATAATGCAATAAACTTCTTCTTCTGCAAACGCCACTTTCTGCAAATGCCACCGTCTCGTCAATCAACTGCGCGCCTACTTCTCTTTCACTCAATGGCTTGTCTCTTAAAAAATGCTCTAACTTAGAGACATCTTTTTGAGAATAATATAAAATACAATTTCCTTCTAATCCATCTCTGCCTGCTCTGCCCGTTTCTTGGTAATAATTTTCTATCGATTTCGGAATATTATAATGGATCACAAATCGAATATCCGGTTTGTCAATCCCCATACCAAAAGCAATAGTGGCTACAATCACCTGTACATCTTCATTTAAAAATTGATCCTGTCTTTCTGCTCTTAACTTTTGATCTAAGCCAGCATGATAAGCAACAGCCTTGATATTATTAGCTTTCAAGAGATCCGCCAACTCTTCTGTGGTTTTTCTATTTAAAGTATAAATAATCCCACTTTTCTTTTTGTGTTTTGAAATATATTTAACGATACTTTTTACCGTCTGTTCTTTTCTGATTTTTGGTTGTACTTCATAATACAGATTGGTTCTGTTAAAAGAAGAAATTAACACTTCGGGATCCCTCAATGCAAGGTTCTTAACAATATCACTTTGCACTTTAGGCGTCGCGGTTGCGGTCAATGCAATGATGGGTGCTGTTGGATTGATCTCTTCCATCATCTCTTTAAGTCTTCTGTACTCAGGTCTAAAATCATGACCCCACTCAGAAATACAATGCGCTTCGTCTACTGCAAAAAACGAAATTTTTAAATCGCTAAAAAAATCTAGGTTTTCTTGTTTGGTCAAAGTCTCTGGCGCAACGTATAATAATTTTGTTTTCCCACTCAATAAATCCTCTTTCACTAATTTGATCTGACCTTTATTTAAAGAGGAATTTAAAAAATGGGCTACTTCATCGTTTTCACTATAGCCTCTCACCAAGTCCACCTGATTTTTCATTAAGGCAATTAAAGGTGACACGACAATAGCACAACCTTCCAGCATCATGGCAGGCAATTGGTAACACAAACTCTTGCCTCCACCCGTTGGCATGATCACAAAAGTGTCCCTTCCGCTCAAAAGAGAAGTAATGGCTTGTTCTTGGGTGCCTTTAAATTCAGAGAACCCAAAATATTGCTCCAAAGCAGCTACCAAGTCCTTATTGGGGGGAACTGCAGTCTTTTTTGTCGTTTTTTTAGTCGTGGGCATCGTAAAAAGCTTAATATCAACCGTTTATTGTCTATTTGGACATATAAGTTAACGTATTTTGTTGAACAAATGTTCACTAAAAGGTATAATTTTTTTAATCAACCTTTTATCAAAGGAAAGATTAAAAATGGAGGACAAAGTTAACGATGTATTACCTTTGCAGGATCCATATTATGCCTATGCCATCCAAGATCAAATCCATTGCTATTGCTGCCTTGCAGATTGAAGCAAACGCGGTAGCAGGATTAGAAAAATATATTGATGACCAGTTTGCCGCTGCAGTTGAGGCTGTTTTACAATCCAAAGGCCGATTTATTGTGAGCGGTATTGGCAAAAGCGCCATCATTGCCCAAAAAATCGTTGCCACTTGTAATTCAACGGGTACTCCGGCAATTTACCTGCATGCTGCTGATGCAATTCATGGCGATTCTGGAATGATCAACAAAGAAGACGTGGTGATGATCATTAGTAAAAGTGGAGAAAGTCCGGAGATCAAGCAATTGGTCGACCTTGTGCTTCATTTTGGAAATCCACTGATCGCGATGGTAGGCCAACTTGATAGTTATCTAGGCAAAGCGACAAATTTAATAGTTAATACCACTGTAGTAAAAGAAGCTTGTATCAATAATTTAGCGCCTACTTCCTCCACCACCGCACAAATGGTGATGGGTGATTTAATGGCGATTGCTTTTATGGAACTAAGAGGATTTAAAGCCCATGATTTTGCAAAGTTTCATCCGGGTGGCAATCTTGGAAAAAGATTGACCCTTACTACAGGCGCGATTGCAAAACAGAATGTACAACCAGCTGTGGCAACGACGACTCCAATAAAGGAAGTGATCTTAGCCATTTCAAAAAGCAGAATGGGCGCCACGGCAGTCCTTGATGCGACTAGCATTGTGGGTATCATAACAGATGGCGATATCCGCCGTATGTTAGAACAACATACTACTATACAAAATCTAACAGCTGCTGACATCTTTCACAAGAAGCCAGTAACTATTTCCCCCAATACCTTAGCCATTGAAGCATTTGATGTAATGAAAGAAAACGACATTAGTCAATTGATCCTGGAAGAGGATGGACAATATAAAGGCATGATCCACATGCATGATTTAATGAAAGAGGGGATTTTATAAAATATTTTTATGCAAAACAAGAATCACTATGTAGCCATTATGGCTGGAGGTATTGGAAGTCGTTTTTGGCCAATGAGTAGAACTGCTTATCCTAAACAATTCTTAGATGTACTGAATACAGGTAAAACATTGGTACAATGGACCTACGAGCGTTATGCGAAATTCATACCTGCAGAAAATATTTATATTGTTACTTCAGACGAATATGTAGACATTGTGAAAGAGCAATTGCCACTTTTACCTGCCGCAAATATCTTAGCAGAGCCAAGCAAAAAAAATACGGCACCTTGTATTGCCTATGTGTCCTTTAAATTGGCGCAAATTAATCCAGCGGCCAACTTTATAGTGGCGCCAAGTGACCATCTAATTTTAGAAGAAGATCGTTTTCAAGAGATCGCATTACAAGCTTTAGATTTTGTTGAAAATATTAAATCGCTTGTTACTTTAGGAATCAAACCAACGCATCCAAACACAGGGTATGGTTATATTCAATACGAAGAACTTGAAGTAACCAAGGGTATGTATAAAGTAAAAACTTTTACTGAAAAGCCAGACCTTGAAATTGCAAAGTCCTTTTTAGCAAGTGGTGATTTTTTATGGAACGCCGGCATTTTTGCATGGAAGGCAAGTTCAATCTTAGCTGCTTTTGAAAAATATCAGCCAGAAATGTATGAATTATTTGATCAAGAAAAAATGCATTTCAATACCCCAGAAGAAGCACAAGCGATTCAAAGAATCTATCCACAATGCACTAATATATCTATTGATATCGCCATCATGGAAAAAGCGAACAACGTCTACGTGATGCCTTCTTCTTTTGGATGGAGTGACTTAGGTACTTGGAATAGTGCTTATGAAAATATAGAAAAAGATTATTTAGGCAATGCGGTTGCTTCTGATAATGTCATTGTGATTGATGCAACAAAATGTATGATCAATGCGCCAAAAGACAAACTAGTGGTCGTTCAGGGATTAGATGACTTTATAGTGGTAGATACGAAAGATGTTTTATTGATTTGCCACAAGGAAAAAGAACAATCCATTAAAGAGTATGTGGCAGAAGTAAAACGCAACAAAGGCGATAAATATATCTAAAATGCCTATCTTAGAGAGGTTAGGTTATTGCTTGAAAATCAAAAGCCCCCTCTATGGCAACAATTATCAGTGGCACAGGTAGTGTCATTCCTCCTATTGTAAAATCTAATCAAGATTTTATTGAGCATTCATTTTACGATGAGCAAAGTGAACTCATTAAAACTCCGAACCAGGAAATTGTAGAAAAATTCAAAGGCATTACGGGTATTGTTGAAAGAAGGTATGCCGAAGTCAATATCAATACTTCCGACCTTGCTACAGCAGCTGCCAAATTAGCCATAGAAGATGCAGGAACGGATCCAGAAACCATAGATCAAATTATTGTGGCACACAATTTCGGTGATGTCATTGCAGGTACTATTCAATCTGACGCTATCCCTTCGATTGCTTCAAGGGTAAAACATAATTTAGGCATTGTGAATCCAGCATGTGTTGCATATGATATTTTATTTGGTTGTCCAGGATGGATACAAGGAGTGATTCAAGCAGACTCATTCATTAAATCTGGTATGGCAAAAAAATGTTTAGTGATAGGTGCCGAAACATTGAGCAGGGTGGTAGATGACCACGACAGAGATAGCATGATTTTTAGTGATGGTGCAGGAGCAAGTATACTAGAGCATTCAGAAGATTCAAATCAAGGCATCCTGTCCTTTAGTGTGCAAAGTCATTGCAATGATGAAGCTTATTTTTTATACCTCGGAAAATCTTATCATCCAGCAGCCGGTGACGAAACCAGGTATATCAAAATGAAAGGGCGTAAAGTCTATGAATATGCGATGAAGAATGTACCCATTGCCATGAAAGAATGTATCGAAAAAGCTGGAGTAGACATCCACGACGTAAAGAAATTCTTTTTACACCAGGCCAATGAAAAAATGGATGAAGGTTTCATTAAGGCATTGTATAAATTATATGATATCAAAGATATTCCAGCTGACATCATGCCCATGAGTATTCACGAATTAGGTAATAGCTCTGTAGCAACTATTCCAACCTTATATGATTTAGTACATAAAGGAAAGTACAATGAGCATAGATTGAATAAAGGAGACGTGGTGGTTTTTGCTTCTGTGGGTGCAGGGATGAATATCAACGCCATCTGCTATAGATTATAAACCAGAAATAATTGAAATTCATATTAATAAATAAGGCGCCATCGGCGCCTTATTTATTAATATCCTCTATTGTCATTTCCTTCCATATAATTCAGATAAGCTTTATTACAAACCTTATTACCGCCTGGTGTTGGATAGTTTCCAGTAAAATACCAGTCCCCTGTATTCGTAGGACAACATGCATGCAAGCCTTCGATGGTTTGATAAATTACTTCAACAGGAATTTGAATATTGTCTGGTGTAATTAATTGCGCAATTTTATCGGAAATCTCTTCGGTTGTAAAAGGCTTGTATAATTCACGCACCACGTTTTCTGTATGCAATTCGTTGTTTTGTTCTAAGGCCTTGATTTTTTGATAGACATCATTCATTACATGCTCCATCCCTCTTTCTTTCAATAAGGCAATAGCTGCTTTAAAGGCAATAAAATCACCCATCTTGCTCATGTCAATACCATAACAATCAGGATACCTAATTTGTGGGGCAGAGGATACCACAATAATTTTTTTAGGACCTAATCTAGAAAGCATCCTGATAATGCTCTCTTTTAAAGTGGTCCCTCTAACAATACTATCATCGATCACGACTAGGGTGTCTTCGTTTCTTCTAACAGTGCCATAGGTAATATCATATACATGCTGCACCATTTCGTTTCGATTCGCATCCTCAGTAATAAAGGTTCTTAATTTGACGTCTTTAATAGCAATTTTTTCCTGGCGAATTTTTCTATTCACCATCTCATTTAATTTATCTGCATCAACTTCGTTGCCCCAGCTTAAAATACGCTCCACCTTAATTGCATTCAGGTACTCTTCCATTCCTTTCACTAAACCATAGAAAGCCACTTCGGCCGTATTAGGAATATAAGAAAAGATGGTGTTCTTAAGGTCTTTTTCGATTCTATCTAAAACGATTTTGCTTAAGTGATGGCCTAATGCAATTCGTTCTCTGTAAATTTTTTCATCTCCACCTCTAGAGAAATAAATGCGCTCAAAAGAGCAAGCTCTTCTTTCTTTAGGTGCCACAATTTGTTCGATACTATACCCACCTTTATCATCTACAATCAAGGCAGTACCTGGCATCAATTCATGCACTTCGTTTTCTCCTACATTAAATGTTGTTCGAATAGCAGCTCTTTCACTTGCAGCAACAATCACTTCGCCATCTATATAATAATAAGCAGGGCGAATACCATGTGCATCCCTCATAATAAAACTATACCCGTTACCCACTAAGCCTCCAATGGTGAAGCCGCCATCAAACATAGGCACTGCTTGTTTTAATACTTCTACAATATTTGGACTATTCGGATTTTTGGATTCTTCTTTCACTAAAAAGTGGTGAATGACTTCCATCATAGCAGCCAAATCACTTTGCTTTTCGAAAGGACCAGGTTCGTGCTGAATATTCTTAAATAATTCGTCCGTGTTTACCAAGTTGAAATTACCTGCCAGGGCTAGGTTTTTTCCTGGTACTAAATTTTTCTTAATGAAGGGGTGACAAAACTCTACATTGTTTTTACCCTGTGTGCCATACCTTAAATGTCCTAATAATAATTCACCCATAAACGGTAAATGACCTTTCATTAAACCTGGGTGTTTAGTAATATCTGGTTGGAATTTTTCTAATTCTTGAATCTCTTGTCCTACTTTGTAAAAAAGATCTGCAATAGGTTGTTGCGCACTGCTTCTTAATCTATATAAAAAAGGATTGCCTGCTTCTATATCTAGTTTCACAGTGGCAATCCCAGCGCCGTCTTGTCCGCGGTTATGTTGCTTCTCCATTAAGAGGTAAAGCTTGTTCAACCCATAAGTAACTGAGCCTTTATTTTGAAGATAGTACGATAAGGGTTTTCTTAACCTGATAAATGCTAAGCCACACTCGTGTTTAATCTCGTCGCTCATAATAAATTTTCTAGTATGTTTTTTCCTTTACAATTGCATTTGCCACTTTTGTCCAATCCGTTAATTCCTTGCAGGCTTGGAATTCGTTGTCTATGAATACATAATAATTAGGTACTCTTTCTTTGAACCATGATTCAAGTACTTTTGATTTTTTTTCCTCTAATGCTCTTACTGAAACACGATTGTAATCTTCCTTTAAATTTTCTTTGTGCGGCGCAGTTCTTTCTTTGTAATACACAATACGAACCGTTTTTCTACCGCGATCATCCACGTATACTTGTGGCTCTGATACATCACCCGGTTTCATATTTTGAATTAGGACTACCATTTCTTTGTCCAACTGATCCAAGTTAATATAGGTAGATCCGTCGCGACCTGTCACGGCACCACCACTAAACTTACTTGATTCGTCATCACTGAATTTATTCACCGCTTCCCCAAAAGTTGTTTTGCCCGCTAATACAGCCAATCTAACACTATCAAGAATCTTCTTTGTTTCGTTTATTTCGTCATTGGTAATAGGAGGAATTCTTAAAATATGTTTTACCACCGCTTCGTCTCCTGATCTTGAAATCAATTGTATCATATGGTATCCAAACTTAGATTTAACAGGTGCAGAAATTTGCCCTTCTTTTAATCTAAAAGAGGCTGCCATAAATGCAGGGTCAAACTCTCTTACGTTTCTGTTTAAGCTAAACTGACCTAGGTTTTCTTTCGCACTAGGATCTTCGGAATATAATTTTACTAATTGATCAAATTTATTCACCCCACCTTCCACTTGCTTTCGATATTCAAGCATTTGTTGAATTACATATTCTTCGATATCACGATTTGCTTTAGGATGCATGATAATTTCGGCAATCTGAACTTCACTTTCATACAAAGGCAAACTGTCTAAAGGAATTTTAGCATAAAAAGCTTTCACCTCGTTTGGTGTAATCTTTACTTTGTCTACAATCTTAGTTTGCATTTCCTCTGCCAGGCGTTGTTCCCTGATCATTGTTCTAAAATCATCTTTCAACTGAAACACACTACGACCGGCTACTTCTTCTAATACTTCTTTAGAGCCAAACTGTTGAATGAAATTTCTGATACGGCCGTCAATGGCATTTTCTACTTCTTCTTCCGTCACTAAAATAGAATCTTTTTCGGCTTGTAAAACCAAGGCCTTTCGAATCAACTGGCCTTCGATCACTTGACAGGCAGTTGGTAATTCAATATTTTCTTGCCCTTGAGCTTGTCTTTTATAATCTGCAATGGCATTGTCTACATCGGAGCGTAGAATGTATTTGTCACCTACGGTAGCAATAATTTTATCTGCTAATACTTTTTTGATTTGTGCGGTTGCACTACTTGCAGTAGCAAGCATTATTAAGGCAAATACAAAGCGAACTATTTTCATCAAATATGAATTAAGGGGCTAAGTTCCGATAGTCAGGGCGATGCCCCAACTATCAAATCTTAATATTTTTATAAAGTACGTTTAACTTCTTCCTCTTCAAATGCCTCTACAATATCGCCTGGTTTCAAGTCGGCAAAATTCTTAATGGTTAAACCACATTCCATATTGGAAACCACTTCTTTTACGTCGTCTTTGAAACGCTTCAAGCTACCTAATTCAGCTGCTTGACCTTCTCCTCTTGGGAATTCAACGATACCGTCACGGATAATACGTATTTTACTATTTCTACTTAATTTACCATCCAATACATAACATCCAGCAACAGTGGCTTTATCAAACTTATATACTTCTCTTACTTCTACGTTAGCAACAATCTTCTCTTGGATTTTTGGTTCCAACATACCTTCCATCGCACTCTTGATTTCATCAATCGCGTTATAGATAATTGAATACATCTTGATCTCAACACCCTCGGTTTCTGCTAAGCGACTTGCCTGCATACTAGGACGAACGTTAAAACCAATGATGATGGCATCAGATGCAGCAGAAAGCAATACATCAGATTCAGAAATCTGACCCACGCCTT
The DNA here is from genome assembly GCA_044372935.1 of Sediminibacterium sp. Taxonomy (GTDB): domain Bacteria; phylum Bacteroidota; class Bacteroidia; order Chitinophagales; family Chitinophagaceae; genus Sediminibacterium. The sequence continues at coordinate 4,825 of JBILQZ010000030.1, read as the reverse complement.
TCAATACTACTCTAATGGCAATTTCCTCGGTAGATAATTTTTGCAATGAATCACTTAAGGCTTCTACAGAACCATCCACGTCACCTTTGATGATGATGTTTAATTCTTTAAAGTTACCTAAAGCCAAACGACGACCAATCTCGTCTAAAGTAATATGCTTTCTAGTTCTTAAGCCTTGCTCTCTTAATAACTGAGAACGTTTAGTTGCTAATTCTTTTGCTTCTGCTTCGTCATCAAATACTTTGAATTTCTCACCCGCTTGAGGTGCGCCATTCAAACCTAAGATCACGACTGGTGTAGACGGAGGTGCAACTTCGATACGTTGATTACGCTCGTTGAACATCGCTTTCACACGGCCATAAAACTGACCAGATAAAATCAAGTCCCCTTGACGTAAGGTTCCATTCTGCACTAAAATTGTCGCTACATAACCACGACCTTTATCCAAAGATGCTTCAATGATGGTTCCAGTTGCTTCTTTATTTGGATTGGCTTTTAAATCTAAAATTTCAGATTCAAGTAAAACCTTTTCTAATAAAGTATCTACATTCAAACCTTGTTTAGCAGATAATTCTTGGTTTTGGAATTTACCACCCCAAGCCTCTACTAATATATTCATTTGAGACAATTGCTCATAAATCTTTTGAGGATTCGCGCCGTCTTTATCAATCTTATTCACCGCAAAAATCATTGGTACACTAGCCGCTTGAGAGTGACTGATGGCCTCTTTCGTTTGAGGCATCACTGCATCATCGGCAGCTACCACAATAATGGCAATATCTGTTACTTTAGCACCACGAGCACGCATCGCCGTAAAGGCTTCGTGACCTGGCGTATCTAAGAAAGTAATTGCTTTACCATTTGGCAAGGTTACCTCATACGCACCAATATGTTGAGTGATACCACCGGCCTCACCTGCAACCACATTGGCGTTACGGATATAATCCAATAAAGATGTTTTACCGTGATCCACGTGACCCATGATGGTCACAATTGGAGGACGCTCTACTAAATTCGCTTGGTCTTCTGCTTCCTCTTCTTCATCCATTTCCTCTACATCTTCTAATCCAACGAATTCTACTTCAAATCCAAATTCACTTGCTACCAATTCAATTACTTCCGCATCTAAACGTTGGTTGATAGATACCATGATGCCCAAGTTCATACACTTGCTAATGATATCAGCAAAACTTACATCCATCAAGCTTGACAATTCACTCACCGTTACAAATTCTGTTACTTGTAGTTTGTTGTCTTCTCTTTGTTCGTTGTTTTCGTTTTCTGCAGCTTCTTCTCTTCTTTGACGACGATACTTGGATTTCATGCTCTTACCACGACCACCTTGGCCAGATAATTTTGCTTGAGTTTCCTTAATCTTATCTTGAATTGCTTTTTGATCGATTTCTTTTTGCTCTGCAGTCTGTGGCATATTTCTACCACGTGCCCCGCCTTGTCCTGGACGATTGTTAGGACGGTTGCCCTGATAACCTCCACCTTGTGGACGGTTGCCTTGATAACCTCCACCTGTACCATTATTCGGACGATTGCCTTGATAACCTCCGCCGCCTTGTGTTTGACCCCCTTGGCCTGGTTGGCCAGCTTGATTAGGTCTACCTGGAACAGGGATACGTTTACGTATACGCTTCTCTTCTTGGCTTAATGGTTTTGGTCTAGTATCACTATTGATTGGTAAGTCAATCTTACCTAAAATTTTTGGACCTGTTAATTTATCCGCTTGGATATTCGTGATGGCGCCGTGCACATTTTCAGGAGCAATGGAATGATCCACTGGCTCAGTTTTTGGAGCAGGAGCTGGTGCTTCTTTTTTAGCAGCAGCTTTAGTAGTTTTTGGTGCTTCAGTAGGCGTGGCCTTAGGGGCTGCTTCCTCTGTTTTTTTAGTTGTCTTTTTTGGTCGAGTAGAAGAGTCAATCAAAGAAAGATCGATCTTATTTACCACTTTAGGTGCTTCCACTTCTGGCGCTTCCACTTTAACTTGCTCAGGCGCTTTAGCTGGTTCTTCAGCTGCTGCTTTTGGAGCAGCTTTTTCTACTTTAGCTTTTGGCGCTTCAGTTGCAGGCGCTTCAGCAGCCACTGCTTTTTTAGCAGGAGCTGGCTCTTCGTCCGCTTTTTTGCCCTTATCAGCGATTGCATTCTTTGGCAATTCCACGTGATCTGCTTTATTCTTAGCCACTTTATCACTTTGGAATTCAGCTTGCAAAGCATAATACTGACTCTCCGTTAATTTGGCTGTTGGCTTCAGGTCGTCTTTAGGAAAACCTTTTGAGCCAAGGAATTCAATCAAGGTATCTTGACCGATGTTGAATTCTTTAGCAGCTGCTAACAGTCTTGGTAGTTTCAATTCTGACATTCTAATGTTTTTTGTCCCTTTTTTGAACAGGGACGCGTTCCTTTTACAAATATACTTCTAATTCAAAGGTGTTATTCACCTTTATCAAACTCTTCTGTCAAGACACGGCGAACTTCCGCAATAGTCTCCACTTCTAAGTCAGTTCTTTTTTCTAATTCTTCTGCGCTCAATTTCAATACGCTACGTGCCGTATCACAACCTACACGCTTAAACTCATCGATGATCCATGTTTCAATTTCATCGCTAAATTCATCTAAATCAATATCAAACTCATCTACAATTTCTTCGTCTTCACGGTACACATCTAATTCGTAACCTGTTAATTCAGAAGCCAATTTAATGTTTACACCACGACGTCCAATTGCCAAAGAAACTTGATCTGCTTGTAAGTATACTTCTGCACGCTTACGTTCAGCATCAATATTCATATAGCTAATTTTTGCAGGCGTCAATGAACGTTGAATTAACAATTGCGTATTGGTTGTAAAATTAATTACGTCGATATTTTCATTTTTCAATTCACGTACGATACCATGAATACGAGAACCTTTCATACCCACACAAGCACCAACTGGATCGATACGATCATCGAAAGATTCCACCGCTACTTTTGCACGCTCACCTGGCTCACGAACAATTTTCTTGATAGTGATTAAACCATCGAAAATTTCAGGTACTTCAATTTCTAATAACTTAGCCAAGAACAATGGATTTGTTCTAGATAAGATGATCACAGGCGTATTGTTTTTCATATCCACCCTTGCAACAACCGCTCTAATGTTTTCTCCTTTCTTAAAAAAGTCTTGAGGAATTTGCTCCGTTTTAGGAAGAATCAATTCATTGCCTTCTTCATCTAATAACAATACTTCCTTCTTCCAAACCTGATAGATTTCTGCATTGATGATATCGCCAATTCTATCAGAGTATTTTTTAACTAATACGTTCTTCTTTAAGTCATTGATACGAGAAGCTAAGGTCTGCTTTGCAGCAAGGATAGCTCTTCTACCAAAATCGTAGATGTTCACTTCTTCTAATAATTCTTCTCCAATTTCAAAGTCTGGCTCAATTTTAATGGCATCAGAATAAGAAACTTCTGCTAATGGATTATCTACATCATCATCAGGTCTGATCTCACGACGACGAATAATTTCCAAGTCACCTTTTTCAGCATTTACAATTACGTCGAAGTTTTCATCGCTACCATATTTTTTTCTCAATAAAGTTTTGAATACATCTTCTACCACTTTCATCATCGTAGGACGATCTATATTTTCAGCGTCTTTAAACTCCGCGAAAGCTTCAATCAAATTAATACTTGCCATAACATCATTTTTTTATCAAGCGATCAAGCCTGAGATTTGTTAAAATTGAATTTGAACTATAGTTGATTTTATATTGTCGAATGGAATAAGCAATTGCTCTTGAGTTGCTTTTTTACCCTTGCCTGCCGTCCACTCGATTAAAATATCTTTATCTGTTACTTCTTTTAAATTGCCCACATAAACGGTTTCATCGTTCAAGATCACTTCGACATTGCGCCCAATATTTTTTACGTATTGCCTGTTCAATACCAAAGGTTCGTCTACCCCAGGTGATGATACTTCCAATGCAAAGTCCCCTTCTGGGAACCATGCCGCTTCTTCAATTGCCTTATACAACCTTCTATTAAAAGACGTGCATTGTTTGATAGGCAACCCCTGATCTCCGTCTATATAGACTCTTATGATATGCCCAGGCTTCACTTTAACATGCACTAAAAAATAGCTTGGATCCTCTTGTAAAAGAGGCTCAATTAAAGTGTAAATCCTGTCTTTTAATTCGTTTACTTCCATAGTTAAAAAAGAAGAAGGGAACGATTTCGTTCCCTTCATTTCTCTGTATATTCTTGAACAAAGGTAATAAAAGCGGATGAAATCACCCAATTTTATTCAATCTGACCTTATTTTTGCAGTATGATGAAGCTCCTTTTATACGGATTCCTGATCTATTTACTCTATAAGATCATATTTGATGTGGTGATTCCAGTCCGAAAGGGCGTAAAGACCGTTCGCCAAAATATGGAAGAAATGCAACGTAAAATGGCCGAAGCGCAACAGTTTCAGGGTACAAATACTGGATTTTCGAACCAAAATCAACCAAAAGCTGGCCCAAAAGTGACTACCAAGCCTGTCGAAAAAGACGCAGATTACATTGATTTTGAGGAACTTACGTAAATTAAGCGCTTAGAATTTTCGGTAATTCGGTTTCAATATACATCCCGGGTGCTAAAAACAACACTTGCAAGCCAACAGAGGCAGCAGCAGCCACATTAGGTGCATTATCGTCAATAAACAAGGTCTCCGAAGCATTTAATCCTTCCTGATCCAAAATAAATTGAAATGAAGCAGGGTCCGGCTTGCGCATACCCATTTCATGGGAATAATAAGGCTTTTTAAAGAGGGCATTGAAATCTCCACC
>JBILQZ010000173.1:0-3848 GCA_044372935.1 Sediminibacterium sp. | reverse complement strand
GTCATAGAACCAGGTTGTGCATTTGCAGCAACGGAACAACCAAGAAATAAAATTGTCGCTAACTTGTATGATTTGAGGATATTCATGATCCTTAATGTTTGCTGTTTAATTAAAAATGAAATCGAAACTAATCTAAACTATTATTGAATTGTAATGATAATTGTATTTAAGGTACGTGTAACGCCATCAGGACCTCTCGCTTTGATATTCTCAAGGAAGATTTTATCTCCTGGTTTGCATTTAGCAATCAAGTCAGAAACTTGTTTGTTACCAGAGAATAATGGACCTGTAACACTGATAGGACCTACTGGATCTTGACGCTTTTGTAAATAAGTAAATTCAAAACTAACTACTTGAAACTTTACATCAAAATCGAAAGCTTTCATAGAAGCTACTATACCAGGATAGACCTTCATACGGTTAGCAGGCTCCATAAAACTACCACCTCTACCACCAACTTCGGCAACAGGGTCAGGGATCATTTTAACACGAATCTCTTGGGTACCTACTTGTTTCAAACCTTGGTCTTTAGTACGGGCGTTAATTACAGCCATTACTTTACCTTGTTTCTTCATTTTTACATTGTACTTACCCAAGGCATCACCTTTAGTAATCTCTGCATCAGAACCAGGAATAGTCAATTCGATATCTTCCATTGAATAACCTGCAGCAGATACGGTAACCGGATTAGGAACACCAATGTAGAATACATTCATTTTGTCTAACTGCATAGAAGCACCCGTAGTACCCACCATATAAGTAAACTCAAATGGTTTTGATTCTTGCTTACCGCCCATATCAATGGATACAGTACCTTTTACTGTTTGTAAACCCGTTCCAGAAACGGTGTTTTCCCAATAAGCAATACCTTGTTCTGTTTTTGTAACGCGACCAACATTGGAAGATACAATTGGATTAGCAGTAGTTTTATAAGCAGCTAAAGAAATCTCAGCTTCTACTTTTTGGCCTGCAAGCAAATAACTATTTTTAGGAACAGCAATTGCTTTAAATCCATCAAATTTCACATCTTTTTCGTGGATTTTTTCGAACAATTGGTCAATAATCATTGCTTCAGAGTTCTTAATGTCATTTTGGAATTTAGACATCAAGGTAACAGTAGCGATTACTGGCATATTGTAGAAGTTACCCGCAGCCCATTCGCCTTTTGGATTGGCATCTGAAGGTTTTACTTTTTCAATTTTCAAAGGTAATTGCTTAGCCAATGGAGAGGAAGTATCCATACCTAATGATGTAAGCAATTTGATACGATAATTTTCAAGTCTAGTCTTGATAGAATCACCGCCTTTATTTTTTTCTACAAGCAAATCAGTAGAGGCATGCAAATCACTTTCATTAGCAATTTCACCAGGAAAGTTCACCGAATCTCTCCATCCACCTGATTGTGCAATCAATCTACGCTTCCAGTTTTCAAGGTAAGCGATAAGGCCCTCAGATTCAGATTTAACTTCCATTGCCGTTTTATAATACGGTTCAACTTTAGCTCTTTCTGAAGGGATGCCCATACTTTCTTCAAAGATCGCATATTTATCTCCATTCTTCTGTGTAATAGACTCGTTTGAACGACCAATACTTTTATTGATAGTACGGAAGGCAGCGAGAATTTCAGAAGATACGTTAAGGGCCAGCAATGCTGTCAACACTAAGTACATTAGGTTGATCATTATCTGCCGGGGCTCTTTAGGTATTGACATTCTTTTATAATTTCAGTGTGTTAATAATAATTGTTTCTACTTTTCAATCCTTAGACCGTATTAGCGACCTTGCATAGCAGACAACATGTTGCCATAGATGCTATTCAACTGAGTAAGGTTTTTAGATAATGCACCCATTTGCTCTTTTGCAGAGATTGCATCCTGAGCACTTGATGCCATAGCATCAGAAGCACTAACCAAATTGCTGTAGAATTTATTCATCGCTTTCAAGTGATTGTTAGCATCGTTTAACTCAACCTCATAAATTTGGTTAAGGTTATTCAAGTTACCAGACAATACTTGTACTTGTTTGTGGAAAGTCATTGTATCATCAGCAGCACTATTGAAAGCAGACATAGTTTTTGAAGCACCAGCAAATGTATCAGACATTTGACCCAATGCACCTGCAGCAGTACGTGCGCTAGTAGAATATTCGTTAGTTGCAGCTGTTACATCAGAGATATCTTTGATTTCATTTACAACTTGACCAAATTTCTGGAAGTTTTGGTTTAACTTATTTAAGTTAGTAGGATTGATTGCAGCTTCCTCCATCATTTTATCAAAAGCAGCCATTGGAGACATGCTATCTGGAGTACCCAATTTCTTACTACCACCTTTCAAAAAATGCTCTTCTTCTGGGCTTACATCCAATCCTGGGTAGATTTTTTCCCAGTAGTAATCTTTGTGTGGAGGTAAAATACCCAACATCGCAAAGATAAAAGCTTCTGTAAGCATACCTGCTGTCAAAAGTGGACCACCAATCGCCCAGTGCTGAATTTTACCCAAGGCACCAACCAATACAATTGCCGCACCTAGACCGATGATGAAGTTTTTAAGATATTTACCTTTTGAGGTTTCGAAAAACAAGGATATTGATTTCATATAAAGTTGATTTCTTTTTTAAGAGTTTGTTTGATTTGATAAATTAGCGTCTATTGGTTAAGGCTGGAGCTATTTGTTGGAAAATATTACGGAATCCAATATAAGACTTAGCAGTGTCAGCATACTCATAATCACGTGTGCTTACTTGTAAGTAATAGGAAACATCTCTCCAACTACCACCTCTAACAACTTTGCGTTGCATCCATTGAGGATCAGTTGACTTAGTACGCGTATCTAAATTAGGGTTTACATCAGCAATTTGATTGTATGTATTACCGTAGTAAGGGCTAGCAGTCCATTCTGAAACGTTACCAGACATGTTATACAAACCATAATCATTAGGCCAATATTTATTTACTGGTACAGTGTACAAACCACCATCTGCTGCATAATTACCGCGTTGAGGTTTGAAGTTAGCTAAGTAACATCCTTTCTTGTTTAAGATATAAGGACCACCCCAAGGGTAAGGAGATGCGTTACGACCGCCTCTTGCTGCCCACTCCCACTGCATTTCGTTTGGCAACATAAATTGACCTTCAAAATACATTTTGTTTTTTTCGTGGTCTTTTCTCCACTCATCAGAGCGCCAGTTAGAAAACGCATTAGCTTGTTTCCAAGTAACACCAACTACTGGATAGTTATCAAACGCGCCAAACCAATTGTATTGACGAGCGATAGGCTCATTATATGAATAAGAGAATTGCTTTACCCAAACAGTAGTGTCGGGATAAACACTAATATTTGTTTCTTTGATAAAAGACTTAGCAGGTTGACTAGGATTTTTAACGTGCTCGTTGTAATCATAGTTGAAGAAATGATAAATCAGTTTGCTATTATCCATTTCTTTCTTACCCCATCCTGTATTTTCTGCAGGAACATATAGTGCAGTCAATTGCTCTTGAACATCTGGATCTTTCCAGTTGATCTTTTTGCTCATGTCTAACATTTGGGTACCATCGGGCATATCTTTGAAGTCGCCCAAAGTGGTATGCGCCAATGAATCACGCACCCAGTTGGTAAACTGGCGATATTCAGCATTTGATATCTCGGTTGCATCCATGTAGAAGCCAGTCATCTGAGACGTACGTATCAAGGCGTCGTTACGACCTCTTACGTCTTGATCACTTGCACCCATTTTTAGGATGCCAGAAGGCACATAAACCATTCCAATTGGCACAGGAGCCTTGTAAGCCGACATGTTTGGCGCTCCTACTAATTGTCCGCCACTACCCGATTGTCCGCAACTTGCAGCTA
>JBILQZ010000172.1:0-3860 GCA_044372935.1 Sediminibacterium sp. | reverse complement strand
TACCAGAAAGAAGGGCTTTCTTTTTAGAAAATTCTGACTTGTTTGCTGGCTTTGGCATTCCACCAATTCGTCCATTTTATTCTAGAACCATTGGTCTTGATAAAGACGGCAATAAAATACCCATCTTGTTTGGTGCAAGATTATCTGGTAATTTATCTCCCGATGTTAGGATTGGTGCCATGAATATGCAAACCGGCAGGAAAGGTGATTATGCCCCTGAAAACTTTTCTGCATTTACCTTGCAAAAAAGGGTCCTAAAAAGATCTCTCATTAAAGGTTACTTTTTAAATCGTGAGAATTTTATTTCGGTAGAAGAAGAGAAATTAAACCCATTAAGTAAGTATGGTAGAAATGCGGGATTAAGTTTCGATTACTCCAATGCAGAAGGTACAGTGAGTCATTGGGTAAATTACAATATGTCTATCAAGCCCACTATTAAAGACTTAAATAGTTACTATGAATTTGGGACCAGTTATAATACAAGAAAATTTGGTTTTGTGTTGGACTTTGCCAATGTAGACAAGAACTATTATACCGATATGGGTTTTGTACAAAGAATAGAAAATTATGATGCCATTCGTGATACTACCATTAGGGTTGGATACAAACATATTTTTTCGGAAATCACATATAATATCTTACCCTCAAAGGGCAAAGTAGGAAGAGTCGAATCTTCTTTTAATAATTTTGTAGTCTTTAATCCTGACAATAGTTTTAATGAATGGGAGAGTACTTTACAAATTAAAACAGATTTTAAAAACGCATCTAATTTAAGATTCAACTTAAGTAACAATGTAACCAATCTGCTTTTTGCAACAAGTTTTACAGATGGCATTCCATTGCCTGCAAAACAATATCAGTATGCGAAGGCGAGCATTGGATATGTATCTGACACAAGGAAATTATTTGGATGGATGAGTGAAATTTCTTTTGGTCAATTTTACAACGGTACGGTTCAAGGATTAGCTGCCGGTATTAACTGGAGAAGTCAACCACATTTAAACCTACGTTTAAATGCACAGTTAAATGACATTCAACTACCTGGCGCCTATGGTAGTACAAAATTATTTTTAGTAGCTCCAAGAATTGAATACAACTTTAATACCAAGTTATTCTGGACTACCTTTATTCAGTATAACACCCAAAGTAATAATTTCAATATCAATAGTAGGTTGCAATATCGATATAAACCAATGAGCGACTTCTTCTTGGTATATACGGATAACTATTTTACTGATCCTTTATTTAAAAATAAGAACAGAGCACTTATCTTTAAGCTTAGTTACTGGTTTTAATTCACCAACTAAGCTTAACAATGCAACCAACAATCCTTCATGGTCAATATGTTGATATACTCAACAAAAGAATCTATCCCGCAACTGTAAACATACAGGAGGGCGTCATTCAGTCCATCACCGAAATAGATCAAGCACCCGATCAATTTATACTACCGGGTTTTATTGACAGTCATGTGCATATAGAAAGTAGCATGTTAGTGCCTAGTTCTTTTGCTAGGCTAGCCGTGGTACATGGTACTATTGGGACCATTAGTGATCCGCACGAAATAGCCAATGTTTGTGGGTTAGAAGGTGTACAGTATATGATTAACAATGGAAAAAAGGTGCCCTTTCATTTTTTCTTTGGTGCACCAAGCTGCGTACCTGCAACTCAATTTGAAACTGCTGGTGCCAATATTGATAGTGCAGCAACTGCCAAACTCTTAGCCTCACCAGATATTTATTATTTAAGTGAAATGATGAACTTCCCTGGGGTCTTGCACAAGGACCCAGAAGTGATGCAAAAAATTAAAGCCGCGCATCAAATAGGCAAACCCGTAGACGGACATGCACCTGGTTTAATGGGTGCTCTTGCACAACAATATATCGAAGCGGGCATCAGTACAGACCATGAATGTTTTACGATTGAAGAAGCAGTCGATAAATTAAGTTTTGGCATGCATATCTTAATTCGAGAAGGCAGTGCTGCTAAGAACTTTGAAGCTTTATATGAATTGATTGATGATCATCCGAAAAAAATCATGTTGTGTAGCGACGACAAGCACCCAGACAGTTTATTGGAGGGCCATATCAATCAACTTTGTGCAAGAGCTGTAAAAAAAGGGATCAATATTTTTAATGTTTTAAGGACAGCCTGTGTCAATCCTGTCTTACATTATAAATTACCCACAGGATTGGCTAGGGTCAACGATCCAGCTAATATAATTGTAGTAAAGGACCTAGAAAATTTCAAAGTGTTGTCTACTTATATCAATGGTGAATTGGTTGCAAAAGAGGGCCTATCCTTGATTGAACCAGTTCAAGCATCAGTGATCAATCAATTCAATGCTACCCCATTAAGTTTAAACGACCTTCAGTTGTCCACTAAGGATTATCCATCCAAAGAAGATTTAGTTCCAGTGATTCATGCAATTGATGGACAATTGATCACGGATGCACTATGGACTAAGCCCAATTTGCAAAACGACTTAATTGTAGCAGACACCCAAAATGATGTTTTAAAAGTAGTGGTATACAATAGGTATTTTCAAGCCAAGCCGAAAATTGGCCTCATTCAATCTTTTGGATTTAAAACAGGCGCCATTGCTTCTACTGTAGCTCATGATAGCCACAATATCATTGCAGTTGGCGTAGAGGATGAAAGTATTTTAAAAGCAATCAACTTAGTCATACAAGAACAAGGTGGCATCAGTTGTGTTCATGCAAAAGAGGAAAAAGTAATTGGACTTCCTGTGGCTGGATTGATGAGTATTGAAGATCCCTATGAAGTAGCTAATAGCTATATTGAAATAGACAAAATGGCCAAATCCCTTGGCAGTTCTCTTGGGTCTCCATTTATGACCTTAAGTTTTATGGCTTTACTAGTGATTCCGCATCTAAAAATGAGTGATCTTGGACTTTTTGATGGAGACCAGTTTAAATTATATTAATTTTGAGGCATCTACAAAGCAAATAAAACAAGTATATGGTCATTGACTTAAGTAAACATAATAGTTTATTAAACCATTGGGTAGCAGAACTAAGAGATGTGAATGTACAAAACGACAGAATGCGTTTTAGAAGGAACATTGAGCGTATTGGTGAAGTGGCCGCCTATGAATTAAGTAAGTCATTACAATATACTCCTGCTGATGTTCAAACACCACTAGGAGTTGCCTCTACTACTTTATTGACGGCGCAGCCAGTATTGGCAACCATCTTAAGAGCTGGCCTTCCTTTACATCAAGGCATGTTGAATTATTTTGACAAAGCAGATAATGCCTTTATTTCTGCCTACAGAAAACACCATCCAGATGGAAGTTTTGAAATCAGCTTGGAATACTTAAGTTGTCCAGATTTAAACAATAGAATTTTAATTCTTTGCGATCCGATGTTAGCCACAGGTGCTTCTTTGGTAGAAACGATTCAAGCCATTCAAAAGACACATAAGCCAGCACAAATTCACATCGTTGTCACTATTGCGAGTGAAAAAGGGATTGAACATGTCATTAAAGAACTTGGTAATGACATTACTATTTGGTGTGCGGCAATTGATCCTGTATTAAATGATAAAAGCTATATCGTCCCAGGCTTAGGGGATGCGGGAGATCTTGCATTTGGCACTAAAATGCAATCATAGATGCAGGTTCATTCGTATCTTTAACTCAAATACGAAGTATTGTTAAAAGAACTTATTTTATCCATCAGAGCTTATTTTTTAGCCCATGAATTTATTTTAGCACATAAATTATGGAAGTGGATGGCCTTGCCCGGAATCATCTATACGATCCTGTTGATCATTGGCATGAATTATTTTGGACAAACTTCGAGCTTATTTATTGAATCAATCATTTTAAAAACAGG
>JBILQZ010000029.1:0-14408 GCA_044372935.1 Sediminibacterium sp. | reverse complement strand
GCTAATTCGTTGGGTGTGTTGAATCGAAAAATAACAAGGCCAAAGACAAAAGTTTTTGATAGTTATTTTGATCGTCTATTTGGCAAAACAGGTTCCGATTTAAAAATAGATATCAAGCCTGTTGGAGAAATAAATATCAGGGCGGGCTATCAAGGACAAAATGTAAAGAATCCCACATTACCTGAACGTGCGCGTAAGAATGGTGGATTTGATTTTGATGCCAACACCAATTTCAGTATGAATGCAAGTATTGGCGACAAGTTAAGGTTCCCAATTAATTTAAACTCATTATCCAATCTTGGTTTCGACAATCAAATAAAGTTAAACTATAAAGGAAAGAAGGACGAGGTAATCAAATATGTAGAAGCAGGTAATATCAATTATGTTTCTAGAAGTACATTAATACCAAGTACTCAAAATTTATTTGGTGTTAAAACACAATTGCAATTTGGAAAGTTATTTGTTACAGGTGCTATTGCGAATCAAAAATCACAACGCCAGTCCATGGCATTGCAAGGTGGTTCCTCTACGCAACGTTTTCAAAAAAGATTGGATGACTATGAAGAGAACAGGCACTTTTTATTAGCACAATATTTTAGAAGTAATTACAATAAGGCAATGAGTACTTTGCCAGTGATCAATTCTCAAGTGCAAATTAAAAGAATCGAAGTTTGGGTGACCAATCGCAATGGACAAACAACCAATGCAAGAGATGTAGTGGGTTTAGCAGATATTGGTGAACCTGTATTAAGAAAAGAAAGAAAGCAATACGAGCGTAATGCTAATAATCCATATCCAGATAACAATGCCAATAGTTTGTATTCAACAATCATTGGAAATCCTAATGCGAGGGTGCCCTCTGGCGTTTCAAGTGTATTAGCAGGTGCCAATTTAAGATCTGCAGAAGACTATGAACGTACTTTTGCAAGAAAGCTAACTGAAAATGAATACTTCTTTAATGGTCAAGTTGGTTTTTTATCCTTAAACATTCCATTACAAGCCGACGAAGTATTAGCCGTGGCATTTCAGTACACATACAATGGTAAGGTTTACCAAGTGGGTGAGTTTTCTGAAGGCGTTGCCTTGAATCCTAAAAATGGCGTACAAGAAATTTTATATTTAAAATTATTGAAAGCAACGACGCAAAGAACGGATTTGCCTATCTGGGATTTGATGATGAAAAACGTGTATTCATTGGATTTGTTTGGAGCCATTCAGCAGCAAGATTTCCAGTTGAATCTTTTATATGAAGAACCAAGCGCAGGTTTAAAAAGATACCTACCTAAAACAAATAAAGAATATGAGGGTAAGTCTTTGATCAAAATATTACAATTGGATAAATTGAACAATCGTAATGACCCACAACCAGATGGGGTGTTCGATTATGTAGAAGGCTATACCGTTTTATCCAATATGGGTAGAATCGTTTTCCCATTAATAGAGCCTTTCGGTAAAGACTTACAAGACATTGCATTTGCAGGTATTGACACCAATATTTCTAAAAAATACATCTATTCTCAACTATACCGTAACATCAAAGCAGAAGCTCAAACTTATGCTAACCTGAATCGTTTTGTCATGGAGGGTCAGGTGAAAGGAAGTTCTGGTGGATCAGAAATTAGTTTAAATGCTTTTAATGTACCTCAGGGATCAGTGAGTGTAAGAGCGGGTGGGCAAATTTTGAAAGAAGGATACGATTATATGGTGGACTATGGTTCTGGTACCGTTAGAATCATCAATCCAGGTATTTTAAGTTCTAATATCCCAGTGGATGTTTCGTATGAAAATAATTTAGGTTTCGGGTTTCAGGAACGAGGATTTAGGGCCCTTCGAATTGATTATATGGCGAGCAAAGATTTCACTTTTGGCTTATCCTCATCAAGACTAACAGAGCGTCCATTTTTTACTAAAACTAATTTTGGTTCAGACCCGATTAAAAATTCGATGTATGGTTTTGATTTTAATTACAAAAAAGATTTACCTGGTTTAACAAGGCTATTGGATAAACTTCCTTTTTATAGTACAAAAGCAAAATCATCTATCATTGCTTATGGTGAAGCTGCGTTATTACAGCCAGGGCACGCGCAGCAAATAGGTAAAGGTGGATCGGGGGTAATTTACTTGGATGATTTTGAAGCCACAAGAACCAATATTGATTTAAGATTTCCATTTAATGCTTGGACGCTTGCTTCTACACCAATGGATCGTTTCCCGGAAGGTGCTTTAGCAGATTCTGTGGATTACAATAAAAACAGAGCAAGATTGGCATGGTATACCATTGAGCCCAATTTACAAGATCGAAATAGTTCAAATAACCCATTAGCGAATAATGTGGCTGCATTAAGTGATCCAAGAATTCGTCAGGTGTTTACCAATGAGTTGTTCCCACAAAAGACAACTAATATTACAGACGTTCAACTACCAACTTTTGACTTAAGTTATTATCCAAAAGAAAGAGGTCCGTACAATTATAATTATAAAGACTTAGATGCGAATGGGCGTGTTAAAAATCCTAATGATAAATGGGGTGGTATCATGCGTTCTCTAGATCAAACAGATTTTGAAACAGGTATTATTGAATACGTTGAATTCTGGGTACAGGATCCATTTATTAAATCTGCAGCTACAAAAGGTAAATTGTATTTGAACTTAGGTAATGTAAGTGAGGATATTTTGAAAGATGGTAGACGTTTTTATGAAAATGGTATGCCAACGCCAACGATTCCTGCCACCTATGATAGTTCTACTTGGGGTAGGGTGCCGGTGAATCCTATACAGGTAACCAATGCTTTTAGTAATAATCCGGAGGATAGAAAATTCCAAGACGTTGGATTGGATGGATTAGGGGATGAGGATGAAAAAATTAAGAAAGCCTATTTGATCAATCAAATTAATCAATCAGGGAATTCCACTGTAGCACAGCAATTTGCAAAAGATCCTTCTGCAGATAACTATGTATGGTATCGTGATGCGAGTTATGATGCAGCAGGGGCAAATATTTTAAACAGGTATAAATATTTTAACAATCCACAAGGCAACTCGGCATTAGCAGGAAATAGTCAATTTAGTAGTGCAGCCACTTTATTGCCAGATAACGAAGATTTAAATAGAGACAATACATTAAATGAAACGGAAGCTTATTTTGAATATGAGATTGATCTTCAGAGAGGACAAATTGGAACCAATTCAAGGTATGTAACAGATTCTAAACAGGTGAATGTGACTTTGGCTGATGGGTCTAAATCAATCGAGAATTGGTATTTATTTAGAGTACCAGTAAGGTCTCCATTTGCAAAATCGATTAACGGCATTCGTGATTATAAATCCATTCGTTTTTTAAGGATGTATTTAACCGGATTTGAAGACTCCATTACTTTACGTTTTGCTAAATTAGATTTAGTACGTAATCAATGGAGACAGTTTGCTTATCAAATTGATAGTACGGATGATTATAAATTAATTCCGCAAAGTAATCCAACAACTGTAAATACTATTGCCGTTAGTTTAGAAGAAAATGGAAGTAGGACGCCCGTAAATTATTTAGTACCTCCAGGCATTGAGCGTGTTCAATTATTGAGTAATAATGGAGTGAATTTATTACAAAACGAACAGGCCTTAAGTGTTCAGTTGAGTAGGCTTCAGAAGAATTCGACACCAAGAGGCGTCTTTAAAACGATGAATATTGATATTCGTCGTTACGGTAATTTATCTATGTTCTTACATGCTGAAAACAAAAGATTCCCTAATTCGGTGGAGAAGGGATTGGTAACAGCCATTTTAAGAATTGGACAGGATTTTCAAAACAACTATTACGAAATACGTATACCATTAACACCTACAAAAAGTGGCAAATACGATATTCAAGATGCTAGATCGGTTTGGCCACTTGAAAATGAAATGAATTTAAATTTAACTGATTTAGTACAGCTAAAAATTGACAGGGATAATTTTGCAGGAGTGAACTTTAATAGTAAGTACAGTAAAACTCAAGCCAATAATCATGTTTATTCAGTAAAAGGTAATCCAAATTTAGGGGAAGTGCGTGGTATCTTAATAGCCTTTGAAAACACTTCTAGTCAAAATGAAATTGATGCAGAAGTATGGGTAAATGAGTTAAGACTTTCTAATTTAGACGAACGTAGTGCATGGGCTGCATTAGGCAGGATGGATCTAGTATTGGCAGATTTAGGTACAATGGCTGTGTCTGTGAATAACCGAACTTCTGGCTTTGGTAGCATTGAACAAAAAATGAATGAACGATCTAAAACAGGCTTTTCACAATTGGATATTGCGGCCAATATAGACGCAGCTAAATTGTTGCCGAAACAAGCTAAAATTTCTTTGCCTGTTTTTGCCGGCTTAAATAAAACACAGGAAAATCCTGAGTTTGATCCATTTGACAAAGACGTACTTTATAGAGATAAATTAAATAAAACAACGGATGCTATTAAAAGAGACTCCATTAAAAATGCATCTATTGATCAAACGACCATCAAGACCTTAAATTTTACCAATGTTCGATTCTTGCCTGGTAAAAACAATACGATGTTGAGTTTGAGTAATTTGGATTTTAGTTATTCTTATTCTCAATTACAGCAAACTAGTCCAGTCATTGAGTTGAATCAGGTGGTAAAACAAAGAGGCGCTATTGGCTATACATTTAATAATAACGCTAAATCATACCAGCCTTTTTCAAAATGGATTAAAACAAAATCTCCATGGCTTTCTTTAATCAAGGATTTTAATTTTTCTCCAGCACCGAGTTTGATCAGTTATAGAACAGTTTTTGATCGTCAGTTTGGAGAGTACACGCCAAGAGTGGTGAATAGCTTTGATGGAACGACCGAAAAAGCCGAAACAACTTATGATAAGTATTTTACCATGGGCCGTATATTCAATCTACGTTGGCCTTTAACAAGAGCAATTAATTTAGATGTCATTGCGAATCTTAATTCTAGAATTGATGAACCAGATGGTCGAATAGATACCAAAGAGGAAAAAGATGCGGTAACAAAAATGCTCTTAAGAGGAGGCAGAAATACATTATACAACCAAAGTGTTGCTATGCGATATGACTTGCCTACAAGTAAGTTGCCTTTGACGGATTGGATTTTAGCGAGTTATAGTTTGTCAACCAATTACAATTGGATAGGTGCAAGTAGATTGGCTACTTCTTTGGGAAATACCATTGAAAATACACTTTCTCATCAGGTGAATGCGCAATTTAATTTTAATAGTTTTTATGGTAAGTCAAAATTCATACGTTCTGCTTTATCCAATGAGAAACCCACACGCAATCAAAATAATCCATTAACGAGTAAATTAATTATTACAAAGGAAGATGCGTTAAAAGGATTAACAGGTAAGGCTAGAGATTCTGCCTTTAAGCTATGGAAAGTAGCTAGAAAACAAGAACGTATTGCGCTGCGTGTACTTAAGGCAAATGAAGTATTGGATGTTCCTCGTCCAGTAAAATCATTGGTAAGTTTATTGACAATGGTTCAAAACGCATCTTTAGATTATGCGGAGAACTTTAATAGTCGTTTGCCTGGATTTATGTCTGGGATACAATTTGTAGACAAAGATTTTAATGGATTTGCGCCTGGATTTGATTATTCAATGGGTAGACAGCCAGATAGTAATTGGTTGAACCAACAAGAGGCAAAAGGTTTGTTTACAACCGATAGAAATTTCAATTTATTATTCCGTCAAGGATTTGACCAAAAATTGAGTGCGCGTGTGATGATTGAGCCAATCAAAACATTAATCATTGACTTGAAGTTTGATAAAACTTTCACCAAAGAATATTCTGAATTCTTTAAAGACACGACTGAATTTGGAGATGGATATAGATCACATAATAACCCATTATCTGCAGGGGGATTCAATATCAGTTATGTGGCATTAAAGACTTTCTTTGATAAGCATGATCCAAATACCATTTCTAAACAGTTTAATGATTTTCAGCAGTATCGAGTAACTATTTCAAATAGAGTGGCTGCATTAAATCCTTATTGGAATCAACAAAAAGATCCCGAAGGGTATGCAATAGGGTATGGTAAGTATGCACAGGATGTTCTAGTGCCATCCTTTATTGCTGCATATACTGGAAAAGATCCAGGGAAAGTAAATTTATTGAATCAAACCAATTCTAATATCCGTTCTAATCCTTTTTCTGGTATGTTACCAATGCCTAATTGGAATGTATTGTACAATGGTTTGTCAAATATTTCTGGTATCTCTAATTTGTTCTCCAATATATCCTTAACGCATGGGTATAATGGTAGTTTATCGATGAACAGTTTTAATAGTTCTTTATTATATGCGGATAGATCTCGTTTTGGAGCCCCATCTTTCTTAGATCCAGTAAGTGGTAACTATGTGCCTTATTTCTTGATCCCTAATATTACAATTAGTGAAAGAATGGAGCCACTGATTGGTTTAAATTTAACGACGGTGACACAATGGTCTGTAAGATTTGAATATAAAAAGAGTCGTATGCTCGCTTTAAGTTTAGTTGATTATCAATTGAGTGAAAATAATAGTACAGAGTGGGTGGTGGGAACGAGCTTCCGCAAAAGAGGTTTAAAATTACCTTTCAATATCCCAGGATTAAATAATAACAAATTAGCGAATGACCTAACATTTAGATTAGATGTGGCTATGCGCGATACTTATAACAGTAATAGCAGATTGGATCAAACCAATGCTTATGGCACTGGAGGGCAGAAAGAAATTACCCTACAGCCATCCATAGACTATGTATTGAATAGTAAGATCAATTTAAAATTCTTCTTTGATCAAAGAAAGGCCACGCCATATATCTCTTCTTCTCCTCCCATTACAAATACAAGGGCAGGGGTGAATGTGAGAATTGCGCTCTAACCCATTTCTCAATAATTTTCTACGATTTTGCGAATGCCCATTTGATCATTTCCTTCCAGGTGACTTTTTTACCGTACATTAAAATACCAGTTCTATAAATTTTAGCACTTAACCATGTGGTGAATAAGAAACCACCTATCAATGTACCCATGCTCAATGCCAATTCCCAATAAGGTACAGTGGTTGGAACCCCATAGGAGATTCTTGCCATCATCACCATAGGTGAACTGAATGGAATCACGCTAGCCCAAAATGCCATGGGTGTATTCGGGTTTTGGATCACCACATTGGTAATGATATAAGAAAATATAATGGGCATTGTAACTGGGAACATTAAACTTTGTGCATCTTGTGGATCTTCATTTACCACACTTCCGATGGCTGCAAATAAAGAAGCATAAAATAAGAAACCGCCTAAGAAATAAAATAAGAAACAACCAATAATCAATGGCCAATTGGTTGTTGCTAGGGTATGTTGTATCGCATAAACATTTTTAGCCGATTCGCTTGCTTGTGCAAGACCTGCTGCACCCATCTGGCCATTTGCCTGTTGCATTTGTTGTACCTGCGTTTGAATATCATCTGGTAATAAGCCCATGCCCACACCCGTTAAAGTAATCACTACAATAATCCACATTAAAAATTGAGTTAAACCCACTGCGCCAATGCCAATGATTTTTCCTAACATCAATTCAAAAGGCTTCACGCTGCTTACAATAACTTCTGCAATTCTATTTGTTTTTTCTTCCATTACTCCACGTAGCACCATGGTGCCATAAATAAACATGGTGATGTAAATTAACAAACCACTTGCATAACCAATGCCCATCGCCAAAGCAGCATTACTTTCCTTGCTCTTTTTGCCTTCATCTTCATAGGCTTTTAGCTCTGCAATTTGTGCAGAAGCATGAATAGAGTCCAATACAGTTTGTTGAATGCCTGCTTTTTCCAACATCTGATCTTCTATAGCAGCATTTATTTTACTACTTATCTTTTCCTGAAGTGTAAAGCCCATCGACTTCTTAGACCTTAAGATGTAATCTGCTTTTTTATCTTCTTCAAATAAAGGCATCAATAAAATATCTGAATAGCCCTTTTCTTTATAGTTACTCGTGTCTACATCGCTAGGGAATTCAAATTTTAATTGTTTGCTATCTTTTAATTTATCCTTAAAAAAACCATTAGGGTCAATGACAGCAATCTTCCGCTCTTCGGTGCCTTTAAAAGAAAAATAAGCTGATCCCACAATCAAGCCCACCATTAATAAGGGCACTAAAAAAGTGACAATTAAAAAACGTTTATTTTTTACCCTGCTGGTGTATTCTCTTTGTATGATGATCCAAATTTTATGCATAAAATATTTTTAATAATGTAGAGGTCGATTTTTTAATTCATTAAATGTTTTGAAAAGCCCTTGCTTTGGCATGGGTATCTTCTACCAATTGAATAAATATATCATTCAAACTAGGTAATACCTCGTTGTAGCTTATAATAGGTATTTGTTGTTCAATAAGGTGTTTTAGAACATCGTTAGACGCAACGGATTGACTTAATTTGATCAATACCTTTTGTTCATTTTTCTCCTCTTTTTCTAGGATGTTAAATAAGGTATTGTCCTTCACCAATTCAGGATGTGAAGTTTCGATGGCAAAAATATGTTCTTTGTATTGTTGTTTAATATCCGCCACGGTGCCATCTAAAATCTTCTTTCCTAAGTTGACGAGCACAATGTGGTCACATATTTCCTCTACCTGTTCCATTCTGTGGGTACTAAATATAATGGTAGCCCCTTTTTTTGCCAATGCATAAATTTCATCTTTAATTAAATTGGCATTTAAAGGATCTAGTCCACTAAATGGTTCATCCAGAATGATCAATTTAGGCTCATGTAAAACAGTAATAACAAATTGTAATTTCTGACTCATCCCTTTACTCAAGTCTTCTACTTTTTTATTCCACCAGCTTTGCATTTCAAATTTCTCAAACCAATATTTAATACGCTCCATGGCTTCCGCTTTACTCAAGCCTCTTAACTGAGCAAGGTATAAAGCTTGTTCACCAATCTTCATTTTTTTATACAAGCCGCGCTCTTCTGGCATGTAGCCAATTTCACGTATATCTAATAAGGGGTCAAAATGTTTACCATCTAATTGAATGGTACCTCCATCAGGATAGAAAATCCCAGTGATCATTCTAAGCAAGGTGGTTTTTCCTGCGCCATTGGGACCAAGCAATCCAAAAATGCTTCCTTTTTGAATATCGAAACTTATATCATCTACAGCTTTTTGAGTCGCATAATGTTTTACTAGATGGGATAAACTTAATAGGGGCTCCATGTTTTTAATTTGACCTAAAAGTACAGTGAATTTGCAAAATTAAACCGGAGATTTATTACAAGTGGAAAAACGGCCTAGATGAGCGTCTATATGCTCGGGATATTGGATTATATTCGTGCAAATATTTATACTATGTTCTCCAAGAAATCCTTATTTCAAGTTATGTTGTTGGTTGCTTTAGTAGGCCTTTCAAGTTGGGGCTTTTTAGTACACCGTACGATTCATCAAATCGCTATCTACAATCTGCCAGAACCGATGCGAAGTTTTTTCTATGCAGACATGGATAATTTAGTGTTCAATGCGCCACGTCCAGATATCAGAAGAAACAAGGATAAGACAGAAGATACCAAGCACTTTGTAGACTTAGAAGCATTTGGTCCTAATGCTGCCAATGATATGCCAACGAATTGGGAAGCTGCTGTAAAAAAGTATGGTAAAGACAGTTTGATCAAATGGGGATGGGGTCCTTACAATGCAATCATGCAGTTGGATCATTTGACTGCTGCATTTAAATCTAAAAATAAGGATAGCATTTTATTTTATGCCGCGGATCTTGGACACTATGTGGCCGACTTACATGTGCCTTTGCATACCACAATGAATTATGATGGACAATTGACAGGACAAAAAGGGTTGCACCATATGTGGGAGACCTTCATTCCTGAAATTAATTTGGATCAATTTATGTTGTACAATACCCATCAAGCAAAGTACATCAAAAATCCTGGGGAAGCACTTTGGGCAGATGTACGTAAAGCACATTTATTAGTGCCTCAAATGTTGGCTATAGAAACAGAAGTAACAAAACAATTTACACCAGAAACAAAATACCGCAATCAAATGCGTTATGGTAAAGAAGTAAAAGCGTACACTAAACCATTTGCAGCAGCTTATGCTAAAGCTTTGGGCAATACAGTGAATGTTCAATTGATTGCATCTGCCAATATGATTGCAGATTTTTGGTATACCGCATGGGTGAATGCAGGTAAGCCTGAATTGACTTTGACAAGAGACTTGAGCGGCAACCTTGCAAAAGAGTTGGCTTCGTTTAAGCAAAATAAATTAATCCAAGATGGCTTGTTGATTAGTAAAAAAGATAAACCAGAAGATTAAAAATCATTCACAAATAAATAACGGGCCAATAAATTGAAACCTTATTTATTTTAATTGCGCCGCAATGCTTTGTGCTAGTTTCTGGCCATCCATTGCGGCGCTTACGATTCCGCCCGCATAACCAGCGCCTTCGCCACATGGGTATAAATTTTTTATTTGAGGATGTTGGAAGGTATCTGCATCTCTTGGAATTCGAACAGGAGAGGAGGTTCTACTTTCTGTGGCCACTACAATGGCATCATTGGTATAATAACCGTTCATCTTTTTGCCAAATGCTTTAAATCCATCTTGCAAAGTGGTGTGCACAAATCTTGGTAGCACATCCGTTAAGTCAGCTGCATTTAATCCTGGCAAATAACTAGCATCGGGTAAGTCCTGTGAGATTTTATTTGTACAAAAATCAACTAATCTCGATGCTGGCGCAACCTGTAATCCACCGCCACTTTTAAATGCTTGCTGCTCTACGTATTGTTGAAATTCTAACAACAATAATGGATGGTTTAAGTCCACCTCTTTCTTAGTAGCTTGTTTTAAAAATTGTGCGGCTGTAGCTAAATCTATTTGTACCACCATGCCACTATTCGCGTATGGATTATTTCTTTTACTTGGACTCCATCCATTGACAACAATTTCACCTGGTGCAGTCGCCGCAGGTGCAATGATGCCGCCGGGACACATACAAAAACTAAACACACCTCGCTCGTTCACTTGTTCAACTAAACTATATGCAGCAGGGGGCAGGTTAGGATCACGTGTTAAGCAATGGTATTGAATTTGATCAATGACTTGTTGTGGATGCTCCACACGAACACCTAAAGCAAATGGTTTGGATTCAATTAATACCTGCTTTTTATAAAATAATTCAAAAATATCTCGAGCAGAATGTCCAGTGGCAAGTAGCAGTGCTTCTACCTTAAAACTATCTCCATCTGCGCAATGAATCCTGTTGATTTTTCCTTTGTCAACTTCGAAGTCCACCATCTTTTTTTCAAAAAGTACCTGTCCACCAGCTGCTTCAATCTGAAGGCGCATGGCGGTGATGATTTGTGGCAATTTATTGGTGCCAATATGAGGATGAGCTTGATAAAGCACTGTTTCGTCTGCGCCAAATTGGTAGAATAAGCGCAATATTTTGTCAATACTGCCTCTTTTATTACTTCTAGTATATAATTTACCATCACTGTAAGTGCCGGCGCCACCTTCCCCAAAGCAATAATTACTCTCAGGGTCAACAATACCTTCTTTGTTTAATTTTGCAAGGTCTCTGCGTCTACTGCGCACATCTTTGCCCCTTTCTAATACAATCGGTCTAAGTCCTAGTTGGATACATTCTAGGGCTGCAAATAAGCCAGCCGGACCTGCTCCAATAATATGTACTTCTTTCGCATTTTTGGGTAGGGTTGGAAACAAATAGGGCTCGATCAATCTATCTGATACGGGCTCTTCTATAAAAACTTGTAAAGTGAGGTTAATCCATACTTGTTGACGGCTTCTTGCGTCGATGGATTGTTTCAAAATATGGTAGCCATTGACCTGGCTACTTGTACAGCCTAGTTGCTGGGTAAGGGCTGTTAATAAAACCGACGCATTGGCTGCGTCGGTTGGAGTCATTCTGAGTTGTATAGTTTGTTGCATGGGGTTAGGTTTTTATCCTAAAAAATGCGTCTCGTTGCTTCTTTTTAGACTAGAAAGGTAAGTCGTCGCTAGCGTCGCCTGGATCACCAGCTGGCATATCAAAATAAGCGCCAGCATCAGAAGGAGCAGTATCGCCACCTAATGCAACAGCTTCCATTCTCCAAGCATCCAAATTTGTGATATAGTTGTCTTTCCCGTCTTTGTTCCACTTAGAACCCTTGATATTAAAGAGTACTTTAACCGTATCGCCGATATTAAATCTATCAGGCATGGTTGTTCTATCTTGAACACATTGAAATTTTACGTAATTCGTTATGGTTTTACCATTGATGTCTTCCGACTTTTCAATCACAAATTCTCTTGTTTTAAAGGTCTCTTTTCTTTGGATTGTCTCGTATTTGGCAATTAATTTACCGATTAATTCGTAGCTCATAGTATGATTTATAGCTGTAAAGGTAGCATTTATTGGCCATAACTGTTTGGTGCTGAATCAAAACAAATGGGCATTCGTTTTTTTGCGCCAATTTGAGTCCAATTTCGAACATAAAATAAGTGGATAAACTAGGCTTTTTTAAGAAAAAGTCATTACCTTGAACGCCTGGCATAACAGAAGGAGTAGCCTAAGAAATAGTGTTTACGGTACATGTAAAAAAAACCAAAAAAAAAAGTTTTTTTTTCAACATAAAGTGACCATATTCGCATTCTGGTTTACATAGAAATTATTCCAGGGGAAAAGACAGATTTTTACTTATTCATTATATAAAGGTTTAGAAATACAAAATGGCTAAGAGTGCAGAACTAGTTTGGGCGAATTGTTTGAAGATCATCAAAGACATTGTTGAATGGCAACATTTCAAAACATGGTTTGAGCCGATTCAACCAGTTGAATTGAAAGACCAGGTCTTAATGATCCAGGTGCCTAGCCAATTCTTTTACGAATATATAGAGGAGCATTACGTGAATCTACTAGCAAAAACTTTAAAGCGTGAGCTTGGAAAGGAAGCTAGATTAGAATACCGTATCATGGTGGATAGTGGTGCCAATGGTTCTAAGAATAAAGGCTCAATGGATTTGCCAGCAAGTGGCATGAAGACCTACAATAACAATGAGATGAATTTCCCATTGGTTATTGACAATCCGGTGAAGAATCCATTTGTGATTCCAGGATTAAAGAAAATGCAGATCGATCCTCAGTTAAATCATAATTATACATTTGATGCGTTTATTGAGGGAGATTGTAATAGGGTTGCTCGTCGTGCTGGTAAAACAGTAGCAGAAAAGCCAGGTGCTAATTCCTTTAACCCATTGGTGATTTATGGTGGGGTAGGTCTTGGTAAAACACATTTGGCTCAAGCAATCGGAAACGACGTAAAGCGTATCCATCCAAACAAAGTGGTTTTATATGTAAGTTCTGAGAAGTTCATTAATCAGTTCCAGGACCATAGCCGCAACAATGCAATCAATGACTTTATCCATTTTTACCAATTAATAGATGTTTTGATTATTGATGATGTTCAGTTCTTCAACAGAGCCGAAAAATCTCAAGACGCATTTTTTGCCATCTTTAACCACTTACACCAAAGTGGAAAGCAATTGGTTTTAACTTCTGATAAAGCACCTAAGGATTTAGAAGGTTTACAAGAACGTTTATTAAGTAGGTTCAGATGGGGTTTGAGCGCAGACATTCAAGTACCAGACTACGAAACAAGAATAGAGATATTAGAGAAAAAGATGAAGGCAGATGGTTTAGATATGCCTAAGGAAGTGGTGAAGTATGTGGCTTATAATATTAATACGAATGTAAGAGAATTAGAAGGGGCGTTGATTTCTTTATTAGCGCAGTCTTCATTGAATAAGAAAGAAATTGATGTTGAATTAGCGAAGAAGGTATTACGCAACTTTGTGAAGACAAGCAGCAAGGAAATCACGATCGACGCCATTCAAAAAATGGTTTGTGAATTCTTTGAAGTGCCTTATGACAAATTGTTACAAAAAACGCGTAAGCGTGAGATTGTACAAGCTCGTCAGATCACGATGTACCTTGCAAAAGCATTCACTAAAAATTCATTAAAAACTATTGGAGAACACTTTGGTGGACGTGATCATACTACAGTGATCCACTCTTGCCAAACGGTGAAGGATTTAATGGATACGGATTCTATGTTTAGAGAGAATGTAATGGAGTTGACGCAGAAAGTACAGTTGGCGGCTATGTAGTCCCTAGGGCTCGATCCAAGCTCCTGATTCACAGATAAATAAGATATTGGTCCGGAATGAACTTTATTTAGTTTATTCCGGACTTTTTTTAGGAATTTAACTTTCTAGTGCTTATTTTTGCACCCCTCGAAAGAGGTTTCGGAGGAGAGGTGGATGAGTGGCTGAAATCAGTAGTTTGCTAAACTGCCGTACGGGTTAAACTGTACCAAGGGTTCGAATCCC
>JBILQZ010000171.1:0-3877 GCA_044372935.1 Sediminibacterium sp. | reverse complement strand
ATCAATGGTTTTTTATTCAATTTAAATGCAGGCATTTTATAGGCAATTTGTTCTATTGCTTCAGGTGCATTTGCTTTAATGACTTTTCTGATTGCTTTTAAGTGTACTTGCGTTTTCTTTGGAAAGCTTTGAATGTATTCATCTACAGTTTCTATTGCATCTTTCATAATAAATAGTTGAAAAGGAGTAGGCTATTTTATTTTAATACTTTGTAAGGTATTATTTAAATAATATTAAAATACTTATTTCAATTGATTTTCCATTTTCATTTACTATCTCAACATGACTTTGCTTCACCAATTCTTGTATTGCATTGACAAAAGGACTAGCCATGATTCTTTGAGGGGTTGAAAGAAGGACAATTGTTCCATTGGCAATTAATTTTGTAATCAATTGTAACAATCCATCAAACTGACCGGGGTTATAATTTACATCACTTAATAACACTACATCAGGTTTAATTGAATCGGGCACCCTATTCCAATCCAATTCCATTGCTTGCACATTATGTAATCTAAGGTGCTGAATATTTTTCTCCAATAATTCTACTGCTTCTGGCGCGTAATCGCTCACTTGAACTGAATTTGCGTATCCTGCAATCATGAAGCTTGGGAGCCCTAAACCAGCTCCAATTTCAAGCACATTTTTATGTTCTATCCAGATTGTGTTTGCATTTAGATACTGAACCAATGCTATGGAAGATGGCCAAAGTTTAGCCCAATAGGGAAAGGGTTCGGATGCATGATCGATTAATATTGCCTCGTAAACTTCTTTAACCTGTTCATAATCAGGAATATAGATAGCCAATTCGGCACTAAATGGGGTTAATTTGAGAGGATAACGCATGCTAGATTGCAATGTTAGCTAGAAAATCTTTTATTTTTTAGGTTGGTATTTAAATGTTTCATTACTTTGTAATTCAAAGTACTTTTAAATCATTTAAAATGGATCAACAACAAGAACAATTGGATGCACTCAAGGACATTAGGTCAATGATGGAGCGTTCCTCTAAATTTTTATCCTTAAGCGGACTTTCGGGTATTGTCGTAGGGCTGATTGCAATCGCTGGAGTAATGATTGCCTATACTTTTTTGGGTATTCAATTGACTGAGCCTGGCTATTATAATTTGATAGTGGAACAAAATGGCGTCTTAAATAACAACGTCTATCAGTTCTTATTTGTTGAACTTATTTTGTTGTTAGTCATCGCACTCGCAACAGCTATCTATCTAGCCATGCGTAATGCCTTGTCTAAAGGATTGCCCGTTTGGGATGCGACTGCAAAAAGATTATTAATCAATATGGCTATCCCATTAACTGCTGGCGCCATCTATTGTAGTATTCTTTTGTATCATGGTCACATTGCTTTAATTGCGCCTGCTACAATTATATTTTATGGCTTGTCTATTTTAAATGCAAGTAAATACACTATTCATGATATCCGTTCACTTGGTGTGCTTGAAATAGTGATTGGATTGATTGCCTCTATTTATGTAGATTATGGTTTACTCTTCTGGGCATTAGGATTTGGCGTATTGCATATTGTGTATGGTTTGTATATCTACTTTAAATACGAGAAGTGAAAAATTATATAGCAGATTTAAATAAAGCATTTGAAAGCAGGGTTAGATTAGGCATTATGTCTATTCTGATTGTGAATGATATGGTGGATTTTGGCACATTGAAAGAGCAACTTCAATTGACAGATGGCAATATGGCCAGTCATTTAAGTGCACTTGAAAAAGCAGATTATATCTCCATTACAAAACAGTTTATTGGTAAAAAGCCCAATACGACTTACGCTGTTACCCCTTTAGGAAAAAAAGCCTTTAGCGATCACTTAGATGCTTTAGAAAAACTAATTAAAAAGACAAATTAATGGAAAACGAAATAAAAAACAATATCGATAACCCAAAGCAATTGGAGTTATTGTATCGTGAGAATAAAACTGCATTTGCGAATGCATTTAATTCAATTTATAAAGACATCAAGGATCAAGCTTTTGCTAAAGTATGGAATGAAAGATTAAACTATGCGCAAGAGGATGTAGCATGGGGCAATAAGAACGAAATCATTTTTATTGTAGTTGCAGCCATCATAAGTGGATTGATTGCTAAGATGCCAAGTTTTCTTGGATTAGAGTTTGATACTTACTTATCTAAAAATGTAGGGTTTGTAATTTTTCCTATGTTAAGTATGTATTTTGCCTGGAAA
This sequence comes from Sediminibacterium sp., assembly GCA_044372935.1. GTDB lineage: Bacteria > Bacteroidota > Bacteroidia > Chitinophagales > Chitinophagaceae > Sediminibacterium. Next base: position 1,663 of record JBILQZ010000171.1, on the reverse strand, counting down.
CAATCCTTGTCAATCGTTAAATATATTCTTCCAATTTTAATATTTATTACTGCTGCGGTATTTATCAATTATTTACCTAATAATGATAAAAGCGCAACGCTTATATTATCAGCTTTCCATTTACCCATTTTATTATGGACTGTTTTGGGTTATATGTTTACTGGGGGAGACCTGAAAAATATAAGTAAGCAAATTTCATTCTTACAATTTAATGGCAACTTCATTGTCATGACTGCTTTGATATTTGCTGCTGGAATGTTATTTTCTGGCATTACTATTGCATTGTTTGAACTGCTTGGTCTTAACATTGCGCAGGCTTATTTTGAGCAAATTGCAATTTGGGGCTTTGCCGCGCTCCCAATACTTTCAACTTTTTTGATTCAAAACAATCCTCAGCTTGTAAATAAGATTTCTCCAATTATTGCAAGAATTTTCACTCCATTAGTATTAGTTACACTTTTCCTTTTTTTATGTACACTATTATATACGCAAAAAAATATTTATACGGATCGTGATTTCTTATTGCTATTTAATATTTTATTAATTGCCGTAATGGCTATTATTTTGTTTTCATTGACCACAACTGTACATCAAGGCGTCTCTAAAATCCAGTTGGTCATGTTGTTTAGTCTTTCTTTGTTAACAATTATAGCAAATGGTATTGCGGTTTATGCAATCCTAATAAGACTGAATGAATTTGGATTTTCTCCAAATAGAATTGCTGTAATTGGCGCAAATTCCTTGATGTTTATACATCTTCTACTTGTTTCTGTTGGGCTATTTAAAAATTTGAATGGCAAAGCGGGCATAACCTCAATAGAGCGTGCAATTGCTAAGTTTATACCTATTTATGCTATATGGGCAGTATTTATAATATTTATAATGCCTTTCATCTTTAATTTTTCATAGTTCTTTTAGCCTTCTACATAAGCTTTAAAATTATCTAGAATGGCTTGCCATCCTTGCTTCTGAAGTTCTAAACTATTGACCTCCTCTGGTTCAAAGGATTCAATAACTTTAGTTGCTTGCCCTTCTGCAATAAATTGAAGATTCATTTCACGCCCATCTTCTAAAAAAATCTGGATAGCGGATTGGTCTATAATTTTTGTAAAAGTGCCACAGAAGTCGAATTCAACTGATCCATCTTTCGCGGCCATGATATAATGAAATTCTCCTCCAACTACAAAATCGCTATTGGCTCTTGGACAATGCCAATCATTGCTTGCAAAATTCCAATTTTTAACATGTGCTGGATCGGTCCATAATGCCCACACATTTTCAATTGACGCTTCAATGGTATTTTGTACAGTAATAGGTTCCATTATTAAAATGATTTAATTTTTAATTATTTGCCTTTAATATGTATCGTCATTGATCTCTAACCAATAACCATCTGGATCTTGTAACCATATTTGATGCACACCATCAATTCTTGTAGTAATTGCTTGCTTATTACCATTAACATCCTCCCATGTCCAATTTGCCTTTTTCAATTTTTCTATAAAAAGGTTAAAATTAGGTACGGTAAAACAGGTATGTTGATTCTTATAATATTCTTTTTTTGTTGTAGCACCTTGAATTACATGTAGCATTGAGTGCGCTCCTGTGCTATACCAGATATGTTTGCCATCATGAAATGGCTCTGGTACTGTATCTAAACCAA
>JBILQZ010000170.1:0-3924 GCA_044372935.1 Sediminibacterium sp. | reverse complement strand
ACAATAAAATCGTGTTGGCACTAGAAGGAGGATTGTTTTCTTTTGCTGCTTCGTCTTCATCCATTACTTCTGGAATAATACAAGGGTCAGCTACCGGCTTACCTCGATGTTCAGGAATACTTCCAAAAGTGGTGATACCAGAAATTTTTGCAATTTCTTTTTCATCTCCACCATCCCATTGAATAGAAATCAATCTGCCGCGGTTGTTTAAATAAATTCGACCATCATTCATTGCAAAATGTGGATTGTATCTTCCGTTTGCTTTATCAATGATCGTTTCTTTTCCAGTACTTAAATCTATCCACGCCAATTCGTCTTCCCCATCATCATAAGTGGGTTCAATAGCGTCTTTGAATTTTTGAGCATTCGTTTTATTAAATACTAATTTTTTACCTGTTGGATCAATTGCTAATCCTTGATACAATGCATTTTCTCTAGTAATGGCTTGTACCGCATTATTGGCTAAGTCAATGTATTGAATACTTCCACCCGCTGCATTCCAAGTGGTAAAATAAATACCAGTTCCGTTGGTGTTCCATACTGGCTGTGCTTCTGTGAAATCATTCTTTGTCAAACGTGTAGGACTGCCATTAGGATACTCCATTACATACAAACGATTCAATACAGTAAAAGCTAAATGTTTTCCATTAGGTGAAGGCACTGCATCTCTAATCTGTGTAGCCATCGTTGCAATTGTATCTTTTATAGGATACTTAAATAATACTTCAGGACCCATTTCTATTTTTGCATCTACAGAATAAGCAATTTCAGTTTGTGCAGCTGTTTCAATATTAATCTTATTTATTTTACCTCCATAAGAGGCCAATAAATATTTACTGTCTGGCGTAAAACTCATAGCAGGTAACACACCTAAAACGGCAATAGATTCTTGATCGTCTCTTTGAACTGGATAGGCCAACCAAGCTTCTTCACCTGTCGCTAAATTTCTTTTTACCAATCCTGTTTTATCTTCGAAACGTGAACCGTATACCATCCATTTTCCATCTTTAGACAAGACAGGTGTGAAGGCAGATCCATACCTAGAAGCTATTGTTCTAGAAGTACCTTTTTCTCTATCATATACACCAATACTATATTGAGGTAACATGGCATTGTAGTTCCACGCGCCGTTTCTCGCACTATAATAAATGTAACGACCATCTGCACTCACTGCAGGATCAATTGTTTTTAATGCAGCAGGTGCGTCAATTAAACTAGTTCCTGCACCACCATTTTTATGCATTAAATACAATTTCGTGTTACGACGACCTTTTGTGTACACTATATAATTACCATCTGGCGTATAGACTGCACCAGGAAAATTATTGTTTTGATCTTCGGTTAATGCAATGGTATCTTTTTTCTCTACATCGATATACCATAAATTTTCTGCACCAGAACGATCAGAAATAAATAGGATACGTTTTCCATCTGGGCTAAAACTTGGATGGTTGTCATAAGCAATACCTTTGGTGATGGCAGTTGCTTTTCCGCCTTCCATTGGCAAACTATAAATGTCTCCCATTAAATCAAACAAAATGGTTTTGCCATCTGGACTCACAGCCAAAGAGGTCCAAGTGCCTTCGTTGGTGGTAAAGTCAACCGACCTAGTGGCTTTTAATGGCAAGCCTTTGAATTGAGTGTAAGGCAGGCTGTCTTTTTTAGGACTTTTTTTGTCCTGCGCCTGTGCTTGGATTAAACCTAGCCCCATCAGCAGGGTCAAAGCGTATATTCTCATGATAATTATTTTTCGAAAGTTACGTTAAAGGGATAGTCCATTAAAAAAAAGGTCCCATTTCAAAATCGCCATTCATCAAATAATTCAATAATTTTAACTAAAAATTTAGTCAGAATAAGTCTATTTTGATTTATGTTTACGAACCCAATCGTATATTTACAATATGAATAAACAAAAATTTGCTCAATACATTTTCATAAACTGTTTATTATTAATTAGTTATGTAAATTTTGCCCAAAATACAAGTATTCAAGGCACTATAAAGGATAGTATTGCAAATCGCGCTTTGAATGCTGCCACTGTTTCTTTGGTTATTGCTAAGGACTCTTCTTTAGTTAGTTTTTCAAGAACCAATGAGTCGGGTGGCTTTACTTTTAAAAATGTAGCCACTGGAAATTATTTGATTTCGGTTTCTTATGTAGGCTATCAACCTAAATGGCTTCCAGTACCAACTAGTACAGAAAAAACAATAGAGATGGGCACCATCTTTATGAATGATGTGAATACGATGTCTACTGTTACCGTAACGGCCCGCAGACCACCAGTAGTAATCAATGGAGATTCGATAGAGTTTAATTCTGAAAATTTTAAGACAGCTCCGAATGCGGTGGTTGAAGATTTATTAAAGAAAATGCCAGGTATGGAAGTGGATAAAGCGGGCGGCATTACAGTGAATGGAAAAACGGTGACCAAGGTTTTTGTAAATGGGAAAGAATTTTTTACAGGAGATCCAAAAATGGCGACTAAAAATTTACCTGCAGATGCGGTAGATAAAATTCAAGTATATGATCGCAAATCAGATCAAGCCATGTTTACAGGTATTGATGATGGTTCAGAAGAAACTGCAATCAATTTAAAATTAAAGAAAGATCGTAATCGTTCTACTTTTGGAAAATTGAGCGGTGGTGCTGGTACACCATCTGTATTTGATGGCCAAGGCAATATCAATGTCATTAATAATGATGAACAAATTTCTGCTATTGGAGGCGCCAATAATACCAATCGTCAAAATTTTTCTAGCCGAAATATTGTAAATTTTTCTGGCGGCGGTGGCGGTAGACCAGGTGCGGGAGCGGGTGTAACCATCAATATTGGCGGAGGTGGTTCTGGCGAGACGGATGCAAATGCACAGGGTATTGCTGAGACCTATTCGATAGGAGGAAACTATTCAAATATATTTAATAGTAAGAAGATAGATTTTAATGCGAATACCTCCATCAGTGATGTAGAGCGCAATAACAATAGTCGATCTTTCACACAAAATTTGACACCAGGAAACTTATTCAATAGAGAAACAAAAGCCAATTCAATTGCTAGGAATCAACAACAAAGTTTTGGTAGTACCATCGATCATAAAGTGACCGAAACATTTTCTTATAAATTTACGCCCACCTTAGGATGGCAACAAACAAGTTCAACGAGTCAAGACTCCACATTAACGAGACTAGGGCTAGATCCTACGGGTGCTTTGGTCAATACCAATACAACAGCTGCATCCAGTGTTTCAGATGCAGTGAATGCTTCTAGTAATTTGTTGTTAAGAAAAAAATTCGCAAAAAAAGGAAGAACCATTTCTTCTACTATTACGCAGAGTTACAATCAGTCTAATTCTACAGGTAATCAGTATACCAGTCAATATTTTTATGCAGATGGAAACTTAACATCTGACTCTTTATTAGATCAACAAAATATTCGTAAAGGAAATAACTCAAGTTATTCTGCTAATGTTATTTATACAGAACCAATTAGTAAAAGATCTTTACTCGAATTCAATAGCTATTTGAGCAAGTCCATCGGTTCTTCTAGCAGAAAAGTATATGATTATAGTACATTGACGGATGGTTATGGTGTTTTAAATACTCGTTTGACCAATGAATTCAATAGTGAATATACTTATTCAGGAGGGGGTATGAGCTTTAGGTCCAATCAAAAGAAATTTAATTTTGCTACAGGTGTATCCTTGCAAAATGCAACTTTGAATGGAGAGAATATCAGTGCAAAAACAAAACTGAGCCAAAGCTTTCAAGATATCTTGCCGAATGCCAATTTCAGGTATAATTTTTCTCAAACAAAAAATTTGAATATTGATTATCGCACTTCTACAAATCAGCCATCTATCACACAATTACAACCTGTATTAGATCAAAGCAATATCAATAGACAAGTCATTGGTAATCCTGATTTAA
>JBILQZ010000167.1:0-3988 GCA_044372935.1 Sediminibacterium sp. | reverse complement strand
TCTCTTGCAATCGAAGGGGTATTGGGTAATGTTAATGTAGTGTTTAAGACTAAGCTATCCGTGTTGTAAAAACAATTATTAGGGTATTTAATTTTATAATAATAAACACCTTTGTCTTTTAAAATTATAGTATCCCCCTTTGGTTGATTTTTATATGCAGTGTCGCTATTGAAAAATGTAAAACTTATATTTGATTCACTCAATGGCTTTTTAAGTGTTAACAAAATAGAATCTGTAAAACAAATTGTGGCGGTAGATGAAATATTAAGTTTAATTGGATTATAATTTAGGCCCTGATTGGTAATTTTTACTGCAGGTATTTTGTATAGACATTTATTGGTGTCATAGACATTTGCAGCAATATTGATAAATGGCACGGCAGTGCTGATTCTTATTTTATTGTCAATGATTTTTGCAGCACTGGTTGTGTCCACATTCAAATCTGTCCATGCAATTTTAAATGCATTTGAAGCGCTGGTTCCTACAAGCACAGTAGCATCATTTATATTCCCTGGCTGACATACCAATGAATCTAGCTTTAGCATAGCGCCGTTTAATGTCAAATTAGGGGCTAGTTTTTTTGCTTCATTGGCGGCATTTATCTTTATGACTTTGATGCCAGGATTATTTGCACTTACATTGCAAAAATATTCGTCAATTAAATTAATTTGATAATTACCTGGTTGGGCCATTTTTATTTCCTTCCCTGACAATGTAAATCCACGTAATTTATCTATGTCAAAAAACTGTACACGATGTTTTAATCCATACGCCGTATCAGATAAATTCTTTAAGGATAAAGAATCGTTGTTACACAAATAAAAAGTGCCTTCGCCATTCGTTTGCGTGAATGGTGTTTGATCAATTAAGACGCCGCGAGACAACAAAGGATCTCTGTTTTCGTATTTACATTGTGTAACCTGTCCTAAGTAATCAATTTTTTTAATACCTTCTATAGTGCTGTTTTTATAGGCAGAGTCTAGTACAAATTTGTTGTTACTATTTAACTTGAAAAAGTACAAGGGCTTGTCTGTAATTTGTAAATTACTTCCAAGTACATCTCTAAAATCGGGATTATTAATAAACAATTCTAGGGTGCCGTCTCCGTTCATGTCAAATAACTTATTTAATGTAATCTCTCGGATTTTTGAATTGATAAAAATTGGCGGTGTGTTAAAAATAAAATCAGTTCTATTTGTAAAGGAAGTCGGGCTTGATACACCTGCGTTTTCATAATATTGAATTGCCCAATGTTTTAATGGCAAAGTATCCTTGGTGTTCATATTAATTGCAGCCTCTTGCATGCTAATAAAAAGATCATCATACCCGTCATTGTTATAATCATATACCATAATGGATCTTCCAGTAAATGGAATGCCCGTATTGGTTAAACTCGCAGATGGAGGTAAACTTATATGATTCATGAACGCACGATTACCGTTATTGTAAACTATGATTGGCAAAAATGATTTTGTTTTTAAATAATTAGTATAAGCAGTCGTCGTTGCATTATTTGGAAGCGATAAATTATTTATATAAACATTAAAAACCGTATCGGTACTAACTGGGTAATTTTGTAAGTCTCTAAACTCTAGCATATAATTCAAATAATCACTATACCGATCTTTATTAAAATCATGCATATTAAAGCGGTATGAACTTCTTACAAGATGATGTATAGCAGGATTGGTATATAAATTTTTTACCGTACTAAAGTTACCATCTGCATCTAACCCTTTATAATATGAAAGCGTTGAATCGCTTGCTCCGCCATTACCCGTAATCACACCTTCGGTAATGATATCTGGTAATTGATCATTGTCGATATCACCAATGCCATAATCCATAGAAGTAGGACGCGGCATCGTCAAAGGCACATTGCCTAATTTGTATTTTAATGCACCAACACTTACTAATACCAATACACTGTTAATGCCCAAATCGTTTCCACTTGATAAAATAATATCCGGATAATTGTCATTGTTAATATACGTGATGGCAAGGTTGCCGTAAGCGCGTTTTAATAAATGATGAAAAGCTGCTTTATCCGCATCTATGATTAAATCACTGGGTGCTATAATTTTTCCCGATGCGCCTAACTGAATCAATGGATAGGTATATTCTATCGAATCATATTGCTTGGTATTGTATAGGTCTTTTAAATTTTGATACCCTGCAACTTGGTTAACTATATCAACATGATTAGAGATATACTGAAGCAGGATCGATTCAAAATCTCGAAAATTCTTGTTCCATGGGTTTAAAGAAGATCTAAAAGAGCTAAGTGAGTCAAAATGAAGAAAATAAGAAGCATTAATACTGACCGATTTGATCATTAATAGGTCCTTAACCCCATCTAAGTCCAGATCAATTGATTGTGTTTGACCACCCCAACCATCCTGTGGAATAGAGACCGATTTATGGTGCAAATTGTTGATACGCTGAATTTGCTCCGCAGTTTGCCCATTAGTAGTAAACTGCAATAAAACACAAAGAAAAAAAATTGAAAATAACTTAGACATAAACTGAGGGTATTTGTGTAATTAACTCAATTTTGAAACTGATTGTTATAATTATTATCTTTAATCAGTGAAATAACCGTTTTTTATAATTAATGTTTTAATTAATTGATTTATAGTATTTTACACTATTAGTTATTATTATATATCTTAGTATTATGAGGCTATTTTTTGTTTTTGTTTACTTTATATTGGGACAAAATGTGCTGCAAGCACAAGAAAGACCGACGATTTCTGCTGAATTCTATAAGCGAATTGTCAATGACAAGGCAGGAATTAAATACATTAAGTATACTAATAATGTGACTTTTTTAGATAGTATGCCTTTTAAAAAAGACCAATTCCAACAAATCATCAAGACGGAAAAAACAAGTTTCCTAACCACTTCGGGGTCTGGTCTTGTATACCAACTAAAAAATGTAACCGATTCGACAGCCGCTTTCTCAAGAATTGACAGCACACAATACGATGGTTACAACTTTGATGATGTAAAGTTTACTTACAATGACACCCTATTTTCTATAGGTGGCTTTGGGTTTTGGAGAAACAATGGCCAAGTAAGGTATTTCTCAGAAAACAAAGAATGGGAGTTATTGTTCCCGGAGATTCCAATTGGTATTTCAAATAGGAATATTTGGAATTTAGATGACCAACGGGGCATACTCTATTTCATTACAGAAAATGAAAAAGGCAGGCCAATTGTTTTGACTATTCATCTATCCAAACACAGCTATGAAATTCAGGAGGCATTTAGTGCCTCTTTTACTGAACAAATCATTCGTTCAAAAGAAATTCCAGTTCAAATACAACTAACCAACAACTCGGGCTCTTTGTTGGTTTATTCTGATAAAATATATTATTTAAACATCGGATTAAATCAATTAAAAATTGAATCGGATAAATCATTGATTAACTTTTTAAATAAAAATAATGTCAGGGCTAATCCGGTATTTAATATAGCTGATAAATTAATCATAGCGTCAATCAATGAAAATAAATTAGACTCTATCACATTTTCAACTCAAGATTTTTCAAACTCAATTCCAGTGATAGAAAATAAAAAGTTCTTCACTCAAAACAAAACAATACTATTAATAAGCTTATTCATACTACTCATAGTAGTCATAGTTTATTTTAAATTTTCAAAAAAGAAAATAATTCTTTTCACAGAGTTTGAAAAAGATTTTTTAAATAAACTAACTAGTAAAAAGGGGAAGCAATTAGATATAGAAGCCCTGAACTATCTATTGGGACTTAGTAAAAAGAGTATTGAGATTCAAAAGAAAAACAGAAGTGAATTTTTAAATAAACTAGATCAAAAATTAAGAGACCTTTTACATACCGAAGAAGTTTTGATTATTCGAGTGAGAGACGAGGCTGATAAAAGAATATTTTTATACCAATTGAATGAACTGTTTTTTGATCAGATAAATAAGTTGCTATAACAAGCTAACTAAACAGCATTGACT
>JBILQZ010000166.1:0-3995 GCA_044372935.1 Sediminibacterium sp. | reverse complement strand
CTGCAATACATGCTTCTACCCATGCAGCATAGTGCCCTTCAGCACCGCCTTTCACGCGATCGATGGTTTGAGGTACTACTGTAGTCTTTGTTAAATGAGTAGGTAATAATTGTGGGTTCACACCATAGGTGCCTGCCATCATTTTTCCTTTTGTTCCTTCAAAGATGATACCGTTTCCACCATCACCCATCATTTCGTTTGGTCCTAATTCTGCTGGTCTCTCTGGTTGTATACCACCATCCATCCAATGCAATTTCACATCTGGTTTACCATTTTGACCTTTGAAAGTTAAAATGATATGAGATGCTGCTGGCGGACTATCTGGAGAATACACTCTTTGCCAAGGCGCCGTGTAACGAGTGGCCACACTACATTCAGCAGATACCGGATAACCTAAACCTAATACAGCGAAACCTGGTGCCATAATATGACAAGCCATGTCTCCTAATGCGCCGGTACCGTAATCCCACCATCCTCTCCAGTTAAATGGTAATACACCATCAAAGTAATCTTTCTTAGGTGCTGTACCTAACCATAAATCATAATCTAATCCTGCAGGAATAGCAGAAGCGGTAGTTGGACGAATCACCCCTTGTGGCCAAACTGGACGATCTGTATAACAATAAATAGTATGTACATCTCCAATTAATCCTGCATTGTACCAATCTTGCAACACACGTACCCCATCTCCTGAAGCACCTTGGTTACCCATCTGTGTTACCACATTGTATTTATGTGCAGCCTGTGTCATGATTCTTGCTTCATAAATATCATGTGCCATTGGCTTTTGAACAAACACATGTTTCTTTAATTGCATTGCTGCCATGGCTTGTACGCCGTGCATATGGTCTGGTGTAGAGACAGAAACAGCATCGATATGCTTGCCTTCTTTCTCTAACATCTCTCTATAGTCTTTATAATATTTTGCTTTTGGAAAACGCTCACGACTCTTTACTGCTTGACGATCATCAACATCACATAAGAAAGCGATGTCTGCTTTTCCACTTTGGTAGAAGGACCATAAGTCACCTTCTCCTTTACCGCCTGCACCAATACCTGCCACTTGTAATTTATCACTTGGTGCAATAAATCCTGGACCACCTAATACATGTCTAGGAACAATGTAAAATCCGCCTAAAGCCAATGCGGCATTTTTGACAAAATCTCTTCTTGATTTCACGTTTTTTTTCATAGCAATCGTTTAATAGGAGGGCTGCTCCTTCGGTTTTTTAAGTAGGTTAAATTATTAAAAATTGCCCATATCCTAAAATTATTTTTATGAATGAACAAATAAGCAATCCGTCTCGTTATAATGGTTTAAATTGCTATTATATCTATCCTTTATGAATACATCTTTAGAAGCACTTAGGCATTATTTTCAGACAGGTGCCACCCAGACCTATGCATTCAGACTTTTACAGCTTAAAAGGCTTAAACAATTGGTGCTAGAAAACGAGCAAGCCTTGTACACTGCCTTGCATACAGATTTAAAAAAATCCAATGAAGAATCTTGGGCTACAGAAATAGGTTTTTTCTTGAATGAGTTGAACTATACGATCGAACATTTAAAAGAGTGGATGCAACCTACTGCTGTACCTACTAATTTATTAAACCAGCCTTCTACTTGTTATACGATTCAGGAACCTTTAGGGGTGGTTTGTATTATAGGACCTTGGAATTATCCTTTTCAACTGTTATTTACCCCATTGATTGGCGCGATTGCTGGAGGCAACTGTGCAGTATTGAAGCCAAGTGAATTTGCGCCCGCTACAGCAGCGGTCATGGGTAAGATCATTCATGATTTATTTCCAGAAAATTATATGTTGTATGTGGAGGGTGAGGGCGCGCAAGTGTTGACGCCTATGTTTGAAAATTTTAGATTCGATCATATTTTTTATACTGGCAGTACCACGGTGGGTAAAATTATTTATCAGCAAGCAGCAGCAAAATTGACACCAGTTACTTTAGAGTTGGGCGGCAAAAGCCCAGCGGTGGTGGCAATAGATGCGAATATGCGTGTAGCTGCAAGAAGAATCGTGAATTCTAAATTTTCTAATTGTGGACAGATGTGTGTAGCGCCTGATTATGTTTTAGTGCCTACGGCGTTTAAACAAGTTTTGATTGACGAGTTGATTAAGGCGACTCAACAATTTTATGGAGTGGATGCTGCTTTGTCCGAAGGGTATGGTAAAATTATCAATGAAAGACAATGGCAGAGATTAGTGGCTTATTTTGGTGATGGTAAAATCGTGTATGGTGGAAAATCTGATGCAAGTAAATTATATATTGAGCCCACGATTTTGACAGATGTGTCTGTTGAAAGTAAGATTATGCAGGATGAAATTTTTGGACCTATTCTGCCCGTCTTAACATATGATAGCAACGAGGAAGCATTGGATATTATCAGGCGCAATCCAAACCCATTGGCTTTTTATGTATTTACAAATGATAGCGCTACTGAACAATATTGGTTAACCAATGTGCCTTCTGGCGGTGCTTGTGTCAATAATACGAGCTGGCATTTAACCAATCATGCGTTGCCATTTGGTGGAAGAGGATTTAGTGGGATGGGCGGATACCATGGTAAATTAAGTTTCACCAGTTTCACGCATATGAAATCGGTGATGAAAACGCCTACATGGATTGATCCTGATTTAAAGTATCCTCCTTACAAAGGCAAGGGTTGGTTGTTAAAAAAATTAATAGGTTAATTCGCTTTCATTGAATAAAAACAAACATATGATTATTAAAATAGCCATTGCAGTAGGCATATTGGTGACAGCAGCAGTGTTGATGAAGAAAAAAGACATGAGCTACCGCCAGTCTATTTTAAAAACAATGTACCCTATCATTATGAAGGCTACTGGTACTGCAGGAAGTAAGCAAGTGCAAGAGAATAAAGCGAGCGTAAAAGGTACGGTAGAATTTTATACTTTAACCACCAAAGACATAGCAGGTAATACTTTTAGCTTTGAGCAATTCAAAGGAAAAAAAGTGTTGATTGTGAATACCGCTAGTGATTGTGGCTATACAGGACAATATGAAAATTTAGAAAAATTGTCTAAACAGTTTAAAGATAATTTAGTGGTCGTTGGTTTTCCTGCAAACGATTTTAAAAACCAAGAAACCAAAGACGATCAAGCGATTGCTGCTTTTTGTCAAAAAAATTACGGTGTGAGTTTTCCATTAATGGCTAAATCCGTGGTTGTAAAATCAAGCACACAAAATAGCGTGTATGGCTGGTTAACTTCGGCTACTTTAAATGGTTGGTGCAATCAGGCACCTGCTTGGAATTTTTGTAAATACTTAGTGAATGAACAAGGTGTATTGACGCATTATTTTCCAATGAGTATTGACCCCTTTGATCCCATTGTACTTGAAGCCATTAAAAATTAGTTGATAGGGCAGTGTTCATGGTAATTCTCAAGGACAATTTTTCCTGAGTCTATTTCCATGCCTTTGAATTTTTCTTTGATCTCATCCAGTATCGCTTCTATCCCTTCGCGTTCGGTGATGCGCACCAATTGATTTCTATATTCTTTAATATTTGGCAAGCCTCTTAAATAGTTGGCATAATGTCTACGCATTTCGTTGATACCGCCGATAGGGCCTTTCCATTCTAAGGACTTGATCAAGTGTTTTCTTGCTACTTCTACGCGTTCTTCGATGGTTGGAGAGACCATTTTTTCGCCCGTTGCTAGGAAGTGCTTGATCTCTCTAAAGATCCATGGGTAGCCAATTGCAGCTCTTCCGATCATGATGCCGTCTACACCATATTTATTTTTATACTCCAACGCTTTTTCTGGAGAATTGATATCGCCATTTCCAAAAATTGGAATATGAATTCTTGGATCGTTTTTAATATTACCAATGATGGTCCAATCTGCTTCACCTTTATACATTTGCACTCTTGTACGTCCGTGAATGGCCAAGGCTTTCACGCCTACATCCTGTAACCTCAACGCCGCCTCGTGTACATTTAAGTTGCTATCATC
>JBILQZ010000165.1:0-4024 GCA_044372935.1 Sediminibacterium sp. | reverse complement strand
ACCATTGGAGAAAGCGATTAATGGTATCCCTGGAATTCGTACCATCAATTCTTCTAGTTCGGTTGGTAATTCGAATATCACTGTCGAGTTTAATTTAGGTGTGAATTTGGAAACTGCAGCAAATGACGTGAGAGATAAAGTATCACAAGCCACAAGAAGTTTACCCGAAGATATCAACAACCCACCTGTAGTGTCAAAAGCAGATGCAAGTGGAGATTTTATATTAATGCTTACTTTAAGAAGTAAGACAAAAGGGTTATTGGAATTAACTGAATATGCTGAGAATGTCTTACAACAAAGGTTTCAGACGATTGATGAAGTGACTAGTGTTGGCGTTCGCGGAAAACGTTTATCGATGCGTATTTTTCCAAACACGGATTTACTAAACGCATTTGGAATTGCATTCAATGATATTCAAACGGCACTGAATAAAGAAAATGTAGAATTACCTTCTGGCCGTATTTATGGCAATAAATCAGAATTCATTATTCGAACATTAGGAAGATTGTCCACCGAGGCAGACTTTAGAAATATTATTATTAAACAAGATGCTGACGGTATTGTAAGATTAGGGGATATTGCAAAAGTAGAACTTGGTCCAGAGCAAGAAGACCAAGGCACTTATTTTAATGGGGTGCCTGTTGTGATGTTGACCATCTCGCCTCAACCCGGGGCTAATCAAATTAATATTGCTGACGAATTTTATAAAAGATTAGAAGAAGTCAAAGCACAAAATAAATCAGATATAGAATTCGCCATACCAATTGATAATACCAAGAATGTACGTCGAGCTTTATCGGAAGTGAAAGAAACCATTGTAATTTCATTTACATTGGTGGTATTGGTAATTTTCTTTTTCTTCAGAAACTGGTTGATTGCGATTAGGCCATTGATTGATATCCCCATTTCTTTGATAGCCACTTTCTTTATTATGTATTTGGCAGGTTTCTCTATTAATGTATTGACTTTATTAGCCATCGTTTTAGCAACAGGACTTGTAGTGGATGATGGTATTGTGGTCACCGAAAATATATTTAGAAAACTAGAGGAAGGACTCCCTATCAAAGAAGCTGCCAGAGAGGGTAGTAAAGAAATTTTCTTTGCAGTTGTATCTACTTCTATTACTTTGGCCGTTGTGTTCTTACCTGTTATTTTCTTGCAAGGTTTTGTAGGGTCCTTATTTAAAGAATTTGGTGTGGTGGTTGCAGGTGCTGTTTTAATTTCAGCATTTGTATCTCTAACTATTACGCCAGTATTGAATGTGTACCTGAATAGAAATGGCGGACAACACGGCAAATTTTATGAGCGTACTGAGCCATTTTTTAAAGGAATGGAACAAGGTTATAGAAATGGGCTAGCTAAATTTTTACAAATTAGATGGATGGCATGGGTGATTGTGGGCATTTGTTTTGTATTGATTATTCTTATTGGAAAAAATATTCAAAGCGAGCTGGCACCTATGGAAGATAAAAGTTCTGTTCGTTTTTCTATGTCAGCAGCCGAAGGAACCAGTTATGAGGATCTAAGAGCAGATTTATTTAAAGCCATTCGAATTATGCAAGATTCTATTCCTGAACAAGCCTTCACTTGGGGTAGTGTGCCTGCATGGGGTGGCGGAAGTACTGGCGCATCTGGTAGACTAGGTATGGTGGATGTAACAGAAAGAACAAGAACACAATCTGAAATTGCTGCAGATTTAAATAAGAAATTTAAACGCTTTAAAAACGTTCGTATTTTCTCTATCGAAGAACAAACAATTTCGGTAGGTATGATGTCTCGTGGTTCTTTGCCAGTGCAGTTCATCATTCAAAACTTAGATTTCCAAAAAATTAGAAAAGTGATTCCTGAGTTTTTAGAAACAGCAAGAAAAGATAAAACTTTCCAAAATGTGGATGTGAATCTAAAATTCAATAAACCAGAATTAGATTTAACAATTGATCGCATGCGTGCCAAGGATCTTGGTTTATCTACAGCAGATATATCTCAGGCGCTACAGTCCGCATTTAGTGGAGCACGTTCTGCTTATTTCATTATGAACGATCGTCAATACGAAGTGATTACACAGGTGCCTAAATCAGATCGTAATACACCTACGGATATCAGTAAAATATATATTAGAAATAGTCGTGGCGAAAGTATTCCTATATCAAGTGTATTGACAATCGAGGAAAACAGTAATCCTCCAAATCTTTACCACTATAATCGTTTTAATTCAGCTACCATTTCTGCTTCTTTAGCAGAGGGGAAAACAATTGGCGATGGGGTGAATGCAATGGAGCGTATCGCTAAAGAGAAATTAGATGAAAGTTTCCAAACTGCTTTGAGCGGTCCTTCTAGAGATTTCAAAGAAAGTGCTTCCAATACTTCTTATGCTTTATTACTAGCCTTGATTTTAATTTATTTAGTGCTTGCAGCACAGTTTGAAAGTTTCACGGATCCATTTATCATCATGATTACTGTACCACTAGCTATAGCTGGTGCATTGATTTCCCTATGGATGTTAGATCAAACATTAAATATATTCTCACAAATTGGTATCATCATGTTGATTGGATTGGTGACTAAGAATGGTATCTTAATTGTGGAATTCGCCAATAAGAAAAGAGAAGCAGGCTTATCTATTAAGGAAGCTGTTTTAGAAGCTGCAGCACAACGTCTAAGACCAATTTTAATGACCAGCTTAGCCACAGCATTGGGCGCATTGCCAATTGCCATTAGCCTGGGTGCTGCTGCTACGAGCAGAAAACCTTTAGGTACAGTTATTGTAGGAGGTTTAATGTTCTCTTTAATCTTGACTTTATTTGTGATCCCAGCAGTGTATACTTATTTATCTAGTAAGCATAAGCGAGTAGTAGATTAATAAGTAAGCATGAAAATAAATACCTTATTGTGTTTTTTATTTTTATTTACCGCTTGCACAAGTAGTACCAATGAAATTAAAAATGAAAACAATAACATAAGTGACTGGGCCCCTAGTTTTCATAAGGTAGACATTGTCAATCCAATTTTAGTACCCGATACGAGCAGTCGTTTTTTCTGCCCTTTGCAAAACGATACCGTACTATGGGAAGCAAAAAATGTTTTAAATCCCACGGCACTTGTTAAAGATGGTAAAGTGTATTTATTATACCGCGCACAAGACAGTGCCATGACTTCTCGAATAGGTCTTGCCATTAGCGAAGATGGAATTCATTTTAAAAGACAAGCACAACCAATTTTTTATCCCTCTAAAGATAGCTTTGCTATATACGAAGGCAAGGGTGGCATTGAAGATCCTAGAATTGTAGAAAATCCAGCGGGAGGTTATATTTTAACTTATACTGCTTATGATGGAAAAACTGCTCGTTTATGTTTTGCCACTACAAAGGACCTGATTCATTTTCAAAAACAAGGCCCTGTATTAGCCCATCCTAAATACATCAATACTTGGTCCAAGTCGGGTGCGATTGTTGCAGAGCGCATAGGAGAAAAGATGGTGGCTAAAAAAATCAATAACAAATACTGGATGTATTTTGGAGACACCGATTTATTCATGGCCTACTCCAGTGATTTATTGCATTGGGAAGTTTTGGAAAATGAAGAAAGTAAAAAAATAGTCTCGGTACTTACGCCTAGGCCTGGTTATTTTGATAGTCGTTTGGTAGAGCCAGGTCCATTTGCATTGTATACTTCAAAAGGGATTGTACTTATTTACAATAGCAGTAATGCAGCCAATAACAACGATCCAGCTAGTCCAAAATTTACTTATGCAGCAGCGCAGGCTTTATTTGATACTGCTGCACCTTATAAGCTTATAGATAGAGCAGCTAAGCCTTTCATTCAACCTGACAAACCTTATGAATTAATAGGGGAAGTCAATAATGTATGTTTTGTAGAAGGCTTGGTGTACTATAAAACGCAGTGGTATTTATACTATGGCACTGCGGATTCTAAGATTGCAGTCGCACTTGCTTCTGATCATTAATCAATTATTGTTTTATAATGATCTCTTGCATGAATTTGGCCGTGGCTTGTTCCACACTTA
>JBILQZ010000164.1:0-4031 GCA_044372935.1 Sediminibacterium sp. | reverse complement strand
TTGCAGCAGCAGAATCAGTTGTAGCTTCAGTAGAAGCACCACCACATGCAGTTAAAGCAGCGATAGCGAAGATTGCGAATACTTTTTTCATTTTAAAATGTTTTAAGTTTGGTATAAAAAATACGTTGGCAAAGATAGGTTTTAACAATAAATTCACCAAATTTCGACTAATAATTTTCAATTTTTTTAAAATTATGGCTCAAAACCATAGTTTTAAGCTTCATAACTACTTCTTTCTAAAGTAGATACGCACTGGCACCCCTGTAAATTTAAAATTAGCCCTTACCTGATTTTCTAAGTAATTTCTATAAGGCGTCTTCACGTCATCTGGGAAATTGGTAAAAAAGGCAAAGCTTGGCACACGGGTTGGCAATTGTTGAACAAACTTGATCTTGATCACATGGCCCCTAACTACAGGTGCTTGGTATTTCTCAATCGCCTTTAACATAATATCATTCAACTTAGAAGTTGGGATTTTACGATGTTTGTTCTCATATACATCTAAGGCCATTTCGATGGCTTTGAAAATACGGGTCTTTTCTAGGGCAGATATGAATAAGATAGGTACATCTGTAAAAGGTGCCAGTTTGTCTTTTAGCCTTTTTTCGTAGTCTCTTGCAGTATTGGTTTCCTTAGGCACCAAATCCCATTTATTCACTAAGAATACAATCCCCTTGCCTTTTTTAGCAGCAAGGCTAAATATACTTAAGTCCTGTGCCGTGATACCCTTAACAGCGTCAATCACCATCAAACATACATCTGCTTCGTCCATGGCTTTGATCGCACGAATCACAGAATAAAACTCTAAATCGTCTTTTTCTTTGTTTTTTCTTCTAATACCGGCAGTATCAATCAGGATAAATTCCTTTTGAAACATATTGTAATGGGTATGGATGGTATCTCTAGTGGTTCCAGCAATATCACTCACAATGGTTCTTTCTTGACCGATAAAGGCATTCAATAAGGAGGATTTTCCTACGTTAGGTTGTCCAATAATGGCAATCTTAGGCACATTGTCTGCTTCTGCTAATTCCTCATCTGTAGGTTGTTCCTCTGTAATAAAACTGGTCACAGCATCTAGCAATTCACCAGTACCACTTCCAGAAATAGAACTAATAAAATAGTTATGTTCAAAACCCATGGCATAGAACTCGGTAGCGTCTAATGCACGGGTAGAATTGTCCACTTTATTTGCCACGACTAAAACAGGCTTGGTTGTTCTTCTTAACATATCCGCCATTGAAGCATCCAAATCGGTCATGCCTACCGCTGCATCCACCATAAAGATGATACAATTGGCTTCGTCAATAGCGATTCTAACCTGCTTTCTAATCTCTGTCTCGAACATATCACTTGAATCAGGCACAAATCCACCTGTATCAATCACGTTGAAATTTTTACCATTCCATTCTGTTACCCCATATTGACGATCCCTTGTTACACCACTCACGTCATCCACAATGGCCTTACGCTCTTCTAACAAGCGATTAAACAGCGTGCTTTTTCCCACATTGGGCCTACCTACTATAGCGACTGTAAAACTCATAAAACTTAAATTTAATAATCAAATAAACTATCTTAAAATACTATAAATCAATAACTTAATGTTATTTATATAAAGTATTATTGGTATCCAAATTCTTTTAATTTCAACTCATTGTCTCTCCACTTTGGCTTCACTTTTACAAAGAGTTCGAGGTAGACCTTAGAACCTATAAAAGCTTCTATATCTTTTCTTGCCAAAGTACCTATCTCCTTAATCAATTTCCCTTTTTCCCCAATAATGATGGCTTTTTGGGTTTCTCTATTCACCACAATGTCTGCCTGAATCTTCACCAAAAGCGGTTGTTCTTTAAATGAGTTGACCAAAACCGCCGTATGATAAGGAATCTCTTCTCCAAATAACTGATAGATCTTTTCTCGAATCAATTCGCTCACAAAGAACTTGGTCGGCAAATCACTTAAATCCTCCTGACTATAGAAAGGAGCACCCTCAGGTATTAATTCTAATATAACTTTCAATAACCTTTCTATATCACTGATATTCAATGCACTAATAGAAATTATTTTACTACAATAAGGCTTGGCACTAAAGAAGGCGTTGGCTTCTTTCACCTGAGTTCCTTTTGCTAAATCCGACTTATTCATCACCACAATACAAGGCACTTTCAACTTCAAAGCACTAAATATTTCATCCACTTCCTCCAAATTGTCCCTGACATCTACCATCAATAAAGCTACATCAGCGTCTTCTAAGGCAGATTTAACTGCCCCCATCATACGTTCGTGCAACTTATACTTAGGGTCTATGATACCTGGTGTGTCTGAAAAAATGACCTGATACTCGTCTTCTTTGTTCAAAAAGGCCTTGATTCTATGCCTAGTCGTTTGGACCTTCGAGGACACAATAGCCATCTTTTCGCCCATGATGGCGTTCAGCAAAGTGCTCTTTCCTGCGTTAGGTTTACCAAATATGTTTACAAAACCGACTTTCATTCCTTTTCTTTAATAGTACAAAGTTACGACAAAAAAAATCCGCTCTCGATAAATCGGGAGCGGGATTAGATGTTGCGAGGGAAGGGATCGAACCTCCGACCTTCGGGTTATGAGCCCGACGAGCTACCGCTGCTCTACCTCGCGATGTTTGGAGGGCAAAGGTAGGTCAATATTCCTTCCTATCCAAGTTTATTCATGTTAATTTCTGTGTTTTACGTCAGAAGCTCCAGAGGTTTTCTTTTCGGTTACCCTTGCGTTGCCTTTATAATCAACACTACTAGCGCCACTAGCTTGTACTTTAAGCATTTCTGACACATGGATATTGACATCACTTGCACCAGACGCTTCCACTGAAGCACCCTTTACTATGTAGTCATACATTTTAACGCTAGAAGCACCAGAAACATCTACAATTAAATCGTCACCAGATCCTGTAATCTCACAATCACTTGCCCCAGATCCTTTTAAAGAGAATGCATTTGCTTGCAGTTTCGCTTTAAAACTAGAAGCACCACTTAATTCTGCGATCAATGTACCCGCTTTAATATCTCCTTTTAAATCACTTGCGCCTGAAAGGGTCAATTTTAATTTCTCCGTATTTAAACCATTGATGATTTTAATATTCGTTGCACCAGATCCTGTTAATGCATATAATTCCTTCACACTTACATACGCTTTTGCTTTAAAGTCCTCGCTCCATTTCCACCATTTGTAATTGTCTTCCATGCGGATAATTAAAGTACCACCCACTACTTCTGTAATGATCCTGTTTCTGTATTCATCTGACTTAGCACTCACTGCCACATCTGTTTTACTAGATTGACTGATATACAATTCGATGGCGTTGGAAACGCGGATAGAGGTGAAACTAGGCAATTTACGCACTTGAACATTCTGGTCGTAAATCACGCCCATCTTGGTTTGAGCTTGGGAACTAAAGGCCAATAAAACAAAGGCAAAAGCAAGTATTTTTTTCATGGTGTTAGGTTATTTATATCGTATAACGAAAGTCTGTAGTTAAAGTTACAGTTGTTCATATTAAAAATGCCCCTTAATTTTGCCCCGTCCTCGGGGTGCTGTAAAAAGCTGAGAAAAAACCCGTTGAACCTGAACAGGGTAATTCCTGCGAAGGGAAGGCAACCGCAGTCTCTGCGCCTCTTCTCATAGCTAATCCCTGTTCCCAGTATTTTTTAAAATTAAACATTAGTTATGACTAAGTTATTGGGAACAATTGTAGTATCAATGCTGATCCAACCCATCTGGGCACAGCAGGTAGACAAAAAAACAACAGACAGTATCAGAAACCTTCCCCCACTGGAAGTGAAAGCCGTTCGACTGAGCGAACAAGCCCCTTTTGCCAAAACTAACCTTAGCAAAACTCAGATCGCATTGAACAACACCGGACAGGATCTCCCCTTTTTATTGGAAAACACGCCTTCTGTGGTAGTACATGCCGATGCAGGTATAGGTATTGGTTATACAGGTATGAGAATTAGAGGCACGGACGCGACCAGGATAAATTTTACTTTAAATGG
>JBILQZ010000163.1:0-4036 GCA_044372935.1 Sediminibacterium sp. | reverse complement strand
TATTATCAAGAAAAAACACATGCTGCAAATAATTTAAAATTAGAAGCAGTGCGTGGGTTGTTCGAGGGCAAACAAAAATTATTTGTACGTGCGAACGAGGTAAAGCAAATGTTGCTTGCGATGGATATTGCAAAAACATTTGGATTTAAATTAGTAATTGTTGGCGGAACCGAAGCCTATCAGATTGCTGATTTATTAGCCGAGCACAATGTACCGGTGATCTTGGATCGTCAACACGCTTTACCTAGCATGGAAGACGATGATGTCGATCAGCCTTACAAAACTCCAGCTGCTTTACAAAAAGCAGGTGTATTGTTTTGTTTAAATGATACCCACGACCAAAGTCGTTTTAGAAATTTGGCATTCAACGCTGGAACTGCTGCTACTTATGGTTTAACCAAGGAGCAGGCGCTTTCTGCAGTAACCTTAAATCCTGCTAAAATTTTGGGTATCGATGACAAAGCGGGTACTTTAGAAACAGGCAAGGATGCCAATCTATTGATTGTACATGGTGACTTATTAGACATGAAATCAAGTGTGATTGGACAAGCATTTATACAAGGACGCAATGTGTCTTTGGACAATAAGGGCAAACAATTGTATGAGCGTTATAAGCACAAGTATCAATTGAAATAACCAAGGTTGAATCACGAACAATGCGGAATACCAATAGCATTGTTTTAGTGGAAAAATAAGTTTCCTCCCAGCTCGGTAAATCTGAACTGGGAGGATTTTTTTTGGCTAACTTAGCGCTATGTCTAAAAAATTATATTTACTAGATGCGTTAGCACTTATATATAGAGCGTATTATGCCTTAATACGCACGCCAAGAATTACAAGTACAGGGATTAATACCAATGCACAATTTGGTTTTACCAATACCCTATTAGAGATCATTAAAAAAGAAAACCCCTCTCATATTGCAGTTTGTTTTGACACACATGCGCCGACAGAAAGACATACCGATTTCACGGACTATAAAGCCAATAGAGAAGCTGCACCAGAAGATTTATTAAGTTCCCTCCCACATATTAAAGCAATCATAGAAGGATTTAATATTCCCGTGGTAGAGTGTGATGGATATGAGGCGGATGATGTGATAGGAACACTAGCCTGGCAGGCTGCTGACCTGGGTTATGAAGTGTATATGGTTACGCCGGACAAAGACTATGGACAATTGTTGGTGAAAGAAAATGTGTACATGTGGAAACCACCCGCTTTTGGAAATGAAAGAGAAATATTGGATGCAGAAAAAATTAAAGCGAAGTGGGATATCGCACGTGTAGACCAAGTAGTAGACATGTTGGGTTTAATGGGAGATGCGGCAGATAATATTCCCGGTATTCCAGGTGTCGGCGAAAAGACCGCCGCAAAATTATTGAAAGAATATGACACCCTTGAAGGTGTATTAGCGAATGCAGATAAAATAAAAGGTGCGATGGGCGAGAAAGTGAGAGCGGGCAAAGACTCTGCGATCATGAGTAAAAAATTAGCAACCATCATTACGAATGTGCCGGTGCAATTTCACGAAGAAGATTATAAGTTAACAGAAAAAAATATTCCTGCATTAACAGAAATTTTTAATTTACTTGAATTCAAAACCCTCGGCAAGCGCATATTGGGAAAGGAATTTGAAGTTGTGGTGGCGCAGGATCCAGAAGTGCAAACAGATTTATTTGGTAACGAAGTAAAAACTAAAAAATCGGTTGTAAAAACTAAAACAATTCAGTTAAACGCAGAAGATGGAACACAATCTGTGTTAGAGCCTAATGATGAACCGGGCAATATGGGTGATGCGTCGGAAGATGAAGAGAACGAATCGGATCTACCAAAATTAATAGCGAATAACAACATTGAAAACACACCGCACCAATACGAAATGGTTGTAGGTGAGGCCGCGATTGAAAATTTTATAAAAACCATTAGCGTTAAAAAAGAAATTTGTATCGATACCGAAACAACAGGCATTGATGCAAACAATGTGCAGCTGGTGGGATTAAGTTTTTCAAATACAACCCACACAGGATATTATTTACCAGTTGCCAATGATGGGGATGGCGAAGATGGCGCGAAATATATTTTAGGAAAACTAAAACCGCTGTTCGAAGATGAATCCATTACTTGGATAGGACAGAATTTAAAATATGATTACTTAGTGTTGAAGTGGTATGGCGTTGTATTAAAAGGAAAGACCTTTGACACGATGTTAGCACATTATGTGATTGAGCCAGAAGGCAGAAGGAGCATGGATATCCTTAGTGAACAGTTTTTAGGCTATGCTCCAGTAAGCATTGAAGACTTGATTGGAAAAAAAGGAAAAAACCAGGGCACTATGCGCGATGTGCCATTGGAGCAAATCACTGAATATGCTGCAGAAGATGCTGACATCACTTTACAATTAAAAGAATGTTTTACACCCCTATTGTCTAAGCGCGAGGTACAACGCGTGTTTGAAGAAGTGGAGAATCCTTTGATGCAAGTATTGGTGGATATGGAGTTTGAAGGTGTGAAGGTGGACGAACAATTTTTGAATGATTATAGCAAAGTACTAGAAGAAGAAATTAAAATAAGCGAAGAGCGCGTTTTTGAACAGGCTGGTGTAAGATTTAATCTTGCTTCGCCAAAACAATTAGGGGAGGTGCTTTTTGATATTTTAAAAATCGATCCAAAGGCAAAAAAAACAAAGACAGGTCAATATGCTACAGGGGAAGATGTATTGGCAAAGCTGGCTGCAAAACATAAAATTGTAGACGACATTTTAAACTTTAGAGAATTAAGTAAATTAAAATCTACGTATGTGGATGCGTTACCTGCTATCGTGAATCCAAAAACAGGCAGGATCCATACCAGCTATGCACAAGCGGTTGCGGTTACAGGAAGACTAAGTAGCACCAATCCAAATTTGCAAAATATCCCTATTCGTTCGGAACGCGGAAGAGAAGTGCGTAAAGCGTTTATACCAAGAAGCGAAGGAAGAATTTTAGTGAGTGCCGATTATTCTCAAATCGAATTGAGGGTGGTGGCTGCGATTAGCGGTGATCCAAATATGTGTGAAGCATTTAAACAAGGCAAGGATATTCACACAGCAACTGCAGCAAAGGTATATGGCATAGAAGAAGCTGCAGTTACAAAGGAACAACGTTACAAAGCAAAGAGTGTGAACTTTGGAATCATCTATGGACAGGGTGCATTTGGTTTAGCAGAAAATCTAGGCATCTCAAGAACAGAAGCCAAAGAGATCATTGATAATTATAAAAAAGAGTTCCCCAATATTCAACAATATATGGACCAGCAAATCAACAAAGCCAAAGAACAGGGTTTTGTTGAAACCTTGATGGGACGTAAGCGTTGGTTAAGAGATATCAATAGTTCTAATTTCACGGTCCGAGGATTTGCAGAGCGAAACGCCATCAATTCTCCGATTCAGGGTTCCGCTGCGGATATGATTAAATTAGCGATGATTAAGATTCACCAGGAAATGAAAAAGAAACATTGGGAATCAAAAATGATTTTACAGGTCCACGATGAATTGGTGTTTGACGCAGTAGAGTCAGAACTACCTGCGTTAAAAGAATTGATTTTGTCTTGCATGACCACAGCGATGGAACTACCGAATGGTGTACCTGTTGAGGCAGAAATTGGACAAGGTAAAAACTGGTTGGAAGCGCATTAATAAATTATAAACCAATTACCGAAAATTTACCTTCTGTGTTTTTCCAGTAAATCTTTCTCCCTTTGGTTCCGTTAAGGTCTCCAAAAAGTCCATCTGCAACAACATCAATATCGCCGTCTTTGTCGTAGTCAAATAAATGTATCCATTTAATCCATGCATTTTTACCTTCATGATTTGTTTTGTCGAAATAAGAATTAGTGGCGTCAACAAAACTATCACCCTTATTCAAAAACAACCTTAAACCAAAACCCTGGTAGCCGGAGTTGTTGCTCATGGTTAAAATATCAAGCTTCCCATCAAAATCAAAGTCCATAAAGGCCATATCCATAAGCTCTAATGATTTTTCTGATTGAATTATTTTTG
>JBILQZ010000162.1:0-4039 GCA_044372935.1 Sediminibacterium sp. | reverse complement strand
TAAAAATTTAATTCTTATGAAAAAATATATCCTCCTTTTTGGTTTGTTGGTAGCATTAACTGCACAAGCGCAAGAGAAATTAGGTATCGGTATTAAAGTGGGTCAAAACTTAACCAGTGTTAACTCAGTGGCAGTAGACCGACATTCCGCCTCCTACCATGGTGGGGTTACTTTTCAATTAGGCTTAACAGATAAAATTAGTTTGGCGCCAGAAGTATTGTTATCTCAAACAAAACTTTCTACCAATCCAACCATTGTTGAGGTGTTAGGAGATAATAGTTTAAGACCAGAAACTTACCACTTGAATTATATAATTGTGCCATTATTAGTGCAACTAAAACCATTCCCAACTTTATTGTTACAAGCAGGGCCACAATATGGCATGTTAGTAGACCAAAAGAAGGATGGTAAAGAAAATGCACTGCTTGCTTTTAAACAAGGAGAGTTTTCCGTTGTAGGTGGAGCAAAGGTAAATCTTGGAGGATTCTTTGTTTACGGCAGGTATGTGGTGGGCTTGCAAAATATCAATGAATTGCAAGACAAAGCAAAATGGAGAACCACACAATGGCAATTAGGCATTGGAATGAGCTTATTTAGCTTTTAATGCTTTCTTAATTTCATCTATAAGTTTGTTCAACTTTACTTGTTCAGCCACTTGCTCTGCAATAAAACTATTGTCTTTCAAGTCGCCTACAATTGCATCCATTTCTGCCTGATTTTCGTAGACCATTTTTCTAAATGGATTGGTGTAATCTTTTTCTCTTGAGCTTTTGATCTTCTCGGTGATTTCAGCTTTAACGTTGATGTATTGATCTAACCAGTCATTCATTTTTTTAATGCTTAAACCTCCAATACTTTCGCCTTGAATGTATTCAAGACAATATAAGGCATGTGCATTCTTTTTTGCAGCGTATTTATCCGTTTCGGCTTGATAGTAAAGGTGTACTTCTTCCCAGCTAGTTAATTTATCTGACTTGATCTGCTGCAATAAATTTTGGACAGCTTTAGTAGGTATTAATTGACCACCAATATTTGTCCAATCAATACATGCACCTGCAGTTTTAATACTTTTTAATTTAGTAGGTAAATTTTTCAACCCAGATTGCGTCAATTTAACGATCAACTGGTCCATACCGTACATAAAGATCATTTTTTCAAAAATGGCAAAAGCGTCATAAGATTTTATCAATCTTGTTTTTCGTTTGCTATTTTCAAAACCGGTTACAAAAACATCTAACTGGTCTATTTCTTTTTTTGTTTTTGTTTTCAATAATTGGCAGCCTAAAGCGATCAATTGTTCTTGGCTCAACTGTGTCTTCTTTTTTTCTTTTAATAATTGCGCTGTAGCAACCGCTGCTGCGATTATTTTTCTGCCTTCAATTAATTCGTTTACACTATCAGGTGCCAGATAATCATATTCATAATATTGTTCGATATGAATTCGCTTATCACGGTCCTTGTATTTCCATGCATTGCGTGCTAATGCATAAAAATTATACATAAACCAGTAGCCAGGCATGACAACTAATTCGTCTTTTGTAAAATCTAAACTAATAAGTGAAAATGGAATAGGAATATTTAATTCATGGTTGTAATCACCTTTGTTTAAAATAGTAAAACTTGGGAAAATTGAATTGTGCTTGATGCTGACGCATAAGCCAGGCCAGAAACCTCTACCCATGATCACTTCACCATCTGCGCCTCGGCTATTGTGGTTAGAGCCCAATGTAGCGCCTGCAGCAATATTACTTTGACCCATTACAAGGGCAGCACATAAAAAGGAGTTATTATGGTGTTGCTCGTGTGCAGGATAAATTAATGAGTTTAATACCTCACAACAGGAGATCGTTGCGTTAGGTCCTAAGAAAGAGTTAATCAATCTTGCACCATATTTTAATTGAGAATAATCGGACATGATAAAACGCACTGCTTTGATGCCGTAGAATACCCTGCAACCAAATCCAATAATACCGTTGACCAATTCAGAACCTTCTCCAATTTGAGATTTAGCAAATTCATTAGAATTGATGGTGACATTTTTGATTTTATTAGCACCTTTTAAATAAGCATCTGTGCCAATCCAAGTATCCTTAATGATTCTACAATTTTTGATCACCGATCTGTCTCCAATTTTTCCATAATAACCTCGCTTGTTGTCAAATTGTTTTTCTGTGAGGTCTATAAATTTTTGTTGTAAAACAGCATCCTGTCTATTGCGGGTCCATAAATAAGCATCCGCTGTCGTCATTCCATTGAATGGAAGTACTTTGCGGCCTGTATTTTCATTGCATAATTCAAGCCATATTCTTACCGATTCAGATTCTCCTTTTTTAAGGATACCATTTCCAAATTTAGCATGGTTGGTCGTAACCAATTCGTTCACATTATTAATGATCACCTCATCTCCGATGATATAATGAGATAAATAATTGACATTATGAATGGCTACATTGTTACCAAAATCTGCACTAATGATTGTGGAATTGTATAAGCCTACAGGGACTGTTAAATCACTAAAGCAAAGACAGGTAGTTTCTAAATTTCCGATGCGTACTAATCCAAAAAAAGAACAGTTTTTTACCAATTCTGGATTAAAGGCATTTGACACCAATATTTTTGTCCAGTCGTCACTAGTATTACCATTGCGTACTAAGATCTCTATTTCTAAGGAGGTCAAAGAGCGGTAATCTATACCACTTCTGTTTTGTTTGTTACGTAAATAGTATTCGTCTTTTCCTTTCGGTAGATCTTTGATAAATCCGTATCCTAATTGTTGTACTGTTACTTTTTTTATTTCATTCATGATCGATTCGAATTAATTGAACAAAGCCAGTCCGCTTTTCTTATCATAGAAAGCGATGTAGATAGGCATCTCAAAGATAATATTACCTACTCGTTTTTGAATTGGTAAATCTTCTTTTTTGACCTCCATTTTGTCCACCTTCACGCGGCGCTCTACCTCTTACATTCTTTGGCTTGCCCCATCCTGCGTCTTTTGAGGTTTTATTTGCGTGAAACTGCTGCATTGGGTAAGGATGGCTTTCAACCACAGGGATTGTTTTGCCAATCAATTTTTCAATGTCTTTCAAGAAGGCTTTTTCTTCGTAATCACAGAAAGAATAGGCTGCACCAGATGCGCCTGCTCTGCCCGTTCTGCCAATACGGTGCACATAGGTTTCTGGAATATTAGGAATTTCAAAATTGATCACGTGCGCTAATTCATCCACATCAATACCTCTAGCTGCAATATCTGTTGCTACTAATACACGTGTTGATTGGTCTTTAAAATTACTCAATGCACGTTGTCTTGCATTTTGAGATTTGTTGCCGTGAATCGCTTCTGCAGAAATATTATTTTTCACCAACAGATTCACCACTTTATCAGCTCCATGTTTCGTTCTTGTAAAAACTAAAACATTCTTAATGTTTTGATCTTTTAATAATTCCATTAACAAGGAATTCTTATTGACTTTGTCTACAAAGTAAACAGATTGATCAATGATTTCTACTGTCGAAGAAACGGGTGTAACAGTAACTGAGCTTGGCTTATTTAAAATCGCATTTGAAAGGGTCACAATTTCTGGAGGCATGGTAGCCGAAAAGAAAAGAGATTGTCTTTTCTTTGGTAATACGGCTAAAAGCTTTTTGATATCATGTACAAAACCCATATCCAACATACGATCTGCTTCATCTAAAACAAAGTATTCTACTTCTCTAATGCTAAGGTGTCCTTGGTTCATTAAATCTAGTAAACGTCCTGGAGTGGCAATCACTACATCTACTCCATTTCTTAATGCAGTTACTTGCGGTCCTTGACCTACACCACCAAAAATAACAGTACAGTTTAAATTGGTATGTCTGCCGTAGGCTTCAAAATTTTCAGCGATTTGAATGGCTAATTCACGGGTAGGTGTAACAATTAATGTTCTAATCTTCTTTCGCTTCTCTGCAGGTTTATTTTGTAATAATAACTGAATAATTGGAAGGGTAAAGGCAGCCGTTTTTCCGGTGCCGGTTTGTGCGCAACCAAGTAGGTCTT
>JBILQZ010000161.1:0-4046 GCA_044372935.1 Sediminibacterium sp. | reverse complement strand
GTATGGTAATGTCCAAAATAAAAATGACTGTCTTGAATAGAACGAATAATATCCCCTTCGTCTATTTGCATATGATAGATATCAAATAAGATTTTGAAATTAGGTGAGCCAAGTTGCTTACAAAGTTCAATACCCCAGGCAGACTTGTCCCCCATATAATCCTTATGGTCCACTTTAGAATTAAATAATTCAATATGTATTGTCACGCCATTTGCTTCGGCCAAAGGCATAATTTGTTTTAACCCTTCTACACAATTTTTTAAACCAGTCGCATCATCCATGCCATTGCGATTGCCCGAAAAACAAATTAAATTTTTATACCCTGCAGCTGCAACCAAAGGAATAGCTTCTAGATAATCTTTAATTAACCAAGGATGATTTGCTGGATTGTTCCAGCCTTTTGTCAAACTAGTTTCGCCGGCTGTATAACACATAGAACAATCGATACCATATTTTTTTACAGTTGCCCACTCGTTTGGTTTCAATAAATCAATTGCATTGAAACCAATACGCTTCACCTCTTTGCATAAATCTTCTAAACTAAGATCACTATAACACCACCTGCACACACTGTGATTGATATTGCCTTTTAACAACGTCTCATCGGTGTTGTAGGTTGCAACTTTTTCAATTTGTGCCTGGGCAGATTTAGGTAAGACTACTCCAGCAGCCATCGCGGCAGAACCGGAGAAAACTTGTTTCAGTAATTTTCGTCTATTAAGCGGAGTAGACATAGTAAGCAAGCATTAGGATGAGACTATAAATGTAAATTTTATTTTGCATTCTTTTCAAATATTTTTAGTGCAAAAAGGGTGTAATTTGAGAAATATTGAGGAAATTGCTTTTACAATAGGCCGAACGTGTTATTCTGACACATTCACCTACTTTCGTAAGCTTAAAAACGTCCTATAAAATGAATAGAAAACTACGCATGGGTATGGTTGGTGGTGGCAAAGATGCCTTCATTGGTGCCATACACAGACTTGCTGCCAATATGGATGGATTAATTGAATTAAAATGTGGCGCATTAAGTATCAATCCTGAAATTGCAGTAGCCTCTGGTGAAGCACTTTTTCTTCCAAAAGAAAGAACTTATTTGACCTATGAGGAAATGATTACTAAAGAAGCACAATTACCAGCAGCCGAGCGTATTGATTTTGTTACGATTGTGACACCCAATTTTGCGCATTTCGCACCAGCGATGATGGCCTTGGAAAACGGCTTCAATGTCGTGATAGAAAAACCCATTACTTTTTCATTAGAAGAAGCAAAATTATTGCAACAAAAATTAAATGAAACAGGCTTAACACTCTGTTTAACCCATACTTATTCTGGCTACCCGATGGTAAAACAAGCTAAAGCAATGTTGCGCGAAGGCAAGCTGGGTAAGATTCGTAAGGTTTGGGTAGAATATCCTCAGGGCTGGTTAAGTAGACTTTCCGAAAGAGAAGGCAATGCGCAAGCAGCTTGGAGAACAGATCCAAAAAAATCAGGTAAAAGTTCTGTGATGGGCGATATTGGAACCCATGCAGCACATTTAGCAGAATACATTACTGGAGCAAAAATTACAGACATCTGCGCTGAATTAAATACACTGGTAGAAGGCCGTGTGATGGATGATGATGGTGCAGTGATGTTAAAATTTGATAACGGCGCAAAAGGTGTCTTAATGGCATCACAGGTGGCTGCAGGAGAAGAAAATGCCTTAAAGATTCGTGTATACGGAGAACTTGGCGGTATCGAATGGTTCCAACACGAGCCCAATTCTTTAATCGTTAAATGGTTGGATCAACCGACACAAATCTTGAGAGCAGGTGGCAACTATGGCGCACATTTATCAAGCTTTGCTACCCATAATTGTCGCACTCCAGGAGGTCATCCAGAAGGTTACTTAGAAGCATTTGCAAATATCTACAGAAACTTTGCATTGACTTTGTCTGCAAAAATGGACGGCAACACCCCAACCGCAGAGATGTTAGACTTTCCAGGTGTAGAAGACGGTATAAGAGGCATGGCTTTTATTGATAATGTAGTTTTATCTGCAGGATCAGACAAAAAATGGACACCACATACTTTCTAGACTTTGACGAAAGCGATAAAAAAATAATATGACAACAGTAAAAGGACCAGGACTATTTTTAGCACAATTCTTAGGAGACCATCCCCCCTTCAACAATTTAGAAAATATTTGTAAATGGGCTGCTGGATTAGGTTTCAAAGGTGTACAAATTCCAAGTTGGGATCCAAGATGTATCGACTTGAAAAAAGCGGCAGAAAGTAAAACCTATGCGGACGAAATAAAAGGCATCGTGCAAGCAGCAGGATTAGAAATCACCGAACTATCAACGCATTTGCAAGGACAGTTGGTCGCAGTGCATCCAGCTTATGATGCACAATTTGATGGCTTTGCACCTGCAGAATACAGAGGAAATCCAAAAGCAAGAACAGAATGGGCGGTACAACAATTAAAATATGCAGCAAAAGCCTCTCAAAATTTAGGCTTGAACGCACATGCTACTTTTAGTGGCGCTTTATTATGGCATACAGTATATCCTTGGCCACAAAGACCTGCAGGTTTGGTAGAAACTGGTTTTACTGAGTTAGGAAAAAGATGGTTGCCTATCTTAAATGAGTTTGATGCAGCAGGTGTAGACCTATGTTACGAAATACATCCAGGAGAAGATTTACACGATGGTGTTTCTTATGAAATGTTCTTAGAAAAAGTGGGGCAACATCCTCGTGCTTGTTTATTATTCGACCCATCGCATTTGGTTTTGCAATGCATGGATTACAAAGGCTACATTGATGCTTACCATGAGCGTATCAAAATGTTTCATGTAAAAGATGCCGAGTTCAACCCAAGTGCAAAACAAGGGGTATACGGAGGCTATCAAAATTGGGTGGACCGTGCCGGAAGATTTAGATCTTTAGGAGATGGTCAAGTAGATTTTAAAAGTATCTTTAGCAAACTTGCCGCATATGATTATAAAGGCTGGGCAGTGTTAGAATGGGAATGTTGTTTAAAACATCCAGAAGTGGGTGCGGCAGAAGGTGCTGTATTTATTCAAAACCATATTATCCCTGTCACTGAAAAAGCTTTTGATGACTTTGCGAGCACGGGTTCAGATGAAGCCTTCAATAAAAAAATATTAGGTATCTAAACAATTCAAACAATCGATTTTTTAATATTACAAACAATTCACTATGCGTAAAATTTTATTCACTTTATCAGCAGCCCTTTTATTAGTAGCATGTGGTGGTGGAGAAACAAAGAAAGAAGACACAACAGCAACTGCAGCAGCAGAAGCTAAACCATCCGATAACCCTGATTACTCAAAAGGTTTAGCATTGGTAGCAGGTAGCGACTGTTTAACTTGTCATAAAGTAGCTGAAAAAAATATTGGACCAGCTTATCAAGAAGTGGCTGCTAAATATGAAAACACAGACGACAATGTAAAAATGTTAGCAGAAAAAATCATCAAAGGCGGTAGCGGCAACTGGGGTGCTATCCCAATGACAGCGCATGCGCAATTAAGTCAAGAGGATGCAGAAGCGATGGTGAAATACATTTTATTGCTTAAGAAATAAATCATTAAAAAAATAGTATGAAAAAACAATTGCTTGCCCTAACCTTATTGACGCTTGCTGTACTTGGATTCAACGAAGCACAGTCTCAAGATAAATGGATTTCATTATTTGACGGCAAAACTACAAACGGCTGGCACACATACGGCAAATCTACTGCAGGTGAAGCATGGAAAGCAGTTGACGGCGCTTTAATGTTTGATCCAACCAACAAAGTAGATGGTCGCATTATTGGAGGAGGAGATATCGTAACCAATGAAAGTTTTACCAATTTTCATTTACAATTGGAATGGAAAATTTCTAAGAATGGAAATAGCGGTATCATCTTCTTTGTGCAAAACGACCCAACAAAATATAAGAATACTTGGCATACAGGTCCCGAAATGCAAGTACTTGATAACGATGGTCATCCAGACAGCAAAATCATTAGCCACAGAGCGGGTAATTTATACGACTTAATT
>JBILQZ010000028.1:0-15047 GCA_044372935.1 Sediminibacterium sp. | reverse complement strand
GCTTCTAAACGTTATGCCCTAAAAGATAGGAGCCTAGAGGAGCTTTCCATGTTCAAGCCAAGCCAGGCAAAAAAAGTAGGCGTATTTGTTGATATGCCTTTAGACGAATTGTTGTCGATTGTACAAGCAGCAGGTTTGGATCTAGTGCAATTGCATGGAGATGAAACACCTGCCTATTGCGCAGCTGTGCATCAGCAGGTAAAAGTAGTAAAGGTATTTAGAGTAGGCGCTGCAGTGCCCGATTTTGCGCCTTATGAAAATGAAGTGGATTATTTTTTATTTGATACGGATAGTGTTTTATATGGAGGAACGGGTAGGCATTTTAATTGGGAGTTAATCAAAGGAACTACTATTTCTAAGCCTTATTTTTTAAGTGGAGGGATTGGACCAAATGATGTGCAAGGAGTACAAGTGATGGAAAAAACCAAAGCGGGGGCCTCTTTAATTGCTTTGGATATCAATAGTCAATTTGAATTAGAGCCAGGGTTGAAAAATTTAGAAAAAATTAAAAAATTTATACATGCATTTATTTAACCAGTCTATCGATTATCAGGTACCTAGTGAAGAGGGCTATTATGGCGACTTTGGTGGCGCGTATATTCCCGAAATGTTATACAGCAATGTAGAGACATTGAAAAATCAGTACTTGCAGATTATGAATGACCCTGCATTTAAAGCAGAAGTAGATGCTTTGCTGAAAGATTATGTGGGTAGACCAACGCCATTATTTTATGCAGCAAGATTAAGTGAAGAGATAGGCGCAACCATTTATTTAAAACGCGAAGACCTATGTCATACAGGTGCACATAAAATTAACAATACCATCGGGCAAATTATTTTAGCACAAAGACTGGGCAAGAAAAAAATTATTGCAGAAACGGGCGCTGGTCAACATGGTGTGGCAACAGCTACTGTATGTGCTTTAAAAGGCATGGAATGTGTGGTGTATATGGGTGAAAAAGATATAGAAAGACAAGCGCCGAATGTAGCAAGGATGAAAATGTTGGGCGCAAAAGTAGTGCCTGCA
Source organism: Sediminibacterium sp. (assembly GCA_044372935.1). Classification (GTDB taxonomy): domain Bacteria; phylum Bacteroidota; class Bacteroidia; order Chitinophagales; family Chitinophagaceae; genus Sediminibacterium. The sequence goes on along the minus strand of JBILQZ010000028.1, from coordinate 14,020 downwards.
ACGAGTGGTAGTAAAACATTAAAAGATGCAACCAATGAAGCCATTCGTGCCTGGATCAATGAGCCAGATACGACACATTATATTATTGGTAGTGTCGTGGGGCCGCATCCTTACCCAGATATGGTGGCACGTTTTCAGAGTGTGATTAGTGCAGAAATGCGTACCCAATTAAAAGATAAAACTGGCACTGCTTTACCAACGCATGTAGTGGCTTGCGTAGGTGGAGGAAGCAATGCAGCGGGGGCCTTTTATCATTATTTAAATGAACCAACTGTTGAATTAGTGGCGGTAGAAGCGGCAGGCCATGGTGTACATTCAGGCATGAGTGCCGCAACGACTCAATTAGGTAGTACTGGCATTTTGCACGGTAGTAAAAGTATTGTAATGCAAACTAAAGATGGTCAAGTGGTAGAGCCTCATAGTATTTCAGCTGGTTTAGACTATCCAGGTATTGGACCATTGCATGCTTTTTTATACGAAAGTAAAAGAGGCAACTTCATGAGTGCCACAGACGAAGAAGCAATTCAATGGGCTTTTCATTTATCTCAAATTGAGGGGATTATTCCTGCTTTAGAAACAGCCCATGCATTTGCGGTTTTGCCTAAATTAAAGCTTAAGCCAACAGATGTGGTCATCGTTTGCTTGAGTGGAAGAGGGGACAAAGATTTGGCAACTTATATGCAGGCTATGGATTTAAAATAAAATAAAAATTATGTCAAGGTTAGTTGATTTATTCAAACAAAAAAGTGAGCGTGTTTTAAATGTGTACTGTACCGCAGGATATCCTCATTTAAATAGCACGCTAGAGGTAATGGAGAGCTTACAAAAAAATGGCGCTGATATTATTGAATTGGGAATGCCCTATAGTGATCCATTAGCAGATGGGGAAGTTATACAAAATAGCAGCATGATCGCTTTGTCCAATGGCATGACCATTGATACTTTATTTGATCAATTAGCAACGATGCGATCAAGTATTCATATTCCTGTGGTGTTGATGGGCTATATGAATCCAATTTTACAATATGGGTTTGAGGCATTTTGCAAAAAAGCAAAAGCGGTTGGCGTAGATGGATTTATTTTGCCTGATTTACCTATGCTTGAATTTGAAAATGTGTATGGTGCTATCTTAGAACAAAACAATTTAGATTTTATTTTTTTAGTGACACCTGAAACACCTGAAGTAAGGTTAAGAAAATTAGATGCCTTAAGTTCAGGGTTTTTATATGCAGTAAGTGCATCCGCAACGACAGGTACAGCGAATGATTTTTCTAAAGCGGCTATCTACTTAGAACGATTGAAATCAATGCAATTAAAAAATCCAATATTGGTAGGATTTGGGATTAAAGACAAGGCAAGTTTTGATGCAGTGACGGCCTATACCAATGGGGCTATAATTGGTTCTGCCTATATCCAAGCTTTATCTAAAGGACAATTGATGGGGGAAACCGTAGACGCGACTACTGCTAAATTTTTAAATGGGGTATTGGCAAGCTAAAAATTATATAAGTAATATGAAGGTATCGATCATACAATACAATGCAGGCAATATACAATCTGTTCTTTACGCACTAGAAAGACTAGGCGTAACTGCTACGGTGACGGATGACCCTGCGACGATTCAAGCAGCGGATAAAGTCTTATTTCCTGGTGTAGGTGAAGCAAGTTCGGCGATGGCCTACCTTAAGGAAAGAAATTTAGATCAAGTCCTTCTTTCTTTAAAACAACCCGTATTAGGTATTTGTTTGGGCATGCAATTGATGTGCCAGTATTCGGCAGAAAACAAAACTACCTGCTTGGGTATTTTTGAAGAACAAGTGGAATTGTTCAATTCGAATGATATAACAGTGAAAGTACCTCAAATGGGATGGAATACCATTGGTCAATTTAAGTCTGATTTGTTTAAGGGGATAGAGGAAAACAGTTATGCCTATTTTGTACATAGTTATTATGCGGGCATAGGGCCCAATACGATTGCCACAACCAATTACATTCAAGACTATAGTAGTGCACTTCAAAAAAATAATTTTTACGGGGTACAGTTTCATCCTGAAAAATCAGCTTCGATTGGGGCACAAATTTTACAAAATTTTTTAACGCTATAATCGCTATACAATGCAAATAATACCAGCTATAGATATCATTGAAGGAAAATGCGTTAGATTGACGGAAGGAGATTATGCGCAAAAGAAAATATACAACGAAGATCCACTAGAAGTGGCCAAACAATTTGAAGGGGTGGGCTTAATGCGTTTACATTTGGTAGATTTAGATGGCGCAAAAGCAGGGGAGGTGGTCAATTGGAAAGTGTTGGAAAAAATTGCAAATAAAACAAATTTAGCAATCGATTTTGGCGGGGGTATTAAAACAGAAGCGACTTTAAAGACGGTGATAGACACGGGTGCAAAGTATGCGACTATTGGTAGCCTTGCAGTGAATAATAGGGTATTATTTGAAGCATGGATTGCTCGTTATGGTGCAAGTGTTTTTATGCTAGGGGCAGATGTATTCGAAGAAAAAATTGCAGTGGGAGGTTGGATAGAAAAAACCAATATTGACCTCTATGATTTTATTGAATCTTATATCCAAAAAGGCGTTACCCAACTTTTTTGCACTGATATTCAGAAAGATGGAAAATTAGAAGGACCATCTTTGGCATTGTATCAAAAAGTAATTGCACAATTTCCAAATTTGCAATTGATTGCTAGCGGTGGAGTAAGTAAGTTACAAGATCTTGAAGATTTGAGGAAAATAGGTTGTGCTGCAGCTATAGTGGGTAAGGCCATTTATGAAAACAAAATTAGTTTATCCGAACTCTCCAAATTTTAGAAGCCCAAACCTGCCCAGTAAAATGGGTGTTTATAAGATGAAATTATGTTAACAAAACGAATCATACCCTGTTTAGATATTAAAGATGGACGCACTGTCAAAGGCATCAATTTTGAACAAATTCGCGATGCAGGAGATCCAGTTGAATTAGCTGCGTTTTATGCAAGTCAGGGTGCAGATGAATTGGTGTTTTTAGACATCACGGCAACGGTAGAAAAACGAAAAACGCTATCTGCTTTAGTAAACAAAATAGCACAGCGCATTAATATTCCCTTCACAGTGGGTGGAGGAATCAAGACAGAAGAAGATGTTAGCCTGTTATTGCAAAATGGCGCAGACAAAATTTCAATCAATACAGCAGCATTTTTGGATCCTACTACAATCAGTCGTTTTGCGAAAAACTTCGGAAGTCAGTGTGTGGTCTTAGCGATAGATGCAAAATGTGAAGCAGATAACAATTGGTATGTGTATTTAAATGGAGGTAGAACCAAAACAGATAAATTGGTGATCGACTGGGCAAAAGAGGCTGTGGACCTGGGCGTAGGAGAAATTTTACTAACCTCTATGAATCATGATGGAACCAAGCAAGGCTTTGCTTTAGAAATTACGGCACAATTAGCAGAAAGTTTGCCTGTGCCCATTATCGCATCTGGTGGCGGTGGAACTAATGCGCATTTTTTAGATGTTTTTACTCTAGGAAAAGCAGACGCAGCCTTGGCCGCGAGTATTTTTCATTATAAGGAAATCGCCATCCCAGATTTAAAAATGTATTTACATGGGCAGGGCATCCCAATAAGGTTATAGGAGTAAAATAAAATATAAAAAGTAGGATTAGAAAATAAATAAAAAATGATAAAGAATATCGATAAAAAACAATCGACTTAATAAATACACAATTATGAATATAGATTTTAAAAAATACGCTGACGGACTAGTTCCTGCGATTGTGCAAGATGCCCAAACAAAAAATGTATTGATGTTGGGCTTTATGAATCAAGCCGCAGTGGATGCAACCCTGTCTTTGAAAAAAGTTACCTTTTTCAGTCGCTCCAAAAACAGGTTATGGACCAAGGGGGAGGAAAGTGGACACCATTTGAATTATATGAGTATGGCATTAGATTGTGATCAAGATACCCTCTTGATACAAGCTAGTCCATTGGGTCCAGTATGTCATACAGGAACGGATACCTGTTGGGGAAATGAAAATAATTTGGAAGGACTTGGTTTCATTGCCCATCTAGAAGAGGTCATTCATCAAAGAAGAAATGCGGCACCTGATAGTTCCTATGTCGCTAGTTTATTTGCCAAAGGCATCAATAAAATTGCACAAAAAGTGGGTGAGGAAGCGGTTGAATTGGTGATAGAAGCCAAGGATGAAAATGAGGGCTTATTCAAAGAGGAAGCGGCTGACCTGCTCTTTCATTATCTAATGCTTTTGCAAGCCAAAGGCTTTAAATTAAAGGATGTGGTTAAAATTTTAGAAAACAGACATAAGTCCTAGTCCTTAAACCACATATAATTTCTATATTTGAACCTAATAAAGTATCCAACTACTATGAAAAGAAACATAATCGCTTTCGCAATGCTATTAGCAAGCCCAATTTTGAATGCACAGTCTTTGCATATTCAAGGTAAACTAGCGAATGTAAAAGATTCAGCTAATGTGGTATTAATAGATGGTGTTTCTAATAAAGAGTTGACTGCAAGTAAAGCTGTAGGGGGTGTCTTTACGCTTCAAACACAAGTGCCCTATTCAAGTTTAATCGTATTGAGCATTGACGGTATTGCACAAAAATTACCCCTGTTTGTAGGCAATGAAAATGTGTTGGTAGAAGGAGATGCACAAAATATGTCAGCGGCTAATGTGACTGGGTCAGTAAGTCATGATGTGTATAAATTATACATGGAAGCATTGAATCCAAAAATGATGCCCTATGTAATGAACATGCAAGCTGTTAGTCAAGAAAAGAATGCTACTAAAAAAGATTCTTTAAATCAAGTCGCTACTTTGCAGTCAAAAGAAATTATTGCGACATTTACTAGTTTAAGTAAGACACATGCAGGCTCACCAGTAACGACTTTAATGTTATTGCAATTCTCTAATATTTTTCCTGAAGTAAAAGATAATTTAGCAACGATCTATGAAAGCTTAGAAGGATCTGCAAAGCAAGGTCCATTTGCTGAATTCATCGATAAGACAATTGCTTCTTCGGCATTTGGCCAAATTGGCTCATTACTTCCTGATTTTACACAGAATGACATCAATGGCAAAGCTTTTAAATTATCTTCTTTAAGAGGTAAATATGTATTAGTTGATTTTTGGGCAAGTTGGTGTGGTCCATGTAGAGCAGAGAATCCAAATATCGTAAAAGCCTTCAATAAATTTAAAACTAAAAACTTCACAGTCCTTGGTGTTTCTTTAGACCAGGATAAAGGCAGGTGGTTAGAGGCAATCAAGAAAGATGGCCTTGCTTGGAACCATGTAAGTGATTTAAAATATTGGAACAATGCAGTAGCTGCTCAATTTGGTATTCAAAGTATCCCAGCAAGTTTTTTAATTGATCCGGCTGGTAAAATTGTAGCTAGAGACCTTAGAGGAGCTGATTTAGATAAATTCTTAGCGACTGTTTTAAAATAGTCGCTTGTATTCTTGTTCGTCAAAACCCAATGCAATAATCTTCCCATTCTGTTCTATCAATGGGCGACGAATAACAGATGTTTTTTCTGCCATCAATGCAATGGCTGCCTTTTGATTGGTAACGGTGGCTTGTACTTCTGGGCCTAACAATTTCCAAGTAGTTCCTTTTTTATTGAGTAAGGCTTCCCAACCAATTTGTTTGATCCAATTGGTGAGTTGTGTACTCGTGATACCTTGTTTTTTATAATCGTGAAAATCGAAATCAATCTTGTTTTTCTTTAGCCAATCCAATGCCTTTTTGACCGTGTTGCAATTTGGGATAGCATAAACAATATAGTTGCTCATCTTTTATTATTTAACTGTAACTGTTTTAGCTAACCAACTTTTTGAAATGGGTTGTAACCAATCTGATTCGAGGGTAGCCTTGGTATGGACTAAATTATTAAAATAAAGGGTATCCATTGTTAACAAGCCATTTTCTAAAGCGTAATTCAATTGGGCTTGTGGTACGGTTTGCACTTTGTCTTTGATATAAAAAGCCAATAAGGTTCTATTGAACATTTGCACGCCGGTTAGTTGTTCAATGGCTTTAATCAAGTGTACAGAACTATCTGTGCTACATCCTCCAACAGTAGTGGCTGTCTCGTCTGCCATGATAAGGATGAATTGGCCATATAAAACCGTAGCATAACCTTTTACTTTTGCGCCGTGACTTTTCCAGCTGGCAACAAAATCTTCTAATAAAGGTTCTAATTCAAAAATTTCGCCCATGGTAAACATCCTGTTTGCTTGGTAGACCCAAACTCTAGACTGAGGGTCGAAATTTTTAGGAAGGATTGTTGGTAAATCAACCATATTAATCTTTTTGAATGGCTTGTGCAATAATTTCTGCGATATCTAATACTTCTGTTTTAACTTCTTCATTTCTATTCTTAATACCATCCGTCATCATGGTATTACAAAATGGACAAGCACTCGCTACAAGGTCTGCTTTTGTTTCGATGGCTTCATCTGCTCGGTCCATGTTGATTCTAACTGTACCTTTCTCTTCTTCTTTAAACATTTGTGCGCCACCAGCACCGCAACAAAGTCCTTTAGACTTGCACCTGCGCATTTCTTTTAATTCAACGTCTAAACTTTCCAATACTTTTCTTGGCGCTTCGTAGATATCATTGGCCCTGCCTAAATAGCAACTATCATGGTACGTGATGGTTTTCCCTTTCCATTCATTGCTATCCGAAATTTTGATCTTTCCGGTTTCAATTAATTCCTGTAAAAACTGCGTATGGTGTATCACATCATAATTACCGCCTAAAGCAGGGTACTCATTTTTTAATGTATTAAAACAATGAGGACAGGTGGTTACAATCTTTTTAATTTCATAGGCATTCATTACTTGAATATTCTGGTAAGCCATCATCTGAAACATAAATTCATTACCAGCCCTTCTTGCAGGGTCTCCTGTACAAGCTTCTTCTTTACCTAAAATAGCATATACTACACCAGCTTTGTCTAAGATGGTTGCAAATGCTTTGGTTATTTTTTGAGCTCTTTGATCAAAGCTTCCAGCACACCCAACCCAAAATAGCACTTCTGGTTTTGTACCAGCTGCCATCATCTCTGCCATTGTCATTACTTTCATCGTATTTTATTTTAAGATTGCTTTGTCCATGCGTCTCTATCATCTGGAGCGAATTTCCAAGGAGCAAAATTGTTTTCAATATTACTAAACATGCCATTCCATTCTGCTGGGGCATTGCTGTCTTCCATAATTAAGGATCTCCTAAGTTCTACTATAATGTCTAACGGCGAGATGCTTACAGGACATTCTTCAACGCAGGCATTACAAGTGGTACAAGCCCTTAACTCTTCTACTGTAATGTAATCGTTCAATAAAGATTTGCCATCGTCTACGAATTGACCGTTCTGGTCGATATTTTTTCCTACCGCTTCAAGACGATCTCTTGTATCCATCATGATTTTTCTAGGACTTAATAATTTACCCGTACTATTAGCAGGGCAAGCGGCACTACATCTTCCACACTCTGTGCAACTATACGCATCCATTAAATTTTTCCAACTTAAATCCATGACGTCTTTGGCGCCAAATTTTTCTGGAGCTGCTGCATTGGCAGGCGCTAATTCAGGTTGCATTGCGTACAATACTTCATTTTGAACAGCTTCCATATTGTGCATTTTGCCTTTTGGTTCTAAGGAAGCATAATAAGCATTAGGGAAAGCAAGAACAATATGTAAGTGTTTAGAGTAAGGCAAGTAATTCATGAAGGCATAAATGCCAAGAATATGTAACCACCAAGCAGCTTGTTCAATAAGGTGCAATTGGTGTGTACTAAAGTTGCTAAACATTGGTTTTAAGGAAGACGAGATCACGAAATTCGCTGCTGGATCTGCCGCATTCATGATTAAAAACAAACTCATTAAAACGATTTCAATCACCAAGATTAAGTTCGCGTCCGTCCTTGGCCATCCAGCAAGGTCATTGCTTATGAATCTTTTTAATTTAAAAATATTTCTTCTTGTTAAGAATACTACACAAGCAACCAAAACCAATGCGGCCAATACTTCAAAACTATTGATTAAAAAAGGGTAACAAGCGCCAAGGAAGGGTTCGAAAAATCGATGGGTGCCAAATAGACCATCAATGATGATTTCTAATAATTCTATATTGATGATAATAAAGCCAACATAAACGATCAAATGCAATAAGGCAACTGGGATATTGCGAAACATTTTCTTTTGACCCAATGCCAATAAAAAAACATTTTTCCATCTAGCCAAGGGTTGGTCATTTAAATCAACAGGACGACCTAATTGAATATTTCTTTTAATCGCTAACAATTTTTTTGCAAAAATGTAGAAGGCTATGATCGATACAATAAGAAAAATAATGCCGCTAATGAATGCCATGATGAATTGTAATTTGACTGAGACACGAATTTACTCCATTTCCTTTAGTCTCGTACGTAAAATACCCTCAAATAATACACAATCAAAGTCCAAACTAATGAGGGATTTATGGGCTTTTTTAAGCAGAATTATTTAATTTGCCACCATTCTAGATGAATTTAAATTAGTTCCAATATGAGTCAAGCGATAGATCAAAAAATTGCAAGCTGGTTAGACGGTAATTACGATGCGGCTACCAAAGAAGAGATTGTTTCTTTACAAAAGAATAACCCTGACGCTTTGCAAGATGCTTTTTATAGAAATCTTGAATTTGGCACAGGTGGACTAAGGGGCATCATGGGTGTGGGAACCAATAGAGTGAACAAATACACTATCGGGATGGCCACGCAAGGCTTTTCTAATTATCTTTTAAAAACCTATCCAAACGAGTCTATTGCTGTAGCAGTAGGCCATGATAGTCGAAATAATTCAAGATTTTTAGCGGAAACTACGGCTCAAGTATTTGCGGCCAATGGCATTAAGGTCTATTTGTTTGAAGCATTAAGGCCCACTCCAGAGTTGAGCTTTGCGATTCGTAATTTAAAATGCAAGGGGGGTGTGGTATGTACTGCTTCTCATAATCCGAAAGAATACAATGGCTATAAAGCCTATTGGCAGGATGGGGGACAATTGGTACCTCCGCATGACAAAAATGTTATTACCGAAGTAGAGGCGATCCAGTCTTTAGAAGAAGTGAAGTGGACAGGTGGAGATGCATTGATAGAGCTTATTGGCGCTTCAATGGACGATGCATATATCAAGATGCTGACTTCTCTAAGCGTATATCCAGAAGTGATTGCAGAGCAAAAGGATTTAAAAATTGTCTATACACCGATACATGGCACCGGTATTACTTTGGTGCCAAAAGTATTGGCAGCCTATGGTTTTACCAATGTGCAGGTGGTAGAAGAACAAGCTACCCCGGATGGTAACTTCCCGACAGTAGCTTATCCAAATCCCGAAGAAAGTGAGACCATGAGTATTGGTTTAGCGAAAGCGAAAGCTTTGGATGCAGATATTTTATTGGGGACAGACCCAGATGCAGATAGAGTAGGTATTGGCGTTAAAAATCATCAAGGCGAATGGGTTTTAATGAATGGCAATCAAACCGCTGTATTGGCTTTTGCCTATATGATGGAAGCTAGAAAAGCAAAAGGGATCGCTACGCCAAAGGACATGGTAATCACTACCATTGTTACGACCGAAATGATCAATGAAGTAGCAAGGCAAAATAACGTGACTTGTTATAATGTATTAACAGGATTCAAGTGGATCGCAGAATTGATTAAAGAAAAAGAAGGCAAAGAAAATTATATCATAGGTGGAGAAGAGAGTTTTGGCTTAATGATTGGGGATCAAATTAGAGACAAAGATGCTATTAGTGCGGTCGCTTTATTGTGTGAAATGGCTGCGTATGAAAAGAGCAAAGGCAGGTCTTTATTTGATAAGATGATAGAATTATACATTCAATATGGATTCTACTACGAACACCTTATTAGCATTACTAAGAAGGGTATGAATGGGCAACAAGAAATTGCTGACATGATGGAGGGGTACAGAAATAATCCACCTGCTACTATTGCGGGCATGCAAGTAACTACTTTGTTAGATTATCAATTACAAGAGAACACGAATTTAGTGACAGGTGAAAAAACGAAGATAGCCTTGCCAAAAAGTAATGTATTGCAATTTGTGACCCAAGACGGTACAAAAATTTCAGCAAGACCTAGTGGCACAGAGCCAAAAATCAAATTCTATTTTAGTGTCAACGCTAATTTAAAAGATAGGGCATCATTTGATGCAGTGTATGCGCAATTGAAGGATAAGATAAACACCATCATTGCTGCTATGCAATTAAATTAAAACAAGCATGCGAAAATTAGAAGATGCCTACTTGCATAAAGGATTACGCAAGCAATTGGTAGCATTATTAAGTACAAAGGGTATTACCGACGAAAAAGTGCTCGACGCAATTGGGTCAATTCCAAGGCATTTCTTTTTAGACTCTGCTTTTGACAGGATTGCATATGAGGATCGTGCTTTTCCTATTGCTGCAGATCAAACTATTTCACAACCCTACACTGTTGCGTATCAAACGCAATTGCTTCAAATAAAGCCGGGTGAAAAAGTATTAGAAATTGGAACGGGTAGTATGTACCAAACCACTGTCCTAGCTGCAATGGGAGCAAAAGTATTTACTATAGAAAGACAAAAGCAATTGTTTGATCTCACGCCATTTTATCTTTTCAAAGAACAGTACCCTCAGGTACAATTCTTTTTTGGGGATGGCTTTGAGGGATTGCCAGACTTGGCACCCTTTGATAAAATATTGATCACCGCAGCTGCTCCAAAAGTGCCAGAAAAATTATGGGCGCAATTAAAAGTGAATGGCAAAATGATCATTCCTTTGGATGAAGCTGGTGCAGCACAAAGAATGATGCGCTTGACCAAGAAAAAGGATGGAAAAGAAAAAAGAGAATCCTTTGAAGCATTCTCTTTTGTTCCTATGTTAGAGGGTAAAACCGCTAAATAATTATTGTTGCATTTGGTCCATTCCGCCGCCGCCTTCCTGCATCTTCGTACTCTTTCTTCTTAATAAATTCACATCGAATTTGCCAAATCGATAAGAGAAGTTTAATCTAAAAAATTGTTGATCTCTTGTTCTCGTTACGTTTTGTACAAAATATAAACTCTCTGAATAAGTTTGATTTACCCTAGTCTTAAATACGTCACTTACACTAAAGGTTAAAGAGGCTGTTTTACCTTCTTTAAAGGTCCAATCTTTTCGGATAGCGATATCAAATTCATAGTTAGGTAAGTTATACCCTTGCGCAGTAGATTGAGGTCCGCCAAAGCCGCCACCACCAAATCCACCGCCACCTCTTCCGCCACCGCCACCTGAGTTACCACCTGGAGGGAGGATTGTTTTAGCTTGGTACTGCCCACTAAATTGTAATGACAATCCTTTTACAATTTTAAAGTTATTGTTCATTTTACTGAACCAGCTGGTTAAGTTGTTGTTGACATCTTGACCAGGAATGGTTGCATTGATTTCGGATTTGAATAAGTTAAAACTTAGGTTCACATCCCACCATTTAGTGATAGTTGTTTTATTACTTATTTCCAAACCATATACTTTAGAAGTGTTGGCATTGATGAATGAACTATAAAAGGCACTATCGTTATTAATCGGGTTGATGTCTTTATAGATATAGTTAGTAATAAGGTCGGTACTATATTTATAATAAGCAGTCACTAATAAGTTAGATCCCTTTTTGTAGACATTGTTATAAGCCACTTCAAATGAATGCGTAAACTGAGGTTTCAATTTTGGATTACCTACAGAGATGTTCAATGGGTCTGAGTAGTCTGCAAAAGGTTGTAATTGGAAAGGATTCGGTGCATTGATTCTCTTTGAATAGTTGAATTGAACATCGTTTTTATCATTCAATTTATAGCTCAAAAAGGCGCTGGGGAATAATGAAATAGGCAATTTAATAATGGATTCTAAAGAGTCTTGTCCTTGCTTATTCAAAACATTCACCGTATAGTCTCTATTTTCTACTCTAAAACCTAGTTGATAACTAAGGTTATTCTTTTTACCTCCTAAATTGGTGTAAGCCGCTAAAATTTGCTCACTGTATTTAAGTTGATTACTAATGCTATTCACCAAGATTTCGTTTCTGTATTGATCTCTTGCATTGAATTCGTTTCGATTATTCATTCTTACACCCGCTTCAAACTTGGTATTATTTTTGAATAATCTTTCATAATCAATATTCGAAGTATAATTTTTGTTATTACCAGAACCACTCGTTCTTTGATTAATAATAGAGGAATTGATGAAAGAGTTATTGTCATTGTTGCTTTCGTTGTAATTAAAATCAGCACTTAACTCGTGACCAATTTCTGCAAACAAATGCTTAAAGCTTGCTTGAGTTCCTTTGTTTAAAAATGAAAAGATAGAATTATTATCAAGTTTAATATTATTGTTATTGTTAACGCCATTCAATATTGAATCTATTCTTTGGGTAGATGCGTTTTCAAAATCTCCTTTTACGATATTTCCAAAAACTGAAAAAGTATTTCGGTTATCAATTAAGTAATCGAAGCCCGCTCTGTAAAAAGAAAAAGCACTTAAGCCCACATTGTCTGTGTAGGTACTGATGCTAGTTGGGATGGCTGTTAAAAGAAGGTCTCTGTCATTGTCAATTGTACTGATAGACTTACTGTTTCTAACATTGGCACTTGTAGAGAAATTAATTTTATTGGTTCTTAAGTTCAAATCACCACCCCCATTAAATTTACCTCTCATATCCACGCCAGTTCTTAATCCACCATTGTATCCATTCTTTTTATTCTTCTTTAAAACTATATTTAATATACCTGCATTGCCACCTGAAGCATCATACTTGGCAGAAGGGTTGGTGATAATTTCAACTCTATCAATGATGTCAGAAGGGATCTGATCCATTGTTAAAGTGGTTGGTCGATTGTCAATTAATAAAGTAGGTGTGGCATTTCTTAAAGTCACATTACCATCAATGTCCACGTTTAAGTTCGGAATATTTTTCATCACCTCGACAGCAGTTTGTCCTGTACTCGCCAAGTTCTTATCTACATTGAAAATTTTTCGATCAATGCCCATCTCGAATTGTGGTTTTGCTGAACTTGTTACAGTCACACTTTGTAATTGAGTTGGATCTTCTTCTAGTTTTATATTACCTAAATCTTTATCCACCATCGCCATCATATCCTGAGGGTTGCCATTGGGCTTTAGATTAAAACTTATTTGCTTTTCTAATTTCTTATAACCTAGGCCCGAGATGATTAATTTGAAATTTCCCATTACTGCTAAGTTGTCAAAGCTAAAATCACCATTCGCAGCAGTGATCATAGTGCCCAAAATCACTTCGGTCGCTTTTTTGGTTGTAGGATCAAATTTGCTCCCTTTTAGTTGAACACTTGCTCCATCAATGCCTTTTTTGTTCGCATCCACCACTTTCCCATAAAAATGACCCATATTTTGGCCTCCAGCGCCTGCTGGACGACCTGTTGGTATCTGAGCAAATAAGGCAATTTGTAGACATAATGCCCCGAATAATAATAATCCTTTTTTCATATTTTATATTGTGGTCTATAAGACCATTTGAATTCATTTCTGTTTAACCAATAACACAAAATTCGGCTTAAAGTTTGAAGAAAGCGCGCTGTATAGTATAAGCGGTTAAATAGAGGGAAGAAGTAGGATAAGCATTAATCCCCAAATAATCCCTAATCCGAAAGCAATCCACCTTAAAGGAATCGTTGCTTCAGTCACTTTTTTCAGTAGCATCGAACGCAGATGTAATTGCCACTGTTGCTGAATGAGTTGATTTAAATTACCGCTATATGAGTTCATTAATTCAGGAAAGAGTAATTCAAGCTCTTCCATAAATACCGCTTTTAATTCTTCGATCGTTTTATCTCCAATGAACATAGAGATCATGGGCATTTTCGCAGTTAATTTTTCCCTAAAGAACAGGTCTAATTTTTCATGCATGATAGGTTTTAATGCCTCAAATTGATCTTGCGTCGATAGATTAG
>JBILQZ010000099.1:0-6172 GCA_044372935.1 Sediminibacterium sp. | reverse complement strand
ATTAGGACCGCGCATTACAATTGGACAACCAATTTGACCACCACTCATCGCCAACATTTTACTTGCCGTATTTAAAATTTGATCCAATGGCAATACTGCAAAGTTCCAAGTCATGAACTCAACAATTGGTCTTAAACCATTTTGAGCTGCACCTACGGCAACTGCAGTGAAACCTAATTCAGAAATAGGTGTATCAATGACTCTTTTTGGGCCAAACTCAGCCAACATTCCTTGGCTTACTTTGTAGGCACCATTGTATTCTGCTACTTCTTCTCCCATTAAAAATACGCGCTCGTCTCTTCTCATCTCTTCATTCATCGCTTCGCGTAATGCTTCTCTAAAGGCTATTGATCGCATGAAAAATCGGTTTTATTATTGAAATGCAAAAATAGCGTTTATCAAGTAATTATGTACTTCTTTGGGTAAAAAAAATCCCCTCCCGAAAATCGGGAAGGGATCCTAGAACTAACCCATCTCAGTTCCTTAAAACACGTTATATGTAAAGCTTACATAGTACAATCCGCCAATTGTTGGACTACCAAAAGCTGTGTTATAATAAGTGTTCATAATATTGGTACCACCTGCTTTGATCAAAGACTTGATCTTAGGTAATTTGTACGTTAATACCGCATCTAATGTGTTATAAGCTGATACTTCACCTACGCCGAATGTACCTTCATAAGTAAAGCCATCTTGGTAACGGTAGTTTGCGCTAAAACCTAAACGGTTCTTAATTGCAAAACCGCTATTGCTTAAGCCCACATTGGCTCTCATTTTTGGCGTATTAAAGTAAGAAATGAATCCTTCTTGTAAACCACCAATTTTATCGCCATAAATGCTACTAGATACCGTAAAGTTTGCTGGCAAGATATAGTCTAAAGAAAGACCCCATCCTGAAGTTTTAACTTCTTGTTTAGCATTAGTAGAAATACTGTAAGCAATACGCTTGTTTGCATCTAATACATCTAATGGACTAGGAGCAGTAGCATTTCTTGATTGTAATACTGTTACACCGCTGATAAAGTTTTCGTATTGACCAAAATAGTAATAGAAGTCAATCATTAATTTTTTAGCAATTAAACCCTTATAACCCACTTCAAAAGAGCTCATAGACTCAGGCTTGAATTCTGGGAATTCCTGTACTTTAAGCAATCCTGGGTTTGGAGCACCTGCTAATGCAGAAGCACCAAAGGCATTCACACTCGCTAAAGAATAGGCTGGGTTCGTATTGAAATTGTAGTAATTTCTCAATTGTGGCAAACCACCCATTAATCTTGTACCACCACCAATCAACAAGTTGATCCATTGGTTTTGAGTCGTTGGGAAACGGTAAGCTGTTTGATAAGAAACACGTAAATTATGATCTTCTTCTAATTTAACTACCAATGAAGCTCTTGGAGTAAAACGACCTTTAAAGTTGTCATTTTTATCGTAACGAGCAGAAACTGAGAACTTCAATAAATCATCTAAGAAACGCTTAGATAATTGAGCATAAGCGCCAGTTTCGTTCACTTTGATCTTTGCTGCAGTATCTGCAAACAAAGTACCTTGAGAGTTCAATAAATATTGTCTTGTGCTAGCACCTACTAAGAAGTCTGCATTGTATTTAGCTAAGCCAAAAGCTTCAGTCAAGTTGTATTGACCTTCAAATACACGTAAAGAAGAACGGTCTAAGAACATCGCACCACCTCTTGAAATTGGTGTATTCACTAAATTTTGGAATAATGGATTGTTGGCAATAAAACCAGTAGGTCTGCCAATATCAGCATTTGCTCTTGCACCAGCATGTGCAGCTGGTTGATTCATACCAGCACTTAATAAAGTAGCATAAGTTGCAGCATAAGTAGGATACCAAGTTGTACTAGGCTTCCATGCTTCGTTGAAATAACGTGCAGCAATGGTAGAGTTGAAAGATGCACCAGAGTTTTCTAAAGTAGTATAAGCTCTTAAGTACCAGTTTTTAGACTTTAACTCCGCCTTGTATTGACCCATTCTTAAATCCTTCAATGAATAACGGTCACTTCCTGTATACACTGTGTTACCAAAACCATGGTAAGCAGCAATAGAAGCTTCTACGTTGTCATTGATCTTATAATGCATAGATCCTTGAAACTTCACGTTCAAAGCAGTTGGATCAATGATGTCTTTTTCCGCATAACCTGTTCTACTTACATTCACACCAGAGAAATAGCCTCTCTTGTCACCATATAAGAAAGCAGCGTTTGCACCTAAAGCAGCACCACCAGCACCAGTTAAGAATGCTTGGTAAGAAGCTAAAGTTGGATACAATGCAGCTGCATTATATAAACTGTTAAAAGTAGCAGTTCCCATAGTAGTACCATAAGCACCTACTAAAGAAGCCAAAACACCGCTTTTTACAGCAGCACCTACGCCTGCTAAAGAACTAGTTGTTTCATCACCATAAAAGTTTACACCATCATAGTTAGGATCAGTCGCTCTTGTACCAGGAATGGTTTGACCATTTTGTGTACCAGTTGTTCTAGAATAGTTTTGATCACTATTTGCTCTCCAGTCTTCCGCTTCTGTATACTGAACACTGAATTTGTAAGCAAAACGATCCCCTACTTTCTGAGCCCAACGTACTGTCCAATCTTTGAAAGGCGCTAAAGCACGTTGCTTATTATCTACGTGGTTGATACCTTGTTTAATTTGAAAGCTCAAACCTTGGTATTTGAATGGGTTTTTGCTGTTAATCAAAACAGTACCATTCATACCACCTGCACCATATAATGCAGAAGAGGCACCAGGCAATAATTCAATATTGTCTACATCTAATTCAGTTAAACCTACGATACTACCTACAGAGAAGTTTAAACCTGGAGCTTGGTTATCCATACCGTCGATCAATTGATTTAAACGGTTGTTACCACTACCATTGAAACCTCTAGTACTGATACTTTTAAAAGTTAAACTGGCAGCGTTTACGTCCACCCCTTTTAAAGTTCCCAATAAGTCGTAGTAGTTAGATACTGGAGCATTTTTGATGGTTGTATTGTTGATTCTTTCAATCGTTACAGGAGACTCCAAAATACGCTCTGCAACTCTCGAAGCGGCAACAACAACTTCAGTACCTAATGTGTATGCTTGCTTTAAGCTAACATCTACTTTTGAGGTACCTGCATTAACCATTACTTCTTGGTTTTCAAAACCTACAGAACTAAAAACTAATGTATAAGGTGCCTTTTGAGACACGTTTAATTTGTAAGTTCCTTTGTCATCTGTATAAGTTCCAGCAGATGAACCTTTTACTGTAACTGAAACAGCAGCAACGGTTTCACCGCTTGATGCATTTTTTACAGTACCACCGATTGTTCCTGCATTTTGAGCCATTGCAGAAATTGCTGTAAAAGCAACCGCGCAAAAAAGACCAAAACGAGTTAGTAATCTTGTCATAATTAATTGTTTTTAAATTGAATTGTATGGCAAAATACCAAATTGTTAGCAAAACAGAAAAAATTATCAAAATACTGTTAAAGTATTTATTTTCGTAGCATGAATCCCATGACATTCCCAGGCCAATTAAATACCTACCATGGCAAGGTAAGAGACGTCTATTATATTGAAAATGAACTACTTGTGATGGTAGCCAGTGATCGAATCTCTGCATTTGATGTCATTTTACCCAAGCCAATTCCCTTTAAAGGACAGGTTTTAAACCAGATTGCGGCTTATATGCTGGATGCAACCAAGGATATTTGCCCTAATTGGCTCATTAACACCCCGGCTCCCAATGTGGCCATTGGTAAAAAATGTACTCCTTTTAAGATAGAAATGGTCGTTAGAGGCAATTTAGTGGGTCATGCTTGGCGTACTTACCAATCAGGCAGTCGAAGCTTATGCGGGGTTACCCTCCCTGAAGGCTTAAAAGAGAATGACTTTTTCCCAACCCCAATTATCACTCCATCGACTAAAGCGAGTGAAGGACATGATGAGGATATTTCTAAAGAAGCAATCATAGCACAAGGGTTGGCCTCTGAAGCCGACTGGGCGATTTTAGAAAAATATGCCTTAGCCCTTTTTGCCAGAGGCAAAGAAATAGCAGCTAAAAGAGGATTGATTTTAGTAGATACAAAATATGAATTTGGTAAAATTGGCGAGACCATTTATTTAATGGATGAAATTCATACCCCAGATTCTTCGAGGTATTTTTATGCAGATGGTTTTGAAGCAAGACAAGCCAATCAAGAAAAACAAAAACAATTGAGTAAGGAATTTGTGCGCGAATGGTTAATTGCAAACGACTTTATGGGCAAAGAAGGTCAAACCGTGCCAGCCATGTCGGCAGCATGGATTGATACCATCTCTAAAAGATATATCGAATTATACGAACAAATAATTGGCGAAGCATTCAAGCCTGAACCAAAAACTGAAGCTGAAACCTTTGAATTAGTCAGCACTGCCTTACACCAACTTGGTATACAATAAAAGAAAATCCCGACCATAGTCGGGATTTTTTATACAAGCAACTTTAGCACTTATTTCACTTCGATATCTATCCCTAATCTTGGCCTTAGTCTTTGTTTGGATTTATTGAAGACCTGCATGCCTTTCTTAACCCCTTTTCTTAATGCCTCTTGGGCTTCTAATGGCATATGGTATACTTCTTTACATGCAGAGGTGCAACATCCGTCAAATTCCTTTGCACAGTTTTCACATTGTATAAATAGTAAATGACAAGCATCATTTTTACAATTGGTATGCGTGTCAGCTGGTTGACCACATTGATGACAACTTGCAATGACATCCTCCGTGATTTTTTCACCTAATCGATCGTCAAAGACAAAGTTCTTGCCTTTGAATTTGCTTTCTAGTCCAGCTTCTTTTATTTTATTGGCATAATGTATCACACCGCCTTCTAAATGAAATACATTTTTAAACCCTTCATGTAACATATAAGCACTGGCCTTTTCACATCGTATGCCTCCTGTGCAATACATGATGATATTTTTATCCTTATGTGGCTGCATCATCTCTGCCGCCATAGGCAATTGGTCTCTAAAGGTATCAGAAGGAATTTCAATAGCATTTTCAAAATGGCCCACTTCGAACTCATAATGATTGCGCATGTCTATCACGATCGTGTCTTTAGATTCCAACAATTTATTCATTTGTTGGGCATTGACATACTTGCCCTTATTCTCCATACTAAAACTAGTATCATTGATCCCATCGGCCACAATCTTTTCTCTTACTTTTATTTTTAAGACCCAAAAGCTTTTACCATTATCATTGACTGCTTTATTCAAACGAATTCCTTGTAAAGGTTGGAATGAATAAAGGTAGTTTGTAAACACTTCCAATAAATGTGTTGGTACACTGATTTGTGCATTGATCCCCTCCGTAGCAATATAGATGCGTCCAAATACTTGCATCGCATTTAAAGCACGGTACATCTCGTCTCGAAAATGTACTGGATCTTGGATCGGAAAATATTGATAAAAACTTATGGTAGTACGTTCAAAATCTTCTTCGTACAATTTTTGTTTCAACTCTTTGTTGGAAACACGGTTGTGCAGTTGTGCCATGGTATTTAATTTAAGCTCAATTACAGGTTAAGCAAATTGGATACAAAGATACAATAAAAATATTTTTCTCTTTAACCAACAATAGCTGATAAAAATCAGCTATTGCAACCAAATATATTATGCTGACTTATTCTGGCTTTCTCACAAAAGATCCTGTTAATGACGCTAAACCGCCTAACAAAGCACCTACAATAGCAGTCACTATAATTAAAGCAATATATGAACCTCCTAAAGGAAGTATCTGCGCTACTTTAGTAGATAAGATGTGGTTATTAGCCAGGTCGATACCAAAGGCTAATCCTGCCCACAAAGCGCCCACCCCTAATGCACCTGCGAAAAAGGATTGAAGGGGTTTAATAGGCAAGGCAATAGCGATGATTAAATTCGTAACAACAAAACTCCACCAAGGAAGGTTTCCATAAATACCCACCGCAAAAGTGACTAAGGCTACTAAAATGATTGAAAGTATAAATTTCATTTGACTATTTTTTTAATTTGAATAAAAGGAATTAAGCAACTGCTTTTTTAAATTGAATATGCCATTTTGTTCTTTCATGTTGCTTCAATTTTTCCTTAGGCAAGAACAACAATCTATAATATTTGCCAGCTGC
The DNA here is from genome assembly GCA_044372935.1 of Sediminibacterium sp. Lineage (GTDB taxonomy): Bacteria > Bacteroidota > Bacteroidia > Chitinophagales > Chitinophagaceae > Sediminibacterium. The sequence goes on along the minus strand of JBILQZ010000099.1, from coordinate 15 downwards.
CCAGTAGTCCACAAA
>JBILQZ010000064.1:0-8882 GCA_044372935.1 Sediminibacterium sp. | reverse complement strand
TTCTATTTCATCTGTCAAATGCACCACCATTCTCCAACTTGGTCCGTGGTTCTCTCCAGTGGCATTGATGATATTGACACCTCCACCTATTGGTAAATTCAAACGGCTTAGCGCTGGAATCTTAGTTAAGTGTAATACACGAGTTGCTTTGAATGCTTCCCAACTTAATTGATTATTTTTTTCTAATTCAACACATTTCAAAGTGGCTTTCTCTATACCAGCCATCACTTGTTCTTTTAAAGTTTCTACTTTATCCTTGGTATTGATATCATCTGCCACCTTAAAGTTGGAGTCCCTATTCATTTGATCTAATAAAACAAATGCTTCAGGTTTAGTTAATGGAATAACAGATCCTGCTAACTCATCCGACCAAACCGCAGATTCAACACTATCCCAAATTAATTTAAAAACAGTGATGCCTTTCTCAGAAGGATGATTGTATAAATTCCAATCTGCCATTGTTTGTACCATTCTTTGAGCATCCTTACTTAATGCTGCTCTATCAATCAATTTCATTAAAGCTGGTCTAGCTTGTTCTGCAAATACATTGTAATTATTGGTTTGCAGCGCCTGCATGTCTTGCGCAGTCACTTGCGTCATTCCAGTTAATTGTTGGTTCACGCTAATACCTCTATACAAAGGGAATGAACTTGCGGTTCCTAAATAGTAAGGATAACTTGCGTCCGTTGACTTTTGATTTGCACTACTTACAAAACCACGTGCAGGATTTTTTATCATAGGGTTTTCTTCAAAAGGAATAATTCCCTGCCACTCGTAACTACTATCTTCTCCTGGCATGATAAAATCACCTTGTCTATCCCATCTTGCAACAAAGTCACCTTGTTGTTTGATCGCAATATCACCAGACTTAGTAGCTACTACAAAATTTTGACCAGGACATTTCCATAACTGAATCGCTTTTGAATAATCGTCAATATTTTTTGCACGATTTAATTGATAAAAAGTCTCTACACCTGTAGATGGATTATGTGCCGTCCACTTTACTGCTAAATTTCTTCCCTTGGATTGTGGATTTTGATAAAAAGCATCAAACATCACGGGTCCCCAATGACTCATTGCAATATTTTCAATGACATCTGCACTGTCTTTCACCTTAATCACTTCTACTCTTTTTGTCACCGCTTTCCATGCCCCATTGTACCAATATTCATTTTGAGTGGTATCCTTAAATTTCAATTCATAATAATCTAATACATCTCTGCCCGCATTGGTTACACCCCAAGCCAAACTATCATTGAATCCAATGATTACTGCAGGTGATCCTGGAAAACTTGCACCATAAGTGCTATGTGTAGGTGTCGTGATTTGAACTTCATACCATAAAGAAGGAAGGTTCAAGCCCAAATGAGGATCACTACAAACGATAGGTCTACCAGACTTTGTCATAGTGCCACTCACTGCCCAGTTATTACTTCCATTATTTGGATCTGGCGCTTCCGGTGTTTCAACCACTTTGGCAATATCTACATTCGTCGTTTTTTTCAAATAGGCTATATCCGCTTGCGCAGGTTTAACAGGCACAATACTCGGATCGGCATAAACGGTGCCTTTTGGAATAATTGGATCTAGTGAATCTTGTTGATTCGTATACAATTGATCAAAAAGATCATAGCCTAAATAATCTCTTGTATTAGTTAATTGCAAATCTGCACTTGCAGACCTTCCAGTTAAATCATAAGACATAAACATTAAGAACAAATACGTTTTTTGAGGGGTCCAATTTTCTGGCTCAAAATTCATTAACTTATATTCAAAGGGCAACTCTTCTGGAGCCATTTGTTTCAAGTAAGCATTCACACCGGCTGTATAAGCTTCCACAGTAGCTTTCATCACTGGATTGTTTTCGTTGATGTAGGCTTCAGTTTGCTCTGCACCATAGACCATACCTAATCTTCTGAAAAAACGATCGATAGATAATTTATCTGCACCTGCAATTTCACTTAACCTACCGGCTGCGACACGAGTTTGAAAATCCATCTGCCATAATCTATTCTTTGCGTGTAAATAACCTTGTACATAATACGCATCCTCATCATGGTCTGCATAAATATGCGGCACCAAACGATCATCCATATACACATCCACTTCGCCTTTTAAATCGTTGGCTAAAATAGTGGCATCAAAATTAGTATTGATTTTTTCTGCATTTTTCCAAAACCCGTGTTGAGGGGATAAAAAATACCCTAACCTCGGCGATTTGGTTGCACCTAATTTTAATTGAATATTTAAGGTAAAAACAAGGCCAGCTGTAAGCGTCGCTGACACTAAAAATGGGATAATGCGCATAGCAATAATTTAGACCACTAATGTAGTAATTATTTGCTTATACCTGCTTTAAAAAATGCTAAATGGGGTTGTAATGGCAAGGCTGGATGCGCTTCCATCAAATCTGTCGTTTTTCGAACACAGCTTTCCAGGAATTTTTGATGTTCTATTGATCCCTCAAAAAAAGGTTTATGCTGAAGGGCCAATTGAAGTTCAGCCACCTGTTTCATGATGGCCTGTGTAGGAGCATCCATATAAGTCTCAACTAATTTATCCCAGACATAACCAGATGCCGCGAAATTGGGATGCACTAAATCTTCGGCATAAAATCGATAGTCCCTTAAGTCATCCATTACGTATTCATAAGCAGGGAAATAATCTACTTTTTCATTAGAACCAACCAATTCATGCACCGCATGGATTAAAACCGCTTTACTTCGATTGTTCTCAATCAAGCCTTCTCTTAGATGCCTAACTGGGCTAATGGTAAAAGTAATATGCAAGGCAGGATTAAAAGTATGCAGTCGCGCTACTAGATCTTGTAAATTTTCCAGCAGGATTGCTGGCTGCATCAATGTTTTATAAAAATAAGTTGCCGGCGCTTTATGGTTATTGGCGACCACCTGCCCCTGGCCCAATGGTGCTGCTTCCGTCAAATGATATAACCATGCAGACCCCAAAGTAATCACCAAGCGATTGGCTGATTTTAAAAATACATGTGCTTCCTGAATGGAGGCATTGATTTTGGTTAAAGCAATTACTTGATCCACTGCAGAAAATCTACTATGGTGCTGCCAACTATGCCATAGTTCATTCAATTGAAATAGATCAGCAGCAGTATATTTTTTGGCCTCCATGACCTCAGTCAAGGTATTGGATACACTCACCGGATTAAATAAAATACCGTAAGGATTCTCCTGAATCGTAAATAAATGTGCAGCAAACTTGCTACCTATGTTTTCTGTAAAACAAGACCCAATTAACATGAGCTTATCTCCATACCCAATAGTATGTTTGGAAGGTTTTGCTTCTAATGTTAATTTGAATTTCATAATGCCTACCTATAATTTAACAGGAAACAATCTTTGCTTCATTGCTTCATATAAAACAATTCCTGCCGCTACCGAAACATTGAAAGAATCAAAATTAGTAGCCATCGGAATTTTGAAAAAATAATCAGCTGCTTTTGCCAAATAAGGCTGAACGCCACGTCCCTCATCCCCCATAATAATGCAAGATGGTACATTAAAATCCAACTCGTGAACATTTTTATCTGCACGCATTTCAGAAGTAAAAACTTGAATGCCGTTTAAATGCAAATCATCCACCGCTTTCAATAAACTACTCACCCTTACCACATGGATATGCTCTAAAGCACCCGCACTACTTTTAAAGGCTTCTTCATTTAAAGCACCAACTCCTTTGTCTGGAATAATTAAGGCTTGTGCACCACAGCAATGAATACTTCTACTGATGGCACCAATATTTCTTACATCTGTAACACCATCTAACATAACAAATAATGGCGTTTCTCCTTTTGCCACCACAAAATCTATCACTTCTTGTAAATCTAAATATTTTACATTGGATATAAAGGCAAGTACCCCTTGGTGATTGGCCTTTGTCATACCATTTAATTTTTCAATTGGAACCAATTGAACAGGAATAGTTCTCTCTCTAGCGAATTGTTTGATCTCTTCTAAACCTTCTCCTTGTGCATTTTTTTGAATCAATATTTTTTCAATATTTGCACCAGACTCCAATGACTCAATTAAAGGTTGGCGACCAATTATAAATTTTCGCTCCGTCGTAAAACTAGGTCTTGGACTAAATCTTCTTGGACCAGAAAATTTCCTGCATGTATCAAAGTTATGGATTAAAATAAAAATCCCGTCCCAATTTATGTCGAGACGGGATTCCTATTTAATCATTGATTTATTTTAAACCAAAGGCTTTTTTAACCTTGGCTACATAATCTAATTTCTCCCAAGTAAACAATTCCACTTTCATGGTCTTAGATTTACCTTCTGGTGTAGTGAATGTTTTAGTCACTGTCTCGTTCTTACGACCCATATGTCCATAAGCAGCAGTCTCACTATACATTGGTGTTCTTAACTTTAATCTTTGCTCGATAAAGTAAGGACGCATATCAAAGATAGACTCTACTAATTTACCAATTTGTCCATCAGTTAATTTCACTTTAGCCGTACCGTAAGTATTTACGTTAATGGAGGTTGGCTTAGCCACACCAATCGCGTAAGAAACTTGAACCAATACTTCAGAAGCCACACCTGCAGCTACTAAGTTCTTAGCAATATGACGTGTTGCATAAGCAGCAGAACGGTCTACTTTACTTGGATCTTTACCAGAGAAGGCACCACCACCGTGTGCACCTTTACCACCATAAGTATCTACGATAATCTTACGGCCAGTCAAACCAGTGTCACCATGTGGTCCACCAATTACAAACTTACCAGTAGGGTTAATATGGTACTTAATGTCGTTGTTAAACAACTTAGCGTATTTCTTGTATTTTGCTTTTACTCTAGGGATCAAGATCTCAACGATATCTTTTTTGATTTTCGCTAACATCTTACCTTCTGCATCAAAATCATCGTGTTGCGTACTCACTACAATCGCGTCAATTCTTACTGGCTCGTTTTTGTCGTTGTACTCTAAAGTCACCTGAGATTTTGCATCAGGACGTAAATATTTAATCGCCTTGTTCTCTCTTCTTAATGCAGCTAATTCAATTAAGATTTTGTGCGCTAAGTCTAAAGCCAATGGCATATAGTCTTCTGTTTCGTTGGTTGCGTAACCAAACATCATCCCTTGGTCACCCGCACCTTGCTCTTCTTTCTTCTTTCTGTCCACCCCTTGGTTGATATCAGCAGATTGCTCATGAATCGCGCTTAATACACCACAGCTATCCGCTTCAAACATATATTCACTCTTTGTGTAACCAATTTTCTTGATCACATCACGTGCAATAGTTTGAACGTCTAAATAGGCTTTAGATTTTACTTCACCAGCCAAAATAACTTGACCTGTCGTTACTAAAGTTTCACATGCCACTTTGGATTGTGGATCAAATGCTAAAAAGTTGTCGATTAATGCGTCAGAAATCTGATCTGCTACTTTGTCTGGATGTCCTTCAGAAACACTCTCAGAAGTAAATAAATAAGGCATATTCTTTTATTTAGATGTTTGTTGTAAAAGGCAAATATATTAATAAATCCTAATGATTATAAGTTGGTGTAATAAATACGTAAACGCATTCTAAACTTAGAGTGTGATCCACCCCCTAATCTTACCCTACCTGTTGCAGCTTGGTTGCCTAGTGAAGTAGTTAAGTAGTCTGTGTTTTGTATTTTATTATATGGATAAGGTTGAACAAATTTGATAGAATCATTCACAGGTGCAAATAACCTGAAATCAAATAAAGAGTCCGTTCTAGCGATCAATCCTTGTATATACCTGCTTACATTAAAATTATAAGTAGCTACATTATTATAGCCATATAAGGATTTAGTGATTTTTTGACCACCAAACTGTGACATACCTTGTGTATTCGCAGAACCTGAATAATCATTAGGTACGGATCTTAATTGCTTTGTAGCAGTATCATATACCCCTAAGAATAAATATTTTGGAGCAGTCATAAAGGCATCCGTCGTCGCTAATCTTGCATCGTCTGGCACTTGTTCAGCAATTAATTCCGCTCTATGTATGATCCTGTTTTTAAAAGTTTTTAACCCAGGAACTTTGATCTTCACCATCGTTCCAGGACTAGTTTGAACATATACCAAAGAATCATTGGCAACACCATTCAAATGCTTTGCTATTTCTGCAGCAGCTCTGTTTCTTTGAATGAAATTGGCACTTTGCGCTGTATAGTAATTGAATCTAAAATAAGATACTGTAGTATCTCTAGCGACACTTCCAACACCACTTGTAGAATAATATAAAGCCAATTTTGTATTTGAATCCAATAAAGACAACCTCACTAATGCATTGTGGTTGTCCCCTGCATTGGTACTAATTGCAAAACCTGGAAATGCGTTTCTGAAAGTTGTATCATTCTTATAAGCATTGGTTGAATCAAAATCAAATACTAATTGTTTTGCAATGGCCTCATTCAACTTAATACGTATTTGATTTGTTGAATTTTCATACCTACTTTTTATAGAATCTTTGGCACGAGCAAAATCAAAAAGATATGGATTAGCAACAGCTGCCCCTTTTCTGATACCATAAGCATTAGGGTAATTACTTGCATAAAATTTACCCACTTCCAATGGCGTTGAAGCGTCAATTTTATTGACGAAGATTTTAACAGGTTTAGATGAATCTCCGAAATAGCCTCTATAACTTAATACTAAAACAACAGAATCCACTACGATACTGTCTTCGGCACCTCTAATATAAAAAGGATAAAAACTTGGTTTTAATTGTAAAAACAAGGAAGCATCTGTGGTACCAAAAATAGGATCATTGGTGATATTGCCTATCACCTGTTCGTCAGTCGGATAAACTCTTAAAGAATCCTCCATCACCACGGTTTCCGTCTCCACATTTAAAATGGTGTCTTTGGTATTGATTGCGTCCTGTCCTAAAAAATCTAATCCTAGTTCTGAAGTACCAATTCTAGTACAAGCAAAAAGCAAAGTGGATGAGATAATTATATAAGTGAGTCTTCTAACAATGTTAATAAATGCCATATAGTTGCTTTACTTGCCTGCAAGTTCGTTGTATAAATCTAAATACTCTGTTAAATCAGAATCCCATCCATTAAAAGGCACTACTTTTTTACCTTTTACAGTAGCAAATTCTGACACTAATTTTTTATCTATGATATCAGATCCAAAAGTGATCGCATCAGCATAAGTTGCTCCGCCTCTGAACATCGCAGAATTAGATAATTCTTTGAATGCCTCTAATTCTTTCTCTTTTACGTTGGTATTGATCAAAGCCTTCGTCATGAAGTCTTTTGGAAACTGCTCTTCGAATGTATTTTGACCAATCGTAAAGACCACTTTTGCATTAGAGAACACAGGTTCCTTTTTGAAAGCTGTTTTGATATAAGCAGGAATCAAACCTGACATCCAACCACTACAATGAATGATATCTGGAGGCCATCCAAACTTTTTAACGGTTTCTAAAGCCCCTCTACAAAAGAAAATGGTACGCATGGCATTATCATCAAACCAGGTTTCATTTTCATCATGGAATATATGCTTACGCTTGAAAAAATCTTCGTTTTCTAAAAAATACACCTGTAAACGGGCATTCGGCAAAGAAGCCACTTTAATTTGTAAAGGATAATCATCGCTATCTACCTGAACATTGATCCCTGATAATCGAACCACCTCGTGTAAACGGTGTCTTCTTTCGTTGATAACGCCAAATCTTGGCATAATGCAACGTACTTCTAATCCACTGTCATTGCTTTTAATTGCGAGTTTATTAATCACTTCCGCAAATTCTGTCATCTCTAAATAAGGCGACATTTCTGTGGCAATGTATAAGATGCGTTTTTTTTCTGACATTCCTTTTTAAGTTTAACTAAGTACCCTCTTCGAGTTGGCAAAGGTACGGATTTTAAAGGACTTTATAAAACCCTTAAAATGACCAATAAATAAGACAATAGTCACGTATTATCTAACCAATTGATTGTAAATTGCGGGCAACTGAAACGGTACAAAATGGGAAAGTTGCTTAAAATTGGGTTCTTTTTTCTATTAGGTATTGCCTTGATTTGGTGGAGTTTACACCAGATTCCAGCAGAAGAATGGACCAAATTTACCCTTGCTTTAAAGGATTCTAAACTTTGGATCGTTTTCCCTGTCTTTATTATACTTGGACTTTCACACTTTCTCCGTGCCCTCAGGTGGCGCCTCATCATGGAACCCTTGGGTTATAAACCAAGTATTGGAAATACCTATTTAGCCGTCTTAATTGGCTACCTCGCCAACCTCGCCGTGCCTAGACTGGGTGAAGTACTAAAATGTACTTTACTTGCGAAGTACGAAAAAGTACCTGCAGAGAAAATTGTCGGCACAATAGTAGCAGAAAGGGCATTTGATGTTATCAGTTTAGGATTGGTTTTTTTGATGGCACTTGGACTTCAATTCAATGTGATTGAAGCGGGTTGGAACCAACTAAAAAGTCAAACCGCTGCAAAAAACACCCTACCCCAAGACCAAGACTGGACCCTTTATATATTAATAGGCATTGTGCTAATTATTTTGGCTTTGTTTTTTATGTTGAGAAAAAGATTGCCAAAAATGATTGCATCTGTAAAACAAATTATCACTGGCATATGGGAAGGTGTTATTAGTGCCACCAAATTGAAGCAACACAATCTATTTTTCCTTTATTCTTTTGGTATTTGGTTTTTATACTTATTAGCTACTTATGTTGGACTACATGCAACACCAGGTACTGAAAGCAGTTTTGCCACTGCGATTAGTTGTTTGGCCTATGCAAGTATTGGCATGATTCTTACACCAGGTGGCATTGGAGCATATGCTTATTTTATGGCCAAAGTTTTAGAGTTAAATGGCGTAGATTATACCCTTGGATTAGCCAATGGC
>JBILQZ010000160.1:0-4061 GCA_044372935.1 Sediminibacterium sp. | reverse complement strand
CGCTTTTGGCATTACAACAGGTATTTCTGCTAAAGAGCGCGCCATCACTGCGCAACAGGTTGTAGCAGCAAATGCGAAACCTGCCGATTTTATAAAACCAGGTCATTTATTTCCAGTGGTAGCAAAAAAAGGGGGTGTTTTAGTTAGAAAAGGACATACAGAGGCTGCAGTAGAATTATGCTTATTAACTGAATTACCGCAAGCGGCCATTATTTGTGAGATCATGGATGAGGCCGGGGATATGTTAAGAAGAGAGGGTTTACAATTGTTTGCAAAAAAGCATCAATTGAAAATGATCACCATTCAACAGATCGTTGATTACAGAAAAGAGCATTTTGATGGTCCTATACAAGCCGAATCAAGTTTGAGTAGCACAAATCATAGGCCAATTGAATTAGTGTCGTCTGCTGCTTTGCCTACTGAATTTGGATTATTTGAAGTCAAAGTTTTTAAAAATACAAGCTCTACAATAGAACATGTAGTGCTTGCCATGACAGCTCAGCAAACCAATCAACCACATGTGCGATTTCATAGTGAATGTTTGACAGGGGATGTTTTTGGAAGTGTAAAATGTGACTGTAAAGCACAATTAAACTTTGCTTTACAAAGTATCGCAGCGAATGGACATGGTTACTTAATATATTTAAAAGGACATGAAGGTAGAGGCATTGGTATTGGGAATAAGATTGCCGCCTATGCTTTACAAGCAAAAGGGGAGAATACATTTGAAGCCAATACAAGTCTTGGCTTACCAACAGAAGGCAGAGACTATTTTGATGCAATAGAAATCCTTAAATTATTAAATGTCAATCATTTCAAATTCATCACTAATAATCCAGAAAAAGTGAATGCAGTTGCAACTGCCGGATTCATTTTTGAAACATTATCTACGCCTGCATTTGTTACGGAAGAAAATAAGAAATACTTACAAGACAAAGTTCAATTTGCCCACCACCATTTAAATTTTTAAAAATGATTGCTATTGTTAAAGCCAATTTTAATGCACACATCACTGATTTATTATTAGCAGGATGTGTAGAAACGCTTGAAAATAAAAATCAACACTTTGAGCTATTTGAGTGTGCTGGTGCTGTGGAGACAGTAGTTTACGCAAACAAGTTAATACAGACTAAAAAATACGATAGTATCATTGTGATTGGGGCTATCATTAAGGGGGATACAGATCATTATGAATATGTGTGTCAATACGTAACACAAGGTTTTGCTAGCATTGCAGCAACCTACACCACGCCTGTGATATTTGGTATCTTAACCACTCAAAATGAAGAGTTGGCTTACGAAAGAGCAGCTTTAGATAAAATGAATAAAGGGAATGAATTTGCATTGACAGCAATAGAAATGATAGCCGCATTTAAACAGGTATAAACAGTAATTGAGCGGATGCTTATTTAACTTGTTCGTACAAATGGTTGATTAAACCATCTGCAAGTCCTATTTTGGGCACATGAATTTCATCTATATTGGCCCATTTCATTGCATTGGAATATATTTTAAGTGCCGGTACAATTACATCTGCCCTGTCTCTCTTTAGCTTATAGACATCCATGCGTTCGTCCACAGACATAGGATCAAGCACCCTGTAGAACTCTCTGATAACTTCAATCGGTAAACTTTTCAATGTTTTTGAGTTCACCATGGCAAATACCTTATTGATATTACCTCCAGATCCAATGGCAGTCAACTTATTGTATTTCTTAGCCAATTCCTTTAAGGACTGCTTAAGGTTTTCCCATGTTTCATCGCTCACTTTGTTGGTCAAGAGCCTTACAGTGCCAATGTCAAATGACTTTTGAAATGCCACTTCGTTTTTATGAAATAAAGTAATTTCTGTACTTCCGCCACCCACATCCATGTATAAGTAGCTTTTATTTGGGTCTAATAATTCTGCTATATGATTTTCATATATAATTTCAGCTTCTAAATCACCAGTAATGACGTCTATTTTAATTCCAGTATCTGCTTTAATTTCTTTGATGATTTCTTTTGAATTACTTGCGTCACGCATTGCACTGGTAGCACAAGCAATATAATGATCCACCTCGTAAACTTTCATTAAAGCGCTGAAAGCATCAATTGTATTGATCAGCATTTTCTTTTTTCTAAAGCCTATATATCCTTTTTCAAACACATCAAAACCAAGTCTTAAGGGAATACGAATTAAGTTCAGTTTATTGAATGTAGTATCTGTTTTTGTATGAATCACCTCGCAAACTAGCAAACGTGCAGCATTACTTCCAATATCTATTGCAGCTAAAATCAATTTTTGTTATCTTTTACCTTTTAAAAATTTATATGTTTCTTCTTGTGATTTAAAAGAAGCCGACCTTGTCGAAGGTACATATTTATTGCTTAATTCGTTATCTAGTATCCTTGCCTTCTGATTGTCTTTTAATTGAATTGCTATAATATCTATCATTTCCTTTTTCAGTATAGGGTCAATAATAGGCACTGCTACTTCAATTCGATGATCTAAATTTCGAACCATCCAATCGGCACTTGATATAAACACTTTCTGCTTTCCTTTATTATGAAAAATCAAAACCCTGGCATGTTCTAAATATTGGTCAACAATACTTATTGCATGAATTTTATCTCCATTTTTTTCATTTGTATTTTTTAGTGTCAAAATGCCTCTTATAATCAAATTTACTTTTACGCCAGCTTTAGCTGCTTTATACAAGGCTTCTAGTAGAGTAGGATCTGTTAAAGAATTCAGTTTTACAGTGATAGATGCTTGAAATCCTTTTTTCGCAAACAATATTTCTTGTTCAATTAAATGAATAAAAGTAGAGCGCATGTTGATAGGAGAAATCAATAAGTTTTTCATTTTAGCAATAGGCTTATCTCCTTGCTGCCAATTGTTCAAATAATTAAATATCCTATTGGCTTCGTTCATTAAAGTGATATTCTTAGTAATCAAGCAATGATCTGCATAAATTTTAGCTGTGTTTTCATTTAAATTACCCGTGCTTATAAAACCATATTGTTCTAATTTATTCTTTACTCTTTTTTGAATCACACATAATTTAGCGTGCACTTTCATATTCGGTATACCCACCAACACAGTGATACCTTCTTCCTCCATAATTGTTTTCCATTCTAAATTAGCTTCCTCGTCAAACCTTGCTTTTAATTCTAGGAACACTGTTACTTTTTTGCCATTTCTTGCCGCATTGATTAAGGCGTTGATCACTTTTGAATTGGATGCAAGTCTATAAGCTGTTATTTTAATCGATAATACCGTATCATCCATAGCAGCTTCGCGCAACATGTCAATTACTGGATCATAGGCATGGTAGGGGAAATGCAACATGATGTCTTTTTGCATCACCATATCAAATACCATCACTTTTTTCTTGAATGCGGGGTGAATAAAAGGCTTAGGTCTAGCATAACTAGTTTCTTTTATAACGTTCGGAAAATCCATAAAATGTCTAAAATTATGAATATGACCTCCTGGTATGATGCTACTTTTTCTGTTTAAGCCTAATTTTTTAATAAGGAATTCAAGCATTTCAGGATTCATGTCTTTTTCATACACAAAACGAACTGGCTTACCTTTTCGTCTATTTTTTATCCCTTTTGAAATCTTATCAATAAAATTAATCCCAACTTCTTGGTCCAAATCTATCTCTGCGTCTTTGGTGATCTTAAACACATGGGCATCAAATTGGTTGAATTTGAAATGTGAAAATATAATTGGCAAATTAAATTCAATCAAATCTTCTAAAAGCATCACGGTGGTATTGCCGTTTTTTGAAGGTAGAATAATAAACCTTCCTACTGACCTTGAGGGCACTTCGATCAAGGCAAATTTTTGCTGATAGGCATCGTTCTTATTACCCATGACAATAGCTAGGTATAAGCTCTTATCTCTTAAATAGGGCAATTGTGGCAGGTTTTCAATCATCAATGGAATAATATCATGCCTTACTTCATTGTCAAAATAGGTTTTAACAAATTCCTTTTGTTCCGCATTCAATTGTTTATTATCAACAATTAATACTTTTTTTGATTTCAATTCTTTCAATATGTTCTGC
>JBILQZ010000027.1:0-15243 GCA_044372935.1 Sediminibacterium sp. | reverse complement strand
ACTTTACCCTAGTAGTGCCTGTTTTATTTGTTATATCATTCTTAGTTAGTTTGTACGAACCAACAATGGGCAGGTTAATCCCCATTTTAATTCCAATTATTTTAAAATATGGCATGAATGGATTAAGTGCAAGGGCTGCTGCAAAAGAAGCCAAAGCCGAATAATAACAAATCGAGTATTGATATGTTCCAAAAAGACAGAAAGGAACAAATTTAAAGGACTAATATTATTAACCACTTATATTACAAACTATTTTCACTACCTAAAATTTAAACTATGAAAAAATTAATTAGTTCGTTTTTGATGTTATTCGCACTATTGTGTATTGCTTTGAATAGCCAAGCTCAAAAATTAGATGCTGCTACTAAAAACATGAAAGAATACAATCGTGTTTGGGATGTAGTGATCAATGAAGGTAGAATCAACATTTTAGATACAGCTTATGCTGAGAACGCCATGTTGCATACTAGCCCTGCTACGATGGGTAAGGCAAATTGCATTGCTTACTATGCAAACTACATTAGTGGTTTCTCTAACCGTCAGTTTACAGTGAAAGAATCGATTGCACAGGGGAATAAAGTCGTAAAGTATTGGAATTTCAAAGGAAAGCATACTGGTAATTTCTTTGGTATACCAGCAACTAACAAAGAAGTAGATGTAATTGGTTGTACCATTGCTACTATTGTGAATGGTAAAATCACAGAAGAACAAGATTTCATGGATAACCTTGAATTCTTTAAACAATTAGGATTAATGGCTCGTTAAGCTTCTTTAGTAGCTATAGATTTTATAAAAGCGGAAGGGGTAACGCCCTTTCGCTCTTTAAAAGCGTCAATAAATTTAGACCTAGAAGCAAATCCTGCATTTGACGCAATCGCTTCGATAGTGATATTCTTAGATTCCCCAGCCTCTATCATTTTGCATACATAATCTATTCTTAAGTGCTTTCTCCACTCACTAAAGGTTAAATTCAATTCTTTATTAAAATAGACGGACAAGGTTCTTTCTGGAATTTTTAAGTCAAAAGACATTTGTGATAAAGAAAATTCCTTTTGTATGTAGGGCTGATTTTTCAGATATTCAGTTATATTTTCTTCAAAATCAAACTTATCTGCATTTTCTTTGACCTTCTTAGGCAAACTTTGTTTAAGCTCGTCAATGATATTGTCTTTCCCCTCCTCAATGACATAAGATACATTACCATAAAGGATCTTAGGAAATAAAAACAAGAAAATATTTTGCAAGAAAAATCCACCACCACAAATTTCAAAATAATACTTTTCTGAAAAAATCTCCGTAGACGGTATACCTGCTATCAAAAAATGATAACCATAGATGGTTGACATGTGACCGATACTGTTAATAGCAATGATAATCTGAATGCCACATAGTAAGAAAAACCATTTCTTTAAAACCGTATGGTTAGAAGGTAAACGACCGAATTTTTTAAAAGTATTATTGCTATGTATTAAAAAATATGCCAAAGAACCAACTGCATACATTAGCAAATGAGCAGATCTTGAAAACAAGATGAATTCAAAGGAGGCGAATAAAAAGTCTAAGGAGTAATTTTCTGTTACATTGACAATCTCATTTGCAATGCGTACTTTTTGATCAAAAGGTAATGTGGTGAATGGCAAGCAATTGATAATGGTCAAAAAAGCTGGAAGTAAATGCAGCCAATCCCATTTTTGCAGTTTATTGTTATCTGCCAAGGTGGTTTTAACATAATAAAACAGTAAAGGGCCAAGTAAATAGGAAAGAGGTAGCCAATTCACGAAACAAAGTCCCTGCCAAAAAAGGTCCTTGGTAAAATGTAGACCATAATAGACCATCACCACCAGGTTACAACATAAGAAAAAGAGTGCTAGGAAAATATTTGATCTATTTAAGGAACTTAAATAATAGACTAATATGAATGAGGTAAAAATGCCAAAAAGAGGGAACAAAATAGCCATAAAGGTCTGATTACTTGATGTTTAGTAATCAAGATAGTCAAAATGACCTGTTTTTGATCGAATTAGCTCTAAATTTTTATCTACTTCCTTGTTTTTGAAACCAACCCAATTTGTTCCGAAAAGCCCAAACGGAACAGTTATTTAATAGACTATTTTATTAAAGTGCAATAAAAAGCCCCAGCAATCGCCGGGGCTTTTTTGTATTTTTTAAACCTAAACTTAAAAAGTATTACTTGCTTACACGCTTGTAAGTTTTGATACTAGTCACTTTGTTTACAGTATCAACGATTGTTTGAGTAAACTCATCAGCGCCATTGAATGATACTGGGATATTGTATTTACCAGTCCAAGCTTTATTGCTAGAAAATGTTAAATTCTCAGTTAAGTCATTGTTATTCAATGTAAAAGTACCTTGACCAACATGTTTCATATAAGTTGTACTTGTTGCATTCTCTAATGCTCTAGCAGCCCACATAAAATGACCAGCATGGAAAATTTTATATTCATTGTAGGTATTTTCTACTGAATCTTGACCAGTTACACTGATACTCTTTGTTTGGTGCCATACACCATCTAATGCAGAAGTGCCAGATGAAGCAATAGTAGTATAAGTTTCTTTCAAGCTCCATTTTTTACCACTCATTACAAATTCTGGGATAGACTGTGTATAGCCTTTTTCAGATTGAACGATGTCTAAATTTGCTACTTGAGCAGTATCAAGTGTTGTTGTATTAAAGATGCTTGTTTCTACTATTTTGCTGTCTGCAAAAGTATAGGTACCCACGCCAAATCCAACTGATGAATCTTTACCTTGATAGATAAAGAAGTAAGCCTCAGGGGTATACATTTTAAATTGAGTATTGCCTTCAGAAGCTAATGATACGGTTTCAGTTGTGCCGTCAGAAACTACAGCTTGGTCCATACTGTAAACGCCAACAATTGATTCCGTCTTTGGTGCTTGAGTACAGCTAGCCAATAATGCAGTAACTGCTAAGCTTAAAAGAATGTTTTTTTTCATTTTTGAGTTCGTTTTGATTAATTAAGCGATTTCATTGGTGATCCAATGTGCAACTAAAGCTACAATGGGGGACCGCTTTTGCAAGGCTTTATATAGCTTAAAATGTTCCTAAATAGCCAAATGGAACAAATTGAAGGAGATGACTTTGGATCAAAATAGGGACAATTTCCCCTTTATAGCTTATTTAGTCTTCTACTTCGACAATCATTTCTATTTCAACTGCCATATTAAAGGGCAATGCATTCATGCCAACAGCCGATCTTGCGTGCTTCCCTTTTTCACCAAAAACGGCGACCATTAAATCTGAAAATCCATTGATTACTTTTGGCTGATCTTCAAAGTCTGGGGTACAATTAACCATACCTAAGACTTTTACAATTCGTTTTACTTTATTGAGGTCTCCAATAGCATATTGTAAGCCAGCAATAAGTTGAACGCCTGTCAATCTAGCTGCAGCTATTCCCTGCTCAATACTTAGGTCTTTACCAAGTTTGCCTTTTACCATGCTTCCATCTGCTTTAGTTGGACCTGTTCCCGAAAAGTAGATGAGGTTGCCTGTTCGAACAAATTTCACATAATTTGCTACTGGCGCAGTGACTGGCGGTAATTCAATACCCAATGCGGCTAAATTTTTTAAAGGATCCTGTGCTTTAACGCTAGTGGTTACAATAAGGAGAACTAAAATCGAAAAAAATGTTTTCATAATGATTGTATTCAAATTAAATATAAAATTATTTTTTAAATATTGAATAGAACTTTTCAATCACTTAAACGTCTTCATTGAGCATTAAAAAAGAGGAGCCAAATGACTCCTCTTTTAAATAATAGTATGATGTAATATTATTTTGGTAAAACAACCGCATCAATTACATGAATTAATCCGTTGTTTGCAGCTAAGTCAGTAGCTACAACAGTAGAGGTAGCGCCTTTTTCATCTGTTAAGACTACTTTACCTTCTTTGATAGAGGCAACAAGGTTACCGCCACTTACTGTTTTTAAACTTACTGAACCACCACCGTCTGTAATTGCTTTTACTACTGCAGCAGCATTAAAACTTCCTGCAACCACATGGTAAGTTAAAATTTTAACTAAAGTTGCTTTGTTTTCAGGCTTAAGTAAATAATCTACTGTGCCTGCAGGAAGTTTAGCAAACGCAGCATTCACTGGTGCAAATACAGTAAAAGGTCCAGCACTCTGTAATGTTGCCACTAAATCTGCAGCTTTAACTGCAGCTACTAAAGTTGTATGATCTTTAGAACTTACGGCTACATCAACGATTGTCTTTTGTGCATTAACAGTCATAGTACTAGCTATCACTAATGTCAACGCAAATAGTAAATTTTTAATTTTCATTTTTATTGTTTGCATATTTAACAACATAGTTTATCAATTGTTTATGATGATTTGTTAAATAATTTATTTTTTGAGGTATAAGCTTGACAGTCAAGCTTATAGTGTTTATAATATTTTTTTAAGAACTATTTAGTATGATTTAGAGGTATATTTAGATACAACCTCAATTTACAATATGTTAAAAAAACTTACTCCATCTGATTTATTGATGCTAATTGCAGCATTCTCTTCCCTCATCTTCTCTGAAATACTATGGTTTAAAGGAGAAAAAGAAGCTGCTATTTTTATTGGATTATGGGTGCCATCTATATTAGGGTTTGCCATATTTTTAAAATTAATAACTAAAAAAAATGATTGATATTATACCCTATTTCGCAGCTTTTATAACACTATTATTTGGTGTTGGATTTATACTCTCTCTTAATAAATTTAAAGGATATAAATAAATAATCTATGAATAGGTTTTTACAAATAGCAAGTAATAACTTTGATTCATTTTTTAACACTATTGCAATCAGAAAGATTGAACAGCTCCTTTTGAGAATAGCTGTTATTTCTTTTATCGTGCACTTATCGATTATTTTTTTAGGAAATCATGTTGATTATTTTCAAAACCTACAACATAGTTATTTAAAGGCGATCTATACTCCGTTTAGTTTTATACTTTTTTATGAAGTATTTCTATTAGTTATCATTATTCCAAACTCTATTTCAGAGTTTATCGGAAAGCAATTTGAAGTAATTACACTAATCACTTTAAGAAGTTTTTTTCACGATATCGCTGATTTTGATATTCATAAAAACCTTGAATTTCAAAATCCAGCATTCATAAGTTTATTGTATGACCTTGTAGCTTCAATACTTATGTTGGGTTTAACCATCATGTATTATAAAATTTATAACAAAAATCATGCTACAGAAATTAGTAAAGAGTTGAATCAATTTATTAATATCAAAAAAGTAGTTTCTATTTGTATGATTATCGTGTTGTTGGTTTTAAGCGTGACTAGCTTATTCAACTGGTCAGTTGATATGTTGGAAGCATTAAAAACGAATGAGCACTATCCGAACCCAAACACTGTCTTCTATGAAGATTTTTTTTCAATTATGATATTTGTGGATGTATTGCTGCTGCTTATTTCATTTACTTTTCATGCATCATTTTTCATCATCTTTAGAAATGCAAGTTTTATTATCACAACCATCTTGCTAAGAATGTCATTAACTATCGAGAAGCCAATGAATTATGTAATCGTACTCATTGGCTTTTTATTTGCTATTGCTTCCTTCTTTCTATATCGGTTTAGGCACATTCAACAGAAGTAACGATATTTTGCAATTCCATAACGCGCAACAGGTGTATTCAACAATATGACCTATGTTTTGTTATACTTATAAATAGCATGTTATGACATTTCAAGAACAACTAGAACACTTAATTATAGACAAAACTGATATCCCAGAAAAGTATGCGTTACCTGAATTGATTCATCAAACTAGCTATTTATCTGATGGTGAGTTAGTTACCTGGGATGGACCTATGCATGAAGTTTTTTCTCCTATCTGTATGCAAACGGAAAACGGACCAGAACGAATTAAAATAGGGTCTTATCCACTTTGTACCGAAAAAGAAGCGAATATAGCTTTAGAAGCTGCTTGTACTGCCTATAATGATGGTAGAGGTGAGTGGCCGACCATGTCTGTTGCACAAAGAATTCATTGCGTAGAGCATTTTATTACAAAAATGCTAGCTCAGAAAGAAATTGTGGTCAAATTAATCATGTGGGAAATTGGGAAAACCTATGCGGATTCAGAAAAAGAGTTCGATAGAACCGTTGAATATATCTATGCCACTATAGAGGCGTTGAAAGATATTGACAGAGATTCATCCAGGTTTACGATCGAACAAGGTATCGTTGCACAAATCAGAAGATCCCCGCTTGGTGTCGTATTATGCATGGGACCTTTCAATTATCCATTAAATGAAACATTTACCACCTTAATTCCTGCAATCATCATGGGGAATACCTTATTGTTTAAAGCGCCAAAGCATGGTACATTATTACATTATCCTATGCTTGAAGCATTTAAATCATGTTTTCCTAAAGGGGTTGTGAATACTATTTATGGTAGAGGTAATGTGATTATCCCTGCGTTGATGGAATCTGGCAAAATCAATGTACTTACACTTATCGGATCAAGTAAGGTTGCGAATCAATTAAAAAAATTACATCCTAAAGTGAATAGACTAAGAGCTATTTTAGGATTAGATGCAAAAAATGCAGCGATAGTTACTAAAGATGCTGATTTAAAATTAGCAGTACAAGAAACAGTACTGGGAGCACTTTCATTTAATGGACAACGTTGTACTGCCCTAAAGACAGTATTTGTGCATCAATCTATTGTTAAAGAATATATTGATTTATTGAAAGAGCAAGTTGCTACATTAAAATTTGGATTACCATGGGAAGCAGGAGTTAGTTTAACACCTCTACCAGAACCTGGAAAACCTGCTTATCTAAATGATTTGATTGAAGATGCAAAATTGCATGGAGCAACTGTTGTAAATGAAAATGGGGGTACGATCAAAGAGACTTTCTTTTATCCTGCAATTTTATTTCCAGTGAATCATAAAATGAAAATTTATAGCGAAGAACAGTTTGGTCCAATTATTCCAGTTATTCCATTTGAAAATATTGAAGAGCCAATTCAATATATTATCGAATCTACACATGGTCAACAAGTGAGTCTGTTTTCAAAAAACAAATCAGAGCTTGCAAGTTTGATTGATCCATTGGTGAATCAGGTAAGTAGGGTAAATATTAATTGCCAATGTCAAAGAGGACCAGATAGTTTTCCTTTCACAGGAAGAAAAGACAGTGCAGAAGGAACTTTGTCGGTGGTAGATGCTTTAAGGTCTTTTTCTATCCGGTCATTAGTGGCTGCAAAATTAACAGAGGAGAACAAGGAAATAATCAATGATATTGTTTCATCACACCATTCTAATTTTTTAAGTACAAAGTATATTTTTTAATGACGCATGGTTAAAATTGCTTTTGATCCAATTTACGCGCACCCGCTTCCAGAAAATCATCGATTCCCCATGTTAAAATATGAGCTTATACCGGCTCAATTAATACATGAAGGAACTTGTACCGAAGATCATTTTTTTAAACCAAGTAGTTGTTTAGAAGAAGTGGTGCTTTATACGCATGAAAAGGCTTATTTAGATAAATTATTACATCAACAACTAAGCGCATCAGAGCAAAGGAAAATAGGGTTCCCTCAATCTCCCGAACTGACCCAAAGGGAATTGATTATTACACAAGGCACTATTGACGCCTCCCTTTATGCTTTAGAAAATGGGATAGCCCTGAATGTAGCTGGCGGCACCCATCATGCTTTTGCAGAAAGGGGAGAGGGATTTTGTTTATTAAATGATATGGCTGTGGCGGCTAATTATTTATTAAGAAACGGACTTAGCCGTAAAATTTTAATTATTGATTTGGATGTGCATCAAGGTAATGGTACAGCTAAACTAATGGAGCATGAACCTAGGGTGTTTACTTTTAGTATGCATGGCGCTACAAATTACCCATTTCATAAAGAACAGTCTGATTTAGATATAGGTTTAAAAGATGGCACCACCAGCGAAGCCTATTTAGCGCAATTACAAACTACTTTGCCTGAATTAATAGCAACAGTAAAACCCGACTTTGCTTTTTACCTAGCAGGAGTAGATATTTTGAGTACTGATAAATTTGGCAAGTTACAAGTGAGTATTGATGCATGTAAGGAAAGAGATGAATTTGTATTTAATCAACTCAAACAACATCATATACCCGTAACCGTAACCTTAGGTGGTGGTTATTCTCCCGAAATAAAAACAATTGTCGAAGCACATTGTAATACTTTTCGTTTGGCAATCGATCTTTTTGATTAATCTTCAATCAATTGGCTTAAATGTTAGACCTCTTTTTTGTTAAAAAATATAAAACAAAACCAGATGCAATCGTGATTAAGCCTAAGATGGAAAATGCACGGAGTATCCAGTTGTTTATATTATCTCGATTTTGGTAATCCATTACATGCAACATCCATAAAAAGTCAAAAACACGCCATTGATTGTTTCTGAATGTTTGAACAGTGCCTAGTTCAGCAGACACATACACAGTTGTCTGAATTGCCCCTGTAAATTTTACGGCATAGGCTGGTAAAGGCTTTTCTCGATATTCGTGATGTCCATTGGTGTTTGTAATGAATTCAATTCCTGCAAAGTCAGCTTTTTTAGTTAGACTATTTTTTGCAACTAAAATTGCCTCCTCTTTACTTAAAGGGTCTCTTAATTTATTTGTTTGTAGATGAACCAATACTGTTTTAAGTCTTTCTTTATTGTAAAAACTAATTTGATAATGTGGCTCGCCAAAAAGAGACATAACTTGTATTGATTTTACCTTAATAACAGTATCTCTCGTTTTAACTTGATTTAGAATAGACTCAAATGGTTGACCTAGTGCATTTATATGGATGGATGCTTCCTCTTTTCTTACATCCTCTCCACGTATACTTTTGATATTCGTCCAACTGAAATATAATCCCCCGATTGTCCAAAATAGAAATTGAATGCCAAAAAATACGCCTAAATATCGATGACTTTTACGAATTAATTTTTGCCATTGTGCTTTGCTCATATATATATATATTTAATTTACCTTATTGTAATAATATAAATACAGTAAGGTACAGGTAGTATGCATTACAGCAACATTTTTTGAAAATGCTGTGGTTAAAATAAATTTAAAATGACTAGGTTGTTATGTAAATCAACAACTACACACCAGGGGGATGGAAAATTGAACGCACATAATCATGAGCGATTTCACTTTGGTAAGTATAAAAATTACTTCTTCGCTCCTCGCTTACTAAATGAATTTTTGGAAAGAATGATTTTGAAGATAAGGCTAGCTCAAAATGATTGAAAGTTGGCGCTGTTGTATTTTTTTCTGCATCTGCTTCTTGCTGATTCACTTTTTTCAGCATTTGGCACTTTCCGTTACACTGAAGTTTTGGCTTGGACTTATTGGTACAAACTT
Source organism: Sediminibacterium sp. (assembly GCA_044372935.1). Taxonomy (GTDB): domain Bacteria; phylum Bacteroidota; class Bacteroidia; order Chitinophagales; family Chitinophagaceae; genus Sediminibacterium. The sequence goes on along the minus strand of JBILQZ010000027.1, from coordinate 5,821 downwards.
TTTTGTAGGCCTCTAGATTGACCATATAGTCTGCTAATGCCAAAGACCTAGAGAAGGTCTGTGTCAACAAAATCAGTAATAAACTAAAGGCAAATACATTTTTCATTCCAATACAAATATACAATTGATTTACAATAGTTTAAATTATGAATGGATTCATCAAAAATGCTTTGTCAATATTTGCTTCATTTTAATTGTAAATACATTATTTTTAAGTAGGTCTAGGTGCTCAGTTTATTGCATCAAGTCATTTAACACACTCAAATACACTTTATGAAATCCATTTTAGTTAAAACCTCTTTGATACTTTGCATCTGTCTATTTTTTGGGATAGATTCAATTGCACAAATGTTTCGTGTAAAAATCAAAGATCAATTGCATACCGAAAATTTTGATGGTAGATTGTTATTGCTATTTTCAAATAACAACGAATCAGAGCCAAGGTTTCAAGTGAGTGATGCATTAAATACACAGGTTATTTTTGGAAAAAATGTAGACCATTGGACCAAAGGCACCACACAAACTATGGCAGAAGAAGCCTATGGTTTCCCAAAAGAAAGATTAAGTGAATTACCAGCAGGTGATTATTATGTACAAGTACTATTACACAAGTATGAAACCTTCCACTTAAAAAATGGCAAAACTGTAAAATTACCAATGGATAGAGGAGAGGGTCAACATTGGAACCTAGCACCTGGCAATATCTATTCAGCGCCCATAAAAATACATTATGATCCTAAAAACACAACTGTCGTTGAATTAAATATAGATCAGATCATTCCACCCATCCAAGCACCAGCTGATTCTAAGTATATAAAGCATATAAAAATTCAAAGTAAGTTATTAACTGAATTTTGGGGAAGACCGATGTATTTAGGAGCACATATTTTACTACCAGAAGGATTTGATACACATCCCAATGTAAAATATCCATTGGCTATTTTTCATGGACACTTTCCTGCAGATTTTAGTGGATTCAGAACCATCCCTCCAGATCCTAATTTAAAACCTGATACAGTGGCAAGATTTAATATTACAGGTTATAATAGAATTCAGCAAGAAGAAGCTTATCAATTTTATAAGCAGTGGACGGGTCCAAATTTTCCAAGAGTACTAGCGATTGAAATACAACATGCTACACCATATTATGACGATTCCTATGCAGTGAATTCTGCTAATATGGGCCCTTATGGCGATGCAATCACCTATGAATTAATCCCAGAGATCGAAAAACAATTTAGAGGTATTGGAGAAGGTTGGGCAAGATTTACTTATGGAGGTTCAACAGGAGGATGGGAGGCATTAGCTGTTCAAGTTTTTTATCCTAAAGAGTATAATGGTGCTTATGCAGCATGTCCTGACCCGGTTGACTTTAACCATTACACGACCATTAATATTTACGAAGACGAGAATGCCTATTATGCAAAAAGTGATTTCAAAGCATTAGCAAGACCTGCGCTAAGAAATTATCTTGGGCATGTGAGTTCAACGATTAAAGAAACGAATCAGAGAGAACTTGCTTTAGGAACGAATGCAAGAAGTGGAGATCAGTATGATATTTGGGAGGCTGTGTTTTCTCCAATGGGTGAAGACGGTTATCCAAAAAGAATATTTGACAAACATACTGGCACCATTGATAAATCAGTAGCTGCTTATTGGAAAGAAAATTATGATTTAACACATATCATTAAAAGAGATTGGCCAAAAATTGGAGAACAATTAAAAGGCAAAATTCATTTATATGTAGGAGATATGGATAATTTTTACCTCAACAATGCAGTCTATACTGCAGAGGATATGCTGAAACAATTGCAGAATCCTTCTTGTAATTGCGAAGTAGATTATGGTGACCGAGCAGAGCATTGTTGGAATGGCGACCATACACAACCTAACTATATTAGTAGATTAAGGTACCATCGAATGTTTATTAATAAGTGGGCTAAAGAAGTTAAGACTAGAGCTCCAAAAGGAGTTGACCTAAAATCATGGTTATACTAATATGAAAAATTCAATCAGTACATGCATCTGGTTCGATGGCAAAGCCAAAGAAGCATTTTTATTTTACAAAGAGGTATTTGGAGACGTTGAACTGATATCCGAAAACCCTTTCACAGTTAATTATAATTTATTTGGACGTCGTTTCATGCATTTGAATGGAGGTCCTGGATTTCCCATAAATCCTTCCATCTCTTTTTTTATAAGCGCGACAAACCAAGCTGAATTATCTACGATTTGGGAAAAATTGATACAGGGTGGCAAAGCCTTAATGCCACTAGGCGCATACCCATGGAGTGCTCAATATGGATGGTGTGCTGATCAATTTGGCATTAATTGGCAACTTATGATAGGACATGAAAGTAGTTGTAAGGTAATGCCGCATCTTATGTTCACTGGAGACAATAGTGGCAAAGCTGCACAGGCAATAGATTTTTATACTAGCATATTTAAAGAATCTAAAGTGGTCAATATTAGTCACTATGAGGAAGGTGAACCTGATATTACAGGAAATATTAAGTATGCCCAATTTGAATTAAATGGATTGCCATTTGGCGCAATGGATAGTGCTGCAAATCATGGTTTTGATTTTAATGAAGGCGTTTCATTTATAATTACGTTGGACACACAAGTAGAGATTGATCGTTATTGGGAAATATTCTCCAATGGAGGAAAGCCAGGAAAATGCGGATGGATTAAAGATAAATATGGTATAAGCTGGCAGGTTGTTCCATCCATATTAGGGAAATATATGTCTAACCCAGTCACTGCCCCAAAAGCGACTTATGCTTTTATGCAAATGTCTAAATTTATCATTGCAGACTTGGAAAAAGCTGTTGAATAATTTACTGGATACCTGTAAATTGAAATAGTTCTAAAGTATCTTTACTTTATGAGTAAGAAAATTATCGTTGTTGGTAGTACTGGAATGGTAGGAGGTATTGTGCTTCAGTTATGTTTACATAGTGATGCTATTACAGAAGTGATTGCATTGGTAAGAAAACCAACCAATACTAAACATTCAAAATACAAGGAACTAGTTGTAACTGATTTTATAAATTATGACAATTATATTACCTCTTTTAATGAAGTAGATATTGTCTATTATTGTTTAGGAGTGTATACAGGCGCAGTACCTTCGGCGGAATTTAGAATTATCAATTTCGATTATCCATACAATTTTGCAAAGACGATACATGCACATTCACCCAATGCTGTATTTTGTTTATTAAGTGGCCAAGGGGCAGACATGACAGAACAAAGCAAAATTCAATTTGCAAGAGACAAGGGTGCTATTGAAAATGCGATTGCTGCACTTCAATTCAGTGCATTTTATTCATTTAGGCCAGGCTATATTTATCCAACTAAAAAAAGAAAAGAACCAAATGTCTTTTATAGACTATATAGGTCTTTATATCCAATCATTAAATTACTAGGCATCAATTTTAGTATAACAGATCAACAGCTTGCTCATACAATGTTTATGGTTGGTCAGCAAGGATATCACCAATCCATTTTGGAAAATAAAGAGATGCGACTATTGAAATTTTAGTTGATGCTATAATTTTTCATTATTTTCATACTTTATAGTCGTCTTTTAAAAATTTCAATTAACATGAAACAGTTACTTCTTAAAACCACATTGCTTGTATTTATTTTTCTTGCTTGTATTAATTATTCTTTCGGTCAAGTAAATACAACAGAAGCTACTTCGATCAATAGTAAATACAGTAAAGACGTAAGCTCTGTATCTGGTATTATAAATGCTTTATATGACGTGATATCTGGTGAAGCTGGAGCCCCTAGAGATTGGGAAAGATTTAAATTCCTTTTTGGTAAAGATGCCAAATTGATACCTACTAATAAATCTACCACAGGTATATTTGGTTATAGAACGATGACACCAGAGGAGTATATCACCATGTTTAGTACCCGCATTAAAACAGGCTTCTTTGAAAAAGAATTAAAGCATGAATTGGATTCCTATGGAACCATAGCACATGTTTTTAGTACTTATGAAACACGTGAGTCTAAAAATGGACCCATCACCAATAGAGGTATTAATAGTATCCAACTATTTTATGACCAACAACGATACTATATTGTAAATATATTTTGGTGTGCAGAAAGCATGGGTTTCACACTTCCTGCAACGAGTCAAAAATAATTAGTTTTTAATAAAAGGTAATTTTATCACTGAAGGATAAAGTTTAGAGTGGTGAATTTTATTCTCCACTACAATCCCTTTGGATTCATCGTAGTTATTACCGCCAGTGTTCAGATTGCGATCGAATCTAGGGAAATTACTACTAGATACTTCGATGCGAATTTTATGTCCTTTTTCAAAATAATTACTGGTCACCATCGGCGTTAAATCTACTTTATACACTTTACCTTTCTCCATAAATACTTCTTTGTCATAACCTTCTCTATAACGAAGACGTTGAATGGTTTCATCTAAGTTATAAGCCTTGCCATCAGGGTAAACATCAATTAATTTAATCGTAACGTCTGTATCAACACCTGTAGAAGAAACAAATAAGGTTGACTCAATAAATCCAGAGATTTCAGCGCCGTCCTTTAATGCCTCAGAAGTATACACTAAAATATCATTTCTTAATTCCATTTGAGATTGATCAAAGCTTCCACCTTGAACTGCATTACCTGTGCAGCATACATTACCTCCATATGAGCCTACAGGATTCATTGGGTCATAAGTGAATGTATCTGGCATATCATTTTTAGGAACTAATAAAGATAATGCACCATCTCCTTTGCTGGTATTGGCTTTGCCTGCACTAGTAAGGTAGAAATTTTTAACTTCAGTATTTGGCAATGGGAAGCTTTCTGCTTGTTGCCATTTGTTGGCACCCATTGTATAGTATCGAACACGAGGCTGAGTCGCTTTGAAATCATTTTGTTGTCCTTTTAATAAAAGGTCGAACCAACCCCATGTTAATGCATCGTAGTTTAAACGAGCATCACCAACACTGCGTTCACCTACGATCGTGTTTTCGGTAGCGCGCTTATAGGAACAGTGTAAAACAGGTGCAATCACTAGGTATTGATTGTCTGCAATCTCTTTAGATCTTGCTGCGTTTCTAACATGGTTGAATAAAGCAATATTTGGAGCAGAAGACACGTCATACCAGCTCACAAACCAATAAGCAGGTACGTCCATTGGCATATTATCGTGGTATAAGCCTCCTTTAAACCAAGCAGAATCATTTGGTTTTCTTACTGCCATTTTTTCGTAAATACCATCTGCACCTTGTGCATTTTTGATGATATCCTGTACTGGTAAATGTCTTAATCCTTGTGCCCAATCAACTTTTGGCATTTCAGGTGCCATGTCATAAAACTTTTGAATGCGCTGTAAATCCTTTTGTTCAATATTCAATGGCAATCTAGGTGCCATCTTATCGTGCTGTGTGCCATATAACCAAGGTGTAAACAACATTTGTTGCGCACCACCTCTGTACCAGTTGCCTTGTTCCTGAAATTTTCCAACTTTACCAACGCCTGCTCCAAAACCCTGTGCTACCATGGCTGCTAATGCAGGATGGTTTTGAGATGCAACCGCCATCTGCCACTCTGCAGTAGAAGAACATCCTATCAATCCCACTTTCCCATTGCTCCAGGATTGCTTACTCATCCAATCAAGTGCATCATAGCCGTCTGTGATTGGCGTACCTAATATATCCCACTCACCTTCAGAGAAAAAACGGCCACGCTCATTTTGAACCACGTATACATAACCTCTACTTACCGCTTGGTAAGCTTCTTCTAAAGCACGAGATGTCATTTTCCCGTCGACCCAAGTATT
>JBILQZ010000159.1:0-4177 GCA_044372935.1 Sediminibacterium sp. | reverse complement strand
GGCTTTACAAAAGACCAAAATTGATAAAAGATAAAAGGGAAGGCTGTAATGATACCGCCCACTATCGCCATACTGATGCTACTTAAAAATTGACCACCAAAAGTAGTGCTCTGCATGGTCACTTTAACAGCAGGCATACATAAGGCATCCCCTAAATGTGCCCAATGACTGAATTCACAAAATAAACGATAGGTGATAAAATCAGGTTGAATAGGGCCTGTAATGATATTATCCATGACCCAGTCTCTTTTGATGAAAATCACCAAAGCCATGATTAAAATAGCAGCCGCTGATCTTACAATAGTGCCTCTTAGTACCTCGAGATGATCGATAAAAGACATCTCAGTGCCGTCTGCTGGATTGATACGATTAAATAACGCCATGAATTAGTCAATGAAGCCTAAAGTTAAGGCTTATGGCCGAAAATGAGGGGCTAAAACTAAAAAATAGTATTAATGAACACGGAGTTTTACCTTCTCAATTCTGGTATCACTGACCTGTAGTATTTCTGCATCAAAATGACTCAGGCGGATGACTTCGCGCACCTTAGGGATGGCCTCATGTTTATGGATCAGGTAACCACTTAAAGTCTCTGCATTGTCAGCGGCAAAGTCGATCCCATATTTTTCATATAGGTAATCTAATTCAAGCCTTCCGCTAAAAATATATTCATTTGCAGCAATCTTCTTTTCTACAAATTCTTGTTCATCATATTCGTCATTGATTTCGCCAAAGATTTCTTCTAATACATCTTCCATAGTTACAATACCTGCAGTACCCCCAAATTCATCTACTACCCATGCAATACTTTTTCTTTTTTTAGAGAATAAATTAATTAAATCTGCTGCGTTCATACTTTCGGTCACCAATAAAATTGGATGCAGTATTGCTTTGATGTCTTTGGGTTTCTTAAACAAATCTAACTGATGGATATAACCTACAATATTGTCCAATGTTTCATTGTACACAATCAGTTTACTCAATTTAGTTTCTATAAATACCGCTTTTACATCCTCTAAGCTGGTTTGCATTTCGACCCCAACGATTTCTGTTCTTGGTACCAAACATTTTCTTACTTTGATGTCTGGCAGGCTCAATGCATTTTCAAATAAATCTGTATTGAGTTCTTGTTGCTCTTGCTGCGTATTGGTCTGTTGAATAAAATGGGCTAAATCGACTTTTGTAAAAGCTTCTTTTTTATACACCATTTTAACTTGCAATACATTGCTTAATACCCATTGTGCTGTATTGACTAAGATGACGGTAAGCGGCTTAAATAAAATATGAAAGAATTGCGCAAAAGGTGCAAAGGTATTGATCATGGAGGCAGCCCTTGCTTTAAAAATTGCTTTAGGAACTAGTTCTCCAATGAATAAGATCACGAAGGTAGAAACCAATGTATTGCCCACTAAAATGGCACCATCACTTAAGCCAAACCTACTCCAAATTTGTGTGTGTAATAATTCTTCGAATAGGATACCAAAAACAACCAAGGAGATATTGACCCCAATTAAACAAGTACCGATAAATTGGGTGGGTGCTTCAAGAAAGCCTGCAATAATTTTACCCGACCTGCTGCCTTGTTTTTTCTTTAATTCCAAGCTAAGTCGATTGGCACTTACGAATCCAATCTCATATCCTGAGAAAAAACCAATTAAAATTATGGATGCAACAATGGCAAAAATCATAGTTTGTTTTTAAGTGAACAATGGCTGTTTACCATTCTGGTAAAACAGGTTTAGTTTCTATAATCCCTTCAATTTGTTCCATGATTTCAGGTGTCAAAAGGGTAGCGGTATCTAATGCGGTTAAATTGTCTAATAATTGTGCTTTGTTAGTGGCACCTAAAATGGCAGTAGACACATTCGTGTTTTTAATACACCATGCAATACTCAAAGAAGCCGTACTTACTTTTAAAGCTTTTGCTAAGGCGCCTAGTTGTTGTACTTTGGCAATTTTATCTTGCATCAACCACCTGTCTCTCAACCATTCAAATCCTTCTATTTGAAATCTTGATCCTTCTGGAATACCATCATTGTATTTGCCAGTCAATAAGCCTGCTGCTAAAGGACTCCAAATGGTGGTGCCTAAGCCTACATTTTTGAAGATCTCTAGGTATTCATTTTCCATTTTGTTGCGCTCAAACATATTGTACTGTGGTTGTTCCATAGAAGGACCAATCAATCTATATTTTTCTGCAACACGATGCGCTTCCATAATTTCTACACCGCTCCACTCACTTGTTCCCCAATAAAGAATCTTTCCTTGTTGAATCAAGGTATTCATGGTTTGTACTACTTCCTCGATAGGGGTGGATTTATCTGGGCGATGACAGTAATATAAATCTAGATAATCTGTTTGTAATCTTTGTAATGCTTCGTGACAAGCTTCGGTTAAATGTTTTCTGCTTAATCCAGTTTGATTTGGTTTATTGGCTTTGCCCCTCCAGCCAAAATAGGCTTTAGATGATAAAACGATAGAAGTTCTATCCCATTTTTTTTGACTCAATACACGACCCATCATTTTTTCACTTTCACCTGCAGCGTATACTTCGGCATTGTCAAAAAAGTTCACCCCCGCATCATAGGCAATCCCCATTAATTCATCCGCAATTCGGTCATCAATTTGTTTGTGGAAGGTCACCCAACTGCCAAAACTTAAGGTGCTCAATTGAAGTCCTGTTTTGCCCATTTTTCTGTATTCCATCTTCTTGTATTAAGGAGTTAAGCTGCTGCTATCTTGAATGATGGCATAGCTGTTTGATTGTGGTTTAAAGATACGAATGTCCGTCAAATTTTGGTTGGCTTCTAGTCCCTTGCCATAAATTTTTGAAAGTGGACTATGTTGCTTAACCACTACATCTTGTTCAGTATAAAATTTACCTGTATTCTGGTCCCAATACATTTCTTTACACCATAAAGTGTCTCCTAATGTATTGAATATTACCACCTCGTCTTTTAAATACACAATATTTTCTGTCTCTTTATATTTTGCATATTTAGCAGACAATTGACTTTCTATTTGATTGCTATCTTTGAAAAAATCTACATGAATACTGGTAGGAAACTCGATCATTTTACTGCTATCTAATAAGTAACGATTCATTAATGGTGCAGTTAATTTGGCGCCAAGTTTACCGTTATTGCTAACATAAATCGCTACGTCTTTTCCCACATCAATTCCTCCAGCCTTTGCCCCAAGTGCCTTTACGGCGTCTACATCGTTTTCGCAGGCAGTCATAAAAAAGCAGCTACTCACAAAAGCAACTGCTAATTTTAATATTTTAGGAGCGTTTGAATTAGTCATATTTGCGTTTATTGAACCAAACGTCACTTAAACTATACCCCACTGTAAATTGAACAAAATTTTCTTTAAAGTTTGAACTACTACTATTGCGTTGTCCCATTTGTAAAGCAAGGTTTAACAAAGTAAATTGGTAGTCATAAGAACGATATTTTCTGATCGGTAAACCTAAGCCCATCGTCAAGCCATTCACTTTTAATCCATTGTTATTGATATTGATGTAGTCGTTTCCGCTAAATAAGCCAATTCGATAGATTACAGTAGACCAATAGCTTTCATAGGCATATGGATTAGGACTCAGTTGTGCACCCATTCTGATCATAGTTGCGTTGCGCACTTGATCCGTTTCGTTATAAAATTTATAACCGTCTTTCCAATTGGATTGATTCAATTCTATACCAATCACCCATTGATCATAAGTGCCCCTAACTGCGGTAATTTTTTTATGCAAAGAAATACCCGCAGTCAAAGCGCCAGGTATTTGAACCGTTCCTTTCACTTCTTTTTGATACAAGGCTGTGTCTACCGCAGTTTCCTGAATATTGGTAAATGTACCAGTAGATCTGACTACGTCTTGTTTTCCTTTTAAATTTTGATTCAAGTTATAGGTTGCACCAAAACTCAGACTGTATTCAGTTTTGTCTTTAGTAACTGCATCTGTTTTGCTAGAAAGTGGAAACTCGCCTTGAATGCCTAAATTTAAAAAAGTACCACCAAAACTTGTATTGTTACTAGATAAAGATTGATAATAAAAAGAGGAATCGCTATTGAATAAAATTGCTTTTACAATGTCTATCTTCTTTCTACCTAAATTATAACCTGTGTTCATACCAATACTCAAGTATTTCCAACTTTTACCAAGTCCTAAAAATAC
>JBILQZ010000158.1:0-4184 GCA_044372935.1 Sediminibacterium sp. | reverse complement strand
ATGTGGTGCTTAATGTAGATCCTGTTGTAACCGATGTTGCTGTTAAATCAACTGTACCTGGTGCACACACCGCAGCTGGATTCGTGATCGTAACGGTTGGTAAAGTATTTACTGTGATTGTAACAGGCTCAACTTTTGTACACGACTCAGCCGATGTACCTTTAATATAATATGTGCCTGATGCAGCAACAGCACTCGGTGTTGTCAATGTTGTCGTCGCTGCAGCATTCGTAAAATAGGTAAACGTGGTGCTTAATGTAGATCCTGTTGTAACCGATGTTGCTGTTAAATCAACTGTACCTGGTGCACACACCGCAGCTGGATTCGTGATCGTAACGGTTGGTAAAGTATTTACTGTGATTGAAGCCGTACCAGTTAAATTAGTTGCAGAACATTTTGAATCTTCCAGCGATGAAATTGTGTAAACAGTATTTATTGTTGGACTAACACTTAACTGTAAATCCAAATTACCATTACCTGTAGATCTATATCCATTACTATATGTCAACGTCCAATTTCCAGATGCTACAAGTGTTCCTGTAATTGAAACATTATCACCAGTGCAAATTGAGGAATTTAAATCTGTTAAAGATGCAGTTGGTCTTTGATTCACTGTGATTGTTACATCATTTGAATTTATACAGCCTGTAGCTGTGATGGTTTCGGTTAATCGAAAAGTTTGTGTAACAACTGGATTGAAACTTGGATTAGAAATTGTCGAAGAAAAAGTTCCGACATTTGATGACCAATTATATGTATGTCCTAAAACTTCTGTTGTACCCAATGAAACAAAAGTACCATTGCAAATTGTTGAAGGAGTTGCAACTGTTGCATTAGGCAAAGGGTTAATTACTATACGTTTGGTACTTGATGTTTGTATTACTACTGCTCCATTTTTCCATTTTACAAAATAAAAACCTGTCTGAAAAACTGGAAAAGTATAATCTGAAGAATTTGCAGGAATTGAATAACCAGTTGGCAATCTATTATAAGTTGCAATACCATCATTTGAATAATAAATTTCCAAAGAAATCGATGAGGAACTGGGGTTATTAGCGGAAAAAATTACTTGATCACAATTTTCTGCAGGATAAATATTATATCCACTAGATACATCAAAAGTAAAACTTTGCCCCATCCCCACTTTGGCGAAAAGCATCAACAAGAAAATATATAAAAACCTTTGCTTCAAAATATAAAAAATAAATTTAATATGTATAACTGATACTACTTCTCAACTACAACGAAAAAATCCCTTAAAGATTGCTCATTTAAGGGATTTAAAAAAGTTAAAATCGGTACAAAAGCTAGTTTACACCGTTCACTACCGCTTCCTTATGTACTTTCTGTACCAATCCTTGCAAAACCTTACCAGGGCCAACTTCTGTAAACTCAGCAGCACCGTCTGCCACCATAGCTTGAACGGTTTGTGTCCACTTTACTGCACCGGTTAATTGTGCAATTAAATTTGCCTTGATTTGAGCAGGATCCGTCACTGCACTAGCTACCACATTTTGATAAACTGGACAGATTGGGGTGTTGAAATGTGTTGCTTCAATGGCTGCAGCTAATTCAATTTTTGCAGGCTCCATTAATGGAGAGTGGAATGCCCCTCCTACTGGTAATACTAAAGCTCTTTTTGCACCCGCTGCTTTCATTTGCTCACAGGCTATTTCGATACCTTTTGTAGATCCTGAAATAACCAATTGTCCAGGACAATTATAGTTAGCGGGTACCACTACTTCACCTGATTCAGCACTTACTGTTGCACAAATTTCTTCTACTTTTTCATCTGCCAATGCCAACACTGCTGCCATAGTGGAAGGTTGCTGCTCACATGCAGACTGCATCGCTTTAGCACGAATGCTCACTAAGCGCAATGCATCTTCAAAACTTAAAGTCTTATTTGCTACCAATGCAGAAAACTCTCCTAAAGAATGTCCTGCAACCATATCTGGCTTTGCATTATCCATAGTTAAATAGGCTACTACAGAATGTATAAATATGGATGGTTGTGTTACATTAGTTTGTTTCAATTGTTCGTCGGTGCCCTCGAACATGATATCACTTATTCTGAATCCTACTATTTCATTGGCTTTTTCAAATAAAGCTTTTGCAGCTTCGTTTGTCTCATATAAATTCTTACCCATTCCAGAAAACTGACTTCCTTGTCCCGGAAATACAAATGCATGTTTTGACATATTAATACGTTTGGCCAAAAATAAATCAAAGCATCCATTATACAAATAAAAATGGTGGAGCTAGGCTCCACCATTCACTTACAAACTAATTCCTAACCCAACCGATAAACCAATCTTTTTAGGCATTGATATCCAAATATTTTAAAAACTCTGCTTTAGTACTTTCTTCTTGAAACTTACCACCATAGAAACTAGTGATGGTATTTGAGCTATCATCTTTTACACCTCTACTTGCTACACATAAATGTTTTGCATCCATCATGATGGCTACATCCTGTGTTTGTAAAACAGTTTGCAAAGCTTTACCAACTTGCATGGTTAAACGCTCTTGCACTTGTGGGCGTTTTGAAAAATACTCTACCAATCTATTTAATTTACTCAAGCCAATCACTTTACCACTGCTGATATACGCCACATGTGCTTTACCAAAGAAGGGAACAAAATGGTGCTCACAATTGGTATAGAAATTGATATTTTTTTCTACCAACATTTCATTGTACTGAAATTTATTTTCAAACAAAGTCATGCTTGGCATGTTCGCAGGGTTTAACCCTTGGAACAATTCTTTCACATACATTTTAGCTACTCTTAATGGTGTACCTCTTAAACTATCATCGTTTAAGTCCATACCCAAAGTTTCCATGATAGCCCTGAAATGTGGCTCAATGATGGCAATTTTCTCTTCATCTGTTTTTTCAAATGCATCTGAACGCATAGGTGTATCTACGGAACTTGCTTTATGCTCATCGCCCATCTCTTCTATTAATAAATGGCTTAACTCAATTTTTTCTTCGCTAAGCGGGGTAGTCAACAAAGTTTCTTTCTGTTTCATAAAGTCGAATTTTTAATGCCAATTGCTCGGCAATACGAGGTCTTAATAAATTATAAATCACGATGGCAATATTTTCGGCCGAAGGATTTAAATTTTTAAACAACTCGGTGTCTAAGTTTAAATTTTTGTGGTCAAATCTGGAGATAACTTCTTCTGCAACAATTTTGCTTAAGTCCTTTGTGTTGATCACGAAACCTGTAATGGGATCGGGAACACCTACTACTTTAACAACTAAGTCGTAGTTATGTCCATGGTAATTAGGATTGCTACAAGCACCAAAAACACGCTTGTTCTCTTCGTCTGTCCAATCTGCACAATACAACTTGTGTGCGGCATTAAAATGCTCTTTTCGATAAACCGCCACTTGATGTTCCATAGGTTCCTAATTAAGAGGATAAAGTTACATCATATACAACAAGCAATCGTGTATTTTGTTTAACGTAGACAAGATTAAATTAAACAAACTGAGCATAAAAGCCAAAATGTGTAGGAAAAAGGATTAAATCTATCCGAAATACTCCACATAAATGCGTGGGGTCTCGTATAATTTAACACAGTGCAATTGCACTTCGGAAGGAATATGGGGCTGTAATTGTGCCCAAATAGCGATGGCTAAATTCTCAGTAGAACATAATTTACCCTCCATAAATGGCACGTCCAAGTTCAAGTTCTTATGATCCAATGGATCAATCACCTGCTTTTTAATAATGGTGCTTAGCTTCTTTACATCAAAAAGAAAACCTGTTTCAGGATTGGGTATACCCTTAATCGTAACCATTAACTCATAGTTGTGTCCATGCCAGTTTTCATTAGCACATACGCCAAACACTTCCTCATTTTTTTCTTTCGTCCAATTGGGATTGGCTAATTTATGGGCTGCGTTAAAATGTTCCACTCGAGTTAAGTACACCATCACCGTTTATTTTTGCAAAGATATAAATTTGACGGAACTTTATCCCATGAGAGTCATTATATCTGCAGCAACCAATGGGGAATGGATGCCCCTTTTTCAAAAAATTAACCCAAAATTCGTCAGTCCCAACAAAAAGTTCTCTGTTGGATTCCACGAATCGGGCGTGGGCATGCTTGCAAGTAGTGTTTCTTTAATGAAGATGGTGGTGCAGGAAACCCCTTCTTTAATTATACAAATG
>JBILQZ010000168.1:0-3967 GCA_044372935.1 Sediminibacterium sp. | reverse complement strand
GGCTTCTGCTACAAAAGCCCACCATACTGGATTTGCGCCAAAACCACTTTCTTCAAAATGGTTCAATGTAACGGTTACTTCGTCCGGTGCTTTTTCGTAAGTAGCAAGTTCTTGGATTAATTCCATCATGCGTGCGCAATCTTTTCGAACTGCTTTTCGAATTAATATATCCATAAAAAAAATTAAATCGTTTATTAAATCGAGCTACCTTAAGAATCAAAGTTTTAGTTAGATGCTTTTGCAAGTGCCTGTGCTAAGTCTGCTTCTAGGTCTTCTATATTTTCAATACCTACACTCATCCTGATCAAACCATCTGTAATGCCATATTTTAAGCGCTCTTCTTTTGGTATAGACATATGGGTCATACTTGCAGGGTGAGATACTAAAGTGTCCACTGTGCCTAATGAAACGGCACGTGTACAAACCTCAACAGCATTGATAAATTTCTTACCAGCTTCTATACCCCCTTTTAGTTCAAAACTAATTAATGGTGCATGTTGCTTCATTTGCTTTTTTGCAATCTCGTGGTGTGGATGTGTCGTAAGGCCTGTATAGTTCACATGTGCAATAGCAGGATGTGCTGCTAAGAACTGCGCTACTTTAGCTGTATTGCTGCAATGTCTTTCCATTCTTACCTCTAAAGTCTTTAACCCTTGTATCAGTAAATAGGCATCAAAAGCATTACTATTGCCACCCATTAACGCATGCCATTTCCATGCCTTGGTACGCATGAATTCCAAATCTTTTCCTAATAAAACGCCATGTAAAGCACTGCCATGTCCATTTAAAAATTTAGTAGCAGAGTGAAATACAAAATCAGCACCTAAAGCAAATGGTTGTTGCAAATAGGGTGTTGCAACGGTATTATCAACAGACACTTTGATGCCATGTGCTTTTGCAATCTTGCAAATGGACTGAATGTCCACACATTGTAAGGTTGGATTCGCAGGTGTTTCCAAATGGATCAACTTTGTGGTTGGATTGGCTTTAATGGTATCAATTAAAAGTTGCTCATCGTGGATGTCAATTAATATAATTTTCACACCGGCTTCTACCAAAACTTTTTGCATCAGCTCCTGTGATCCACCGTATAAAGAATAATGAGATATTAAAGTATCACCTGCACTGAGGTTGCTAAAAAACAAAGTCGTCATGGCTGCCTGTCCGCTAGCATGCAACAAAGCCTTAAGTTCCAGAGGACTTCCATCTTCGTTACTAAGTCCGTGTGCTTCTAAAGCAGCAATGGTTAACTCTGCTGCAGTGAAAGTGGGGTTGCCCCATCTTGTATATAATTTTGTTTTATCATCGCCCTTGAATCTTTCCATTCCTTCTTCGGCAGAACCAAAGGTGAAGGTAGATGTAGCGTAGATAGGAGTGGTATGGGAAAAGTTATCATTATCATGACCAGCAGTATGAAGTGTTAATGTGCTGATGCCTTTAAATTTCTTTTTACTCATAATGCGGTTTTTTAAATGAATGTTTTAGCTTCCTAAATATACGATTAATAGGCCCATTTTACCCAAGCAGCACCCCAGGTAAATCCACCTCCAAAAGCAGCCAAGATTAAATTGTCTCCTTTTTTAAGTTGAGATTCCCATTCCCATAAACACAATGGGATAGTAGCTGCTGTCGTGTTGCCATATTTTTGAATATTGATCATGACTTTCTCTTTCGGTAAACCTACACGATTAGCAGTTGCGTCAATGATCCTTAAATTGGCTTGGTGTGGTACCAACCAGGCAATATCTTCGCCAGTTAACTGATGTTTTTCAAGTAGTTCTGCACTTACATCTGCCATACCTGTTACAGCAAATTTAAAAACGGGTTGTCCATCTTGGAAAGCATAATGCTCTCTCGCCATCACCGTTTCAACAGATGCTGGTTTTAAACTTCCTCCTGCTTTAAGGTGTAGGTATTCTCTTCCGCTGCCATCGCTTTTTAGAATCGAATCTTGGAATCCATCTTCATCTGCACTTGGTTCTAATAAAACCGCGCCGGCGCCGTCTCCAAAAATGATACAAGTAGCTCTATCCGTATAGTCGATGATAGAACTCATTTTATCTACTCCTACTACGATTACTTTTTTATACCTACCTGCTTCAACAAAACTTGCACCTGTTGTCAATGCAAAAAGGAAGCCACTACATGCTGCGCCAAGGTCAAATCCAAACGCATTTTTTGCGCCAATTTTATCTCCAATAATATTTGCAGTAGCAGGGAACACCATATCTGGCGTCACCGTAGCACAAATAATACAATCTATATCTAAAGGGTCAAGTTGCTTTTTTCTAAGGATTTCTTCGATGGCTTTTACGGCCATATCCGAACTTGCTTTACCAGGTTCTCTAAGGATCCTGCGTTCAGAAATACCTGTTCTGCTTCTTATCCATTCGTCATTAGTATCTACCAGTTTTTCTAGGTCAAAATTGGTCAATTTGGTCTCTGGGACATATCCACCAACCGATGTGATTGCTGCTTTCAGCTTTTGGGCCATAGTTTATACGTTTGTTTGGGCCACAAATATCTTAAAAAATGCCCAAGAATTGCCCCAAATACCCATTTTTCGTTGCTTAAGTGTTATTTTTGAGAGACTATGATTGCATTTTTACAAGGTAACTTTGTTCAACTCACCCCAGCTAAACTCATTGTAGATGTTTCAGGGGTAGGTTATGAAGTCAATATAAGCTTAAACACATACGAATCTATCGCAGGTAAAGAGAAGGGGTTATTACATACCTATTTACATATTACTGAAAATTCGCAGGTTTTGTTTGGATTTTTCGGTCAAGACGAGAAAGAACTATTCTTACAATTAATTAGTGTTTCTGGGGTGGGCGCAAGTACCGCTCGTATGATGTTATCAGGTATGCGTCCAGAGGAAATAATTCGTGCCATTGTGCAAGGGGATGCCAGACAATTAGAACAAATAAAAGGTATTGGAAAAAAGTCAGCGGAGCGTTTGGTCTTAGAATTAAAAGACAAGCTTGCTAAATTACCAATGCAAATGTCGGGCGGCAGCACTTTCAGTAAATCTACGCCGCATCAGGATGCCGTTCAGGCTTTAGTGTCTTTAGGAATACAAAAAGCAGTTGCAGAAAAAGCAATTGATAAAGCGATACAATCGGAAGGGGCGGATGTCTCTTTGGAGATTTTAATCAAGCAAGCCCTCAAAAATTGCTAATCGATCATTTTTAAAGCCTTTTTCTTGAGATTTTTTCACGCCATTATCTTCTTGCCTGGTTTTCTTCTTATGAAGCAAGCGAGTCATGCACAAGATACTAGCATGTTTAAGCCTCCTTTTAAAGATACGGTTGTAAAAAAAACAGCAGATACATTGGTGGGCAAGTTGCGTTATCCGATTGCGGATAGACGAGCGGATTTTTTATCACAACCAAGTATTAATCCATTTGATATTAGAGATTCTAGTTTGCTAAAACGTAGGGTAGATTATGATCCTACCACAAAGCAATATTATATCACGGAGAAGTTGGGAACAGGATACAATCGTTTTCCGTCTACTTTAAGTTTTGATGAATTTTGGAAACTTAAAACACGCAAGGACGAGCAGGCCTATTTTATGCAAAGAGCCAATTCATTGGGTGTGTTGAATCGAAAAATAACAAGGCCAAAGACAAAAGTTTTTGATAGTTATTTTGATCGTCTATTTGGTAAAACAGGATCCGATTTAAAAATAGATATCAAGCCTGTTGGAGAAATAAATATCAGGGCGGGCTATCAAGGACAAAATGTAAAGAATCCCACATTACCTGAACGTGCGCGAAAGAATGGTGGATTTGATTTTGATGCCAACACCAATTTCAGCATGAATGCAAGTATTGGTGACAAGTTAAGGTTCCCAATTAATTTAAACTCATTATCCAATCTTGGTTTCGACAATCAAATAAAGTTAAACTATAAAGGAAAGAAGGACGAGGTAATCAAATATGTAGAAGCAGGTAATATCAAT
>JBILQZ010000157.1:0-4188 GCA_044372935.1 Sediminibacterium sp. | reverse complement strand
TTCTGTACCTAAATCACGTATGGTGGTAAAGCCATTCATCAAGGCACGCTCTGCCGATTTTACTGCTCTAATGGTTCTATAAGGAATAGATTCTCTTAATACTTGAACATCATAATCTTCTTGTGTGATATCACCTTGTAATAAAACATGGGTATGACAATCAATCATGCCTGGCATTACAAAATAATTTGAAAGATCAATAGTTGTATCTGCTTTCATCATTTTAGGACCAACTGCAATCACTTTGTTCCCTTTAAGCAACACAAATTGATTTTCTAACACCAACCCGTTTTTAGCATCTAATAATTTACCGCATTTTAGGACTGTGGTTTCTTGTGCATTTACAAGCAATGAGGTAAGCATCATTGCTAGAAAGAATAATTTACGCATATCTTGTTTATTTTAATTTACTGACTTCAAGCCTTACTGTTTCAAGTAAGTTGTCTAAATAGGCTCTATTAAGGTATTTACCTTTTTGAATAAACCCAACAATCTTTTGTGTATTTTTTATATCTTCCAAGGGATTGGCTTCCAAAAGCA
This sequence comes from Sediminibacterium sp., assembly GCA_044372935.1. GTDB lineage: Bacteria > Bacteroidota > Bacteroidia > Chitinophagales > Chitinophagaceae > Sediminibacterium. The sequence continues at coordinate 3,648 of JBILQZ010000157.1, read as the reverse complement.
ATAAATCTGCTTTTTTATCCTTCAAAACGGCTCCATAATCTGCTTGCAATCCGAAAAAAGCTGGCCCATTAATAACTGAGCAGCTTAAAGCCTGTTGTGCAGTTAAGCCATACTTTACCATCATCGCCAACTCTTCGTGCATACCTAAACCTGGGTAATTATAAGAGTTTAAAAAGCCCGCATCTGTCCCGGCCAAGATTGTGACGCCTGCATGGTATAGCACTGGCAATAAGTTTGCAGCTGCTTCAAAATTAGCATGTCTAAATTGAATCGCTTCTGCATTGTCACCTGCTGCTCTATTTACCCTCCATGCATAAGTTCTTTTAAAAGCAGGTCCTAAATATTTTAAATAAGCATCTTTTGTGTAATCATTTTGATCTAGGTAAGTCGTCTTAAAACTTCCATTGATCGTTGGTACTACCCCAGTCCCATTTGCAGCAAGTTGTTTAAATTTTTGAATCGCAACTTCTTTATTAAATGTATTTAAATATAAAACGGAAGCTTCTTTACTGTTAATTTTACCGGCAGCCCTTAATGCTGTAATACTATCTTCTTTGTCCGAAGCCGCTCTTTGTAAATAGCCAATATGTTCAATGGCTGATAAGCCAGCATTCGCATAAGTAGACACTGTCATGGTCGCCGGGATATGCCCAGTCACTTTCCATCCTCTTTTTTTAGCGGCTACAATACTTTTTAAAAATAAAGTAGGTTCCAAGGTATTGTCAGTGATTTTTACAAAATCAACTTTTAATTTTTGTAAAGAATCTAAAGCAATTGCTAACTCATTTTCATTTCCAATTTCTAAATCGCCAGGCCAGATAGACTTTATGCCTTCTAATTTAGGGCCAGAGGTGAAAATGCTTGGTCCAACTAATGTATTATATTGAATCGCATTTTTCCAAGCAATAACTGAATCGCTAATATCGCCCGCACAATCTCGCACATGACTAATCCCCATTGCGGTATACAATGGAAGCAAAAGTTTATTCTCTCCTATTAAAGTATCACCTCCAAAATGCACATGCATATCCCATAAAGATGGCATGATGTACTTGCCTGTACCATCGATAGTTGATTTTGCTTTGTAGCGAAATTTCAGGTGCTTTATTAAGCCTGTTGCTATAATTTTATCTTTAGAAATTACAACTGTTTGTTGCGCTAAAATTTTATTATTGGCAACGTCAACAATATTAATATTTTTAATAATCAAATCCGCATTGTAAAATTGCGCATTGCTGCAATAGGACAATGTAAGACTGATGAATAGAACAAGGTATTTTTTCATATTATTTTATTTCCCCAGTCCTATTAAGCAATCACAGATTTAATTTATAAAAATACATTAAAACAGTTAACGCCTAATACCTTCTGGCTAACGCATACTACAATTGCAATGCTGGAATATTGGCATTTTTAAATTGGTTATTAAAGTTCTTAACGGCGTCATAAATGGCATCTGTTTTTGATTTTTCTTTTGCCCAAGCATTTTGTAAATCAGCGAACTTGAGTTTAACTCCATTTGTCAAAATAGGATCACTGATGTCAATTAAACCTTTAAGGTAAAAGAACTCAACATTTAATTTACTTGGCCAGTTAATAACATCTTGTCCATTTTGTGTTCTACTTTCTACAATATTGGATTCCCAAGCATCAATTTTAGCAATAATACTTGTCGCTTCTTCTTGAATTGATTTAGCAGCAGGTACACTTGCTAGCATTTCTGAATAGTATTGTAATTGTTTTTTTACTTTTCTTAAATTATTAATTGAAGTATGTATCTCTTTAATATTTGAACTAATTGAAGCAAGGATGGCTTGTTGACTATCCCAATCTTCTTGCGTTGCTTTTATAAATGGATTTGGAATAACTTTTAATGATGTACTACTAGTTTGCTTTGCCGTGTTATTAAAAGGATGTAATGTTAATTTAGCCTGATACATGCCTGGCGCAACAGCATATCCTGCATAACTTCCTAAAACAAAAACGCCATTTACATCTGGACTTTCTGAATTTGTTCTGAAATTCCATAAAAAACGATTGTGCCCTTTTTCATTACTTAGTAAGGTCTCAGGCGCAGGACCACCTGGATATTTTTTGTAGTTCGGGTCTTTAAGATTACTATATGTTCTAATTAATTTTCCTTTTGAATCTGTAATTTCTAAAGTAACAGTATCTTTTTCACCTAGTGATTGCGGCAAATAGTAATCTAAGATAACACCGTCTGGTGCATTTTGACCTTCCCCATTTTTTTCTGGCAACCCATTTCCTGCACCATATTTATATGCAGGTTTTGGCGTAATCAATTGTACTGAAGCAAGGTCATTGAATTGTGCATTTTGTTGCACTGCACTTAAATCATCTAAAATCCAAAATGCTCTTCCTGCAGTCGCTGCAACTAAATCATTGTCTTTGATCATAAGATCAGTAACAGGAACAATAGGTAAGTTTAATTGGAAATTAGCCCATGAATTACCAGCATCATTGGAGATGTAAAAGCCTCTTTCACTTCCAGCATATAAAATATTTTTAAATTTATTGTCTTCTCTAATAACCTTAATGAAATCATCCGCTTTTACTCCTTTGTTGATTTTGGTCCATGTAAGCCCATTGTCAGTTGTTTTATAGGTATAGGATGCATAATCATTTAGCTTATACCTTGTAGCACTTATATAAACTACCCCTTTATCAAAGGAAGAGGCTTCAATGCTGTTTATTTGAGATTCTTCTAAATCTTTAGGTGTAATATTTTTCCATGTCTTACCGGCATCTGTGGTTACATGCACTAGTCCGCAATCACTTCCTGTGTAAATTGTATTCGCATCAAGAGGGGACTCTTTTACATAAAAAATAGTATTGTAATTTTCGCCACCAGCTCCTTCATTTGTAAATGGAACCCCGCCTGGACCTTGCTTAGACTTGTCATTTCTAGTTAAGTCTGGGCTAATTGCCTCCCAACTTAATCCACCGTTCATAGTTTTCAATAACACATTTGCAGCATGGTACATGACCTTAGGATGGTGCATAGATGTTACAATTGGCGCATTCCAATTAAATCTATATTTCATGTCTTTAGGTTGTACTGCTAAATTTAGACTAGGATAAGCTTGTACATCCTTTACTTCATTTGTTTTAGTATTTAACATCTCTATATAGCCTTGGTAACAGCCACCAAATACGAATTCAGGATTGTTTGGATCAAAAGCTAAATAAGCTGATTCACAACCAGCACCTGCAGCCCAATCACGAACTGTAATTGAACCTGTATTGTTTCTACTAGCAATTATCACAGAAGAATTATCCTGTTGACCGCCATAAACTTTATATGGAAATGCGTTATCAGTATTGACTCTATAAAATTGCGCTGTACTTTGATTCATGATAGAAGACCATGAATTGGCTTGATCATAACTTATTTCTCCACCACCATCATCCGCTAATCCAATTTCATTGTTGTTATTTGGATTGATCCATAAGTCATGGGTATCCCCGTGGCCCACGCGCACATTTGTAAATGTTTTACCACCATCTATTGAACGCATCATCGGCGCGTTTAACACATACACTAAATTTTCGTTTTTAGTGTCCGCATATACTTTCATGTAATACCAAGATCTAGAGGAAATATCTTGGTTGTTCGATAATAAAGCC
>JBILQZ010000156.1:0-4206 GCA_044372935.1 Sediminibacterium sp. | reverse complement strand
AAATCGGTATAGGTAGATTGCAATGGACCTGGTAAAAATCCAGTAGCGGAACCAAAATGCACAATGCCGTATTCGTTTAAATCTAAAGCGGCTAAATCTGCTATAGCAAGTTGTCCATCTGCGCCTCTATTAAAATAAAAATCTCTTTCTCCGTCTTCCATTAAGGACACAAATGCAAAAGTGGTAAAAGAGTTAGGGTCTTCTATTACCCATTGCGTAGACACGCCCATTTCCTTTAACAAGTCAATTAAATGTTGGCCAAATGGGTCTTTGCCTACTTTTGCTGCCATGTCCACCTTGCCGCCTAATGCAGCAATTGCAGCAGCTACATTGGCAGGTGCACCTCCTGCTTTTTTTAAAAAATTTTGACCATCTGCCAAGCGACTTCCTCTGTCTGTACAAATCATGTCAATCAAAGCTTCCCCTATACAAAGTACTTTCATCATTATTATTTTTAAAATCTAAGCTGTTAATGTCCTCCACTAACTGGAGTAGATGCATTGTCTTCTGTCTTATTTCCATTTTGAATCAACATAGTGGCAATAGCTGCAAGTGCCAATAAAACACCAGCAAAACTAATTGCTTTGCCTGGATCATTGTTAAGGTAGTTTTTCAAAATATAACCAAAAGTGGTTGTCTGAATTAACATTGGAATTACAATCATCATGTTAATAATGCCCATGTAAACACCATATCTTTCTTTTGGAATTTTATCTACAACTAATAAGTAAGGAATACCCATCATGCTTGCCCATGCTACACCAAATCCAGCCATGGGTACAAATAATAAATATTTATCTGTGATATGCGGGAACACTAATAAGCCAGCTGCCGCCATGATCAAACAGATTATATGAATCATTTTAGGGCTTATTTTTTTTGCTAACCAAAGTAAAAAGAAGGCAGACAAGAAAGTGATAATATTATACCATCCATTCACTAATCCTGACCAACCTACGGCTTCATCATAAGCAGGGTTGTTTTGATAAACAGTCGTGTTCCAAACAGATTGAGCAATACTCTTGGAGGCGTTTTGCCAATAACAAAACAATGCATACCATTGAAATAAATACACCAAGGCCAATTGCCACATCACTTTTGGCATATCACCAATTGCAGCAGCAATTTCTTTAAAGGGTGTAAAGACATTTATTTTTTCAGCTTTTAAAACTGCAAGTTCTGCTTCTGTTGGAGGTATCTCTGGTGTTTTATAAACAGACCATCCAACAGTAAGAATGGAGCAAATACTTCCTAAAAAGAAACTTGCATACACCCAATAAGGCAAGCTGCCATAAGTTCCATGTATTTGTTTCTGAAATACAAACAAAGAAATATTAACTAAAGTGATTCCTAAACCTGTGAAAAAGCTTTGTGTTAAGAAGCCGGTTGCATGTTGTTCGCTAGGTAGTTTGTCTGCAATGAATGCGCGATAAGGTTCCATCGCTGTGTTGTTTGCTGCATCTAATACCCATAATAAACCAACGGCCATCCATAGGGCACTACTAAAAGGATATAGGAATAAACAGATGCTACAAAGCAAAGCGCCAATTAAAAAATAAGGTTTACGTCTACCAAATCTTGGCGACCAAGTTTTATCACTCATGGCGCCAATAATTGGTTGAATGAGTAAGCCCGTCATTGGACCTGCTAAGTTGAGCATCGGTATCTGGTCGGGACTCGCTCCTAGCATATCGTAAATTGGATTTACGGCAGATTGTTGCAATCCAAAGCTGTATTGAATTCCAAAAAAGCCAACATTCATGTTGATGATCTGCGAAAAGGATAACCTAGGTTTAAAAGACATAGTATTTGGTTTAAGCAATGCGTTCTCTAAATATAGTGATTTTGTCATTTTGCCTAAATTTTACAGCCTAATAATTGTAGATTTTAAGGCCTTTTTTTCAGTGCAAACCTTTGCGCTTTGTATCTTTGTGCAGCACCTCAACATTTACTTATGTCTATTCCAATTCAATATATCAAAGCGCAAGTTATCCAAGGGCTTAGATACCACTTTATCAAGCAGTCCGAAATCAAGGGGTTGATGATTTTTGTGAATGCCTATGCTATTGTTACTGCTGTTTTGTTGTTTTATAAAAAAATCAGGCCAGAGCTCTTTTTATTGGGCTCCTTATTGTGGATCGTATTGATGGTCTTCTTTTGGTACCTATTGCCCTGGTTGTTTTATAGAAGAACCATCATGTTTAAACAAGATTGGATTTTTAGTTTCAATGCAACGAACGCCCACTTGGAATCAGAAAACGGGAGGGCGGAATGGGCTTGGTCCGAAGTAACCCGATTCTTTGAAAGTCCTTTGTTTTTTCATTTCTATTTTGCCCCTAAATCCTTTTTCATCCTTCCGAAAGCGCATTTTAGCTATGAAGACCAGCAATTAATCAGAAATTATTTGAAAAATAATTAGCAATTGTTAGTATTTAAGCCCTTTATAGGCCAATTAGAGGGTCGAAAAAGCCCTTTTTATACTTGATTGTAAAATGTGAATACAAAAAAGCAAATAAACTATTGGTATTTTAACAAAAAGTATATTTTTGCCGCGTAAACAAAAACTTTTTACAATGTCAGACATCGCAACTAGAGTTAAAAAAATTATCGTTGATAAATTAGGTGTTGATGAAGCAGAAGTTACACACGAAGCTTCATTTACAAATGATTTAGGCGCAGATTCATTAGACACAGTGGAATTGATCATGGAATTCGAAAAAGAGTTCAATATTTCTATTCCAGACGAACAAGCAGAAACTATTACTACTGTTGGTCAAGCTGTTGCTTATTTAGAAGAGCACGCAAAATAATAAAACCTATTATTTTAGAAGCTGAACCTTCGGCATATTCAATCCGCCTTTTTGAGCCTTGCTTTAAAGGCGGATTCTTATTTTAAAAACATTTTACATGCAAGCTAGACGTATTGTAGTTACAGGAATCGGTGCCCTAACTCCTATAGGGAATAATGTAGAAACTTATTGGAACAGTTTAATCAATGGTGTTTCTGGTGCAGATATGATTACGCAATTTGATGCGTCTAAGTTTAAGACCAAATTTGCATGTGAAATCAAAGGCTTCGATCCTACAGAATTCATGGATCGTAAAGAAGCTAGAAAACTAGATCGTTTTGCTCAAATCGCTTTGGTAGCGAGTGATCAAGCGGTTTTGGATGCAGGTATTACTAAGGAAAATGTAGACCACGACAGAGTGGGTGTCATTTTTGCAAGTGGTATCGGTGGCTTAACCACTTTTACAGAAGAGGTGACTAATTTCGTTCATGGCGATGGCACACCAAGATTCAATCCTTTCTTTATACCTAAGATGATTTTAGATATTGCTGCTGGACAAATCTCCATGAAGCATGGTTTTAGAGGTCCAAACTATGCGGTAGTAAGTGCATGTGCTTCAAGTACCAATGCAATTATTTCTGCAATGGACACTTTAAAATTAGGCAAGGCAGATATTGTCATCACTGGTGGATCAGAAGCAGTAATTGGTGTGGCAGGGATGGGTGGATTCAATGCAATGAAAGCGATGAGTGAGCGCAATGATGATCCAAAAACAGCAAGTCGCCCTTATGATAAAGACCGTGATGGTTTTATAATGGGAGAGGCAAGTGGTGTATTAGTTTTAGAAGAATTAGAGCATGCGATTCGTCGTGGTGCTAAAATATATTGTGAAGTAGTGGGCGGTGGCGCCACTGCAGATGCCTACCATTTAACGGCGCCACATCCAGAAGGATTGGGAGCTAAAAACGTAATGAATGCTGCATTGAGAGATGCCGGCATGCAGGCCAATGAAATCGATTATATCAATACACATGGCACTTCGACCCCATTAGGTGATATTGCAGAAGCAAAAGCAATCACCGAAGTGTTTGGAGAACATGCGTATAAATTAAATATTAGTTCTACTAAGTCCATGACTGGTCATTGCTTGGGTGCGGCCGGTGTCATTGAAGCGATTGCTTGTATCCAATCAGTGATCCATGATATTGTTCCGCCAACGATCAATCACTTTACAGACGATCCAGCACTTGATCCAGGGTTGAATTTCACTTTTAACAAAGCAGAAAAGCGTGTGGTGAATGCTGCCTTGAGCAACACCTTTGGATTTGGTGGTCACAACGCTTGTGTGATTGTTAAGAAATACAAAGCTTAACAAACACCCTCGTGAAACGCTTATACCATTTTATTTTTTCATTCA
>JBILQZ010000155.1:0-4224 GCA_044372935.1 Sediminibacterium sp. | reverse complement strand
TGGGGGCTGGCGCAACCGTTGCTGGTGACCCAGGATCCAGGGGTGCAGGGGATATTTCCTATGTGGCTGCCTATGTAGACTGTATTGATGGATTGGGTGCATCGGGACGCGGCGCTCACGCGCCGGGTGAAACCATCCACCTAAACGACCTACCCTTTTTGATCAAAAGAGCCGCTTTAACCATTCATCGTTTAACTAGGCAATAAAAGATCCCCACCTTCGTTATTATTCAACTGTTTGATCTGCTTGTATTTGAGGTAGAAAACAAGCATAAAACCGCATAAAAATAGAGGTTAAAAAATTAGATTTATAGCTATTCAAAAGCTACTTTCGCCGTTCAACTTCCCCCCCAAAGTTTGATCTATAAAATAACAGCTAAAAACTGTTAAAAAGGTTGCCTAATATATACAAAATCGTAAATTTGTCGTATATTAACAGTGCATCTTATGCGCTCAAAATGAAGAACTTAGGCCTATAATGGGACTAAGAATGGCGAAGCCATAGAATTTTTAAATTAAAATAGAATTTTTTCAAAACTCAATAGAAATGATTAAAAGTATCAAATCGATTTTTTACTTATGCATCTTATTCTTTTTGGCACTAAATGTAAGTGCACAAACTGGTAGTATTTCGGATGCACAACTTTTGCAAATTATTGCTGCAGCCAATCAAAGAGGCATGTCTCCCCAAGAAGTTGCGATGTATGCAAAGTCAAAAGGTTACTCCGATGCAGATGTGAATAGTTTGATGCAAAGAGCCAATGCAATGAATGGCGGCGGAAGTTCTACTGCTGGCTCAGCAGTCTCAGGGAATTCATCTGGACAAAGACAATCGGTGCAATTTGGAAATGATGATTTAATGAGTAATGGATTGGATAGTGCAACTCAGATGACCGATGAAGAACGTAAAATATTTGGATATGAAGTTTTTCATAACAAAGGAATCAGTTTCACGCCCAATTTAAATATGGCAACGCCAAAGGATTATGTGGTCGGACCTGGTGATGATTTAATTGTTCAAATTTATGGTATCGCACAAGCCACCATTAATTTGAGAGTAAGTCCAGAAGGTAAAGTGGTTATTCCTAATGTAGGGGTTTCACATGTGGGAGGACTTAGTATCGAAGCGGTGAAAAGTTTATTGACCCAAAAAATTGGAACAAGGTATGCTGGTTTGGCTGGTGGGAATCCAAGTAGTTTTTTAATGGTGACCCTTTCCAATGTGAGAAGCATTAAAGTGAATATCGTGGGTGATGTAAAAAAGCCAGGCACTTATCAACTTCCTAGTTTTACCAATACCTTCAATGCATTGTATGCAGCAGGTGGTCCTACAACAAAGGGAAGCTTCAGGAATATTCAGGTGTTCCGTGGTGGCAAACAAATAGCAGAAGTAGACTTGTATGACTTTTTATTGAGAGGTAAAACGGATAAAAATATTCGTTTGGAAGACAACGACGTTTTGTTAGTGCCTAAATATGGAAAGCGCGTTGAAATTGCAGGCGAAGTGAGACGTAATTTATTTTTTGAAGTAAAAGATAAAGAAACCATTGCCAATTTAATTGACATGGCTAATGGATTTACCAATGTGGCCTATCGAAAAATGTTAACCGTACAACGTTTTAATGGCACGGATAAAGTGATCATCAATGTTGACGAAAGAGAGCAATCTAAAACCAATTTGGAAGACGGTGATTATGTAACTGTTGGAAAAAGTCCAGAAATATATAAAAACAGAATTCAAGTAACAGGAGCAGTGGTAAGAACTGGAGACTATGAGTTACAAGACAATTTAAAAATTGGCAACTTATTAGAATTGGCAGGTGGATTAAAAGTAGATGCATTTAAATCAAGAGCGATTTTATATCGTACCGAAAAAGATTTACAAAAAACAGCCATTGCAATTGATTTAAACAAAGTGTTAAGTAATGATCCTGAAAATAATATTGTTTTAAGAAAAGAAGATTTGTTAGTCGTTTCAAGTATGTATGATTTGAAAGAGAACTACTTTGTTTCCATTCAAGGGGAAGTTAATCAGGTAGGAAGCTTCCCATATGCAAAAGGAATGACAGTGAATGAATTGATTTTACAATCAAAAGGATTCAAGGAATCTGCCTCAGGTTCTTCCATCGAAATAGTAAGACGTGTAAGAGACAATAACAATGAGATTGCAAAAATCATCAAGGTAGATATCAATAAGGATTTGTCTTTAAGCAACAATGACAAAAACACCATACTTGAACCTTATGATCAAGTATTTGTAAGGGCCTCAGTAGGGTTCAGAGACTTGAAAAAAGTTTTTGTACAAGGTGAAGCAAATTATGGTGGTCAGTTTGTAATGGATAAAGCGAATATGACTGTGGGTGATTTGGTGAAGCGTGCAGGGGGAGTTTTACCTTCGGCAAATGTGAATGGTGCCTTGTTGATTAGAAGAACCATTTTCTTTAAAAAAGAAACCAACCAGGATGAATACATTAACAAGTTGTTGGAATTAAAAGTACGTTATGAAGATTCAACTACGAGTGGTTATACAGAAGGCAATAAGATTCAGTTGGCTCAAATCAATAAACAAATAAATGAGTTGTATTTGAAGAAATTTAAAAATGAAAATAAAACAACTGATATCGGAAATTTAGAAGCGGTTAAATCAGACAACAAACAACAAGATAGTTTAAGAAAAATTAACAAGACAAAATCGGAACAAGAAAATATTGAAGAGTTGAAGACAGCACTTCAAGCAAGGGTATTTAAAAACCTAAAGGATGTTACCATTAACGAAGATCAATATCAGTTTGTTTCCATTGATTTAGGAAAAATAATGGATTCTAAAACTGCGAACAAATTTGACGTTCAATTACAAGAAGGCGACATTTTATACATCCCCACATTTAATGAAACAGTGGGTGTAAGCGGCGATGTTCTATATCCAGTATCTGTAAAATATCTGCCAGGAACTACTCTAAAAAATTATGTAAATCAAGCTGGCGGTTTTAATAATACGGCTTTAAAGAAAAGAGCTTATGTAGTAGAAGCCAATGGAGCGGTAAAACGAACGCACACCTTTTTTGGATTTAAAATCTATCCAATTGTGAGTCCTGGATCACAAGTGTTTGTTCCAAAAAATAATAAACCTAAGTCTAATTTCAGCGTTGATAGAGTGTTGGGGCTGGTATCTAGTATGGTGACAACGTATTTATTAGTTAAAAACCTTACAAACTAAGTTTATGAGTGAAAATAAAAATAAAATTAAAAATATTTTATCAAAAGAAGAAATTCAAATTAAAGATGTTTTATCTGTTCTCTATATATTTTTAAAAGAGTTAAAATTTTATTTTCTTGGAATTTTTACAATAACATCTCTGATTTTGTTTTTTACAGTTTTAAATAAAAAGGCAACTTATATTGCTAAAGCCAGTTTGCTAATTGAGCAAACTCAAAACAACAATTCTTCAAATCTTGCAAAAGTTCTAGGTATTAATAGTTTGCCACAGCAAGAAGAAATATTTGGCCCATCAATGTATAATGAAATTATTAATTCACAAGCTTTTTTAAGCGATCTGCTTTTAGAAGAAGTTGCGCCTCAAGAAAATAGCAATAAAAAAGTTTTTTTATACAATTTATTTATATCGGACAAAGCAAATACAACCGATAAGATTAATCCTAAGGATTCAAAACAAACATTGCAAAATAATGTTGATAATGAAATCACACCTGAAAAAATTATTAAAAGCAAATTACCTCCAATAGTCAGATTAACCTCAATACAAAAAATAGCAATTGAAGAACTAAGAAGTAAAATAAAAATCGAAATTCAAGGTAGAAATTTAATTCTGAAAACAGAAATGAATGATCCATATCAAAGTGCTGTATTGTGTAAGTTGGTTTTGATTAAACTTTTTAATTTTATCGAAGACTTTAAAACATACAAACAAAAACAAAATTTATTGATAATTGGAAATCGTTTCAAAGAGGCAGAGTTGAGGTACAAAGAAGCACAAATTAGATTAGCCAATTATAAAGATAAAAGCGCAGGTATAATATTTCAATCAGCTCAGACAACAGAACAATTATTAAATAATGACTTGTCTATATCTTTTAATATATACAATCAATTTGCTACTCAATTTGAACAAGCTAAAGTTGATTTAAAAAAAGAAACACCTTATTTTTCAATAATTGAACCTATCAACATACCTGATGAATCTACATTTAATTATACTAAAACAAT
>JBILQZ010000154.1:0-4266 GCA_044372935.1 Sediminibacterium sp. | reverse complement strand
GTAAACCCATCCAATTAGTCGCTTTGGTACTGCCGTCTACTGGTTTAGTGTAATCAAAAGTTGGATTACGCTTGGGCATAAAATTACCATGCCAATAAGCAATATTACCTGCAGCGTCTGCATAGACCGTATTATTACTATTATTTGCTAATAGTTCCATTGCTTTTGTATAATCTGCTAAACTCTTAGATTTTGTTCTTGACCAACACTCCATCAATGCATCTAAGGATCTATTGTTTTCTTGCAAGCTTAGCCATTTTCCCTTTTGCATCCCCATCACTGGTCCATGACCTGTGAAGTAGGTGTCAAATGATTTTGTTTTTACGATACCATGCTCAACATACTTAATGTCAATTTTTCGAGTACCCAATTTTTTATTTTCTTTTTCGTAGCTATAAAATAATTCGTTGTTTATTTTTTGAACTTGTTCTTCATAGACATCGGCCACATCTGCATAACTACTTGTATGCATCCAGCCACAATGCTCGTTGAATCCTTGATAAATAAAGAACTGCCCCCAAGTAACTGCGCCATAGGCGTTTAAGCCTTCTTCACTCACCATATGCATCTCTGATCTAAAATAAAAGGGCACATGGGGGTTGATGTATAACATCGCATTGCCGCTCTTGCTATGTTTAGGTGCAATTGCAAATCCATTTGAACCCTTTAAGGTTTTATCCTCCATGTCATAATTAGGCTGATGGCTATTGAATGCGGTAGGATTGGCCATAAGTTGTTGTCCATAAAACGCTTCGACATGTTTTTCGGTGATGCCTGCAGACCTTGTTGGAGAAACACTACCATCGGTCCACATTAAATGATACCAAGGCTTGAATTTTTTTAGCACTGCTGGTTTTTCTTCAGGATGCTTGTATAAATAATAATTGATCCCATCTGCGTGTGCTATCAATAATTTTTGAAACCATAAAGGGCTTCTTTCAAAATCTTTTACAGCTGCTGCACTATCTTGAATCAATTGCATCATCAGGTCTTCATAAATCATATTAGGGCCTTCCATTTCGGCGCGACGTCCTAGCATTTCTAAAAAATTCTTTTCTATCTGTGGAAAGTTTTCTTCGCATTGTGCATACATCAATCCAAATACAGCATCCGCGTCGCTTTTCCCATAGACATGTGGGATATCCCATTCGTCGCGAATGATGGTGGTTTGTGTAGCATGTTGATTCCATCTAGCAAGTTCAGCACTTGTTGGCTTTTGTGCAAACAGAGCACTACTTGTAACTAGTAATACCAATAAGAAATAATATTTTTTCATATAATAATTTTTAGATAGCCCTACAAAATGCCACATGCAATATTTTGAAATAAACTTTCAGGGTTTGATTGTCCCTTTAATTTATAGTCCCCAAGTCTTGATGCGTTCTAAATTAATTTTTGCACATGTTAAAGGTGCAATGCCCTGATAGGATTCTTGTTCAATGATAAAATGATGTGTGCCACCTATTGCTTTAGCCAACAAGCTCACTGCTTTTGGATCTACAAGGCCATTACCTAAAATGGTACTGTCATGTCCGTCATTCATTTCACCTACGGCTACTTTCATTTCATCTTTTACATGCACAGAGGCAAACCTGCCTGGATATTTTTTGATCCAATCCATACCTCTTGCACCTATTCCAAACATATTACCAAAATCCAATTGATGGATGACCAATTCGGGGTCTGTTTCTTTTAGGATGATATCATAAATTAATTGACCATTCACCTTTTCAATAAATTCAAAATTGTGGTTATGGTAGCCAAATCGCATACCCGATTCTTGACATAATTCTCCAGACAAATTAAATACTTCTAATTGATGCATTAAACTATCATAAGAGGTCCTTACATTTTCATCCATCCAAGGACTTATCACATAATCCTGTCCTAAAGTAACCGCATCGTCAATGGTATATTTCCAAGCATCTGTAAATTCTTTTTTAGTTTTATCCCAATGCGAAGCATTCATTGCTGTATGACCACTCGGCATTTCCATTCCAAGATCTGTCAATATTTTTTTGAATTCGATAGCGGTATAGCCATAAAACTTTCTGTTGCTATAATTTGCATGCTCCACATATTGATAGCCCATTTTAGATAAGGCTTTTAAAGTGCCCAATGGATCTTTAAACATGGTATCACGTACCGTATACAATTGAATGCCAATTTTAATTTTAGAATCGGCTAAAATATTTTTTGACCACAAAGCATTTGGCGCTATGCCAATTCCTAAAAGGGCCAAACTACTGTTTTGAATAAATTTTCTTCTTGAGTTTTGCATCGCATTAAATTGAGTACTTAAACTTACAAAATTTCGCGCGGATGCGCGCGAAAAAACAAAAGAGGCGGACCAACGGTCCGCCTCTTTTGACTAAGTGGCTTAAAATTTTAATAAAACTATAAAGCCATATTTATTAAATTTCCAATTCTTGTATGAAGGCCCAAGTTTTTAGCCCTCAAAAGACTTATTCAGCTACTTTGGTATTTTTAACTGGTTTTTTATCCAAGTACTCTTTACGATCTACTTTAGAATTGCCAGTCACCATTTCATCTAAATTATCGCCTTTGTATAAGCGACCGTTTTTCATGATGTATTGGATACTGTTGGTATTTCTGATGTCTTCTAATGGGTTCTTATTTAAAATGATTAAGTCGGCTAATTTACCGGCACTAATACTACCCAAGTCCTTATCTAAGCCTAAGCTTTCTGCGCCTAAGATCGTTGCTGTTTTTAAGGCATCTAAATTACGCATACCACCAGATTGCATCGACCAAAGTTCCCAATGGTACCCTAATCCTTGTAATTGACCATGACTTCCTACACCTGCAAGACCACCTGCTTCAACAATTTGCTTCATGCTCTTTGCATGTTTTTGAAATACATGCTCTTCTGGTAAGAACCATGTGGCACGACGTCTAGACTTATTGGCTAGTTCTTCGTAAGGCGTATAGTATTGCATTTTTGCATCACCATATACATTCTCTGTTTCGTAATAATAGTTCTCTGCCCATGGGCCACCATAAGAAACCAACAAAGTCGGAGTTACGGCCATTTTTGAAGTCGCAATAGTTTTTACTACATCATTGTATAATGGATAAATTGGTAAAGAATGTTCGTGGCCAGGATAACCATCTAATAAATTGGTCATGTTTAATTTAAAATCCAATCCGCCTTCTGTAGTAGGCATTAATTTTTGATTCTTAGCCGCTTGAATCACCCATTGTCTATGTTTACGGTTACCTACTAAATACATCTTAATGTACTTAGTATTAAAGTACTTACTGTATTGTGCTAACACAGATTCCGCTTGCGCAGAGTCTTTTAAATTATAAGACCAATAACCCACACCTGGACCAGTTGAGTACACTCTTGGTCCTACCATTTTACCCGCTTCCACTAAATCGCTATAGGTTAATACATCTGTAGTAGCTGTTTGTGGGTCACGTGTGGTGGTTACACCATAAGCTAAATTGGCCGCGTAAATCCATGCTTGATTTTTATGAATACCCCAGCTAGGCCACATATGCGAGTGGGTGTCTACAAATCCTGGCACCACTGTTTTGCCAGCAAGGTTCACTCGTTTTGCACCTGCAGGTACTTTCAATGAGCCAGCTTTACCTACTGCTTGAATTCTATTTTTCACTACCAAGATATCTCCATTGTTGATCACTTGATCTCCATTCATGGTGATGATTCTTGCGTTCGTTAATAAAACAGTGGTATTAGGCATATCATTTTCGAAATACACTTTCACCCAAGTTTCTGTTGCTTTATATTTTGGCGCTTCTTTTTTATCTTCTTTCTTTACAATACTTGTACTGTCTTTTTTGGTCGTATCTTTTTTAACAGCAGCTTCTAATTTTTTAGCAGTCGCTAAACTATCATCAAAAGCATAAGCAGCGTCAATATCATAAGTAAAATGCGCTGCACCTAAACTCCAATGAATCGTTTTGCCATCTGCCTGCCAGCTCGGAAACTCACCACCAATCTCAGTCAATAATTTACTTGGGAATGCTGCACTCTTTGCATCTGCTACAGAAATTGAAACAGACTTGCCTGATTGAGGGATGGTTACATAATAAATATTGTTATTGACTTGTGCAATTGCAGCGCTTCCTTTTGGCGACAATAAAATTGTATTGGCACTAGAAGGAGGATTGTTTTCTTTTGCTGCTTCGTCTTCATCCATTACTTCTGGAATAATACAAGGGTCAGCTACCGGCTTACCTCGATGTTCAGGAATACTTCCAAAAGTGGTGATACCA
>JBILQZ010000002.1:0-52438 GCA_044372935.1 Sediminibacterium sp. | reverse complement strand
AACCTCTGCTACCAAAACGATTAAAATATGAGGAGTAGGTATAATCGTCGTCGTCATAATCTATATAGCTGGTATTATCGTAAATAAAATCTTGATCATTTAGCGCATCATAATTCCCGTTGTTTGGGTCATAATTATCCGCACTTGCATTGCTTTCTTGGCTATTATTCCTCTTCTTTTTAGCCTTTTTCTGCGCATCCCTGCGGGCATCATCAGCAGTATAATAGATATCATCTTGATAAGTACTACCGCTTTGTGCCTCAGCCCCGAAAATAGTGCTGAGTGATAAAATACCAATAAGGAATAGGTTTTTCATAATACAAAATTTTAATAGCGTAAAAACTGCTCTGTAAACTTTATCGAATGTAGTACATTTGCCCGCAGAAATTCTTAACTAAGACTTAAAAAAAACAGCCTCGTTTAAACATGGCAAATACATTAACATCACGTTCACAAGATTACGCTCAATGGTATAATGATCTGATTCTCAAAGGGGCATTGGCCGATTATTCTGCTGTACGCGGCTGTATGGTCATCAAACCTTATGGATATGCCCTATGGGAAAACATGCGGGATGTGTTGGATAAACGATTTAAAGAAACGGGGCATCAGAATGCTTACTTTCCCTTATTCGTGCCCAAAAGTCTTTTTGAAGCAGAAGAGACGAATGCCGAAGGCTTTGCCAAAGAATGTGCGGTTGTTACCCATTACCGTTTAAAAGCCGACCCCAATAACAAGGGCAAATTAATTGTTGACCCCAATGCCAAATTAGAAGAAGAATTGGTGGTTCGACCAACATCTGAAGCCATCATTTGGAATACCTATAAAAACTGGATCCAAAGTTACCGCGACCTCCCTATTCTCATCAATCAATGGGCCAATGTGGTACGATGGGAAATGCGTACACGCTTATTTCTGCGTACAGCAGAATTTTTGTGGCAAGAGGGACATACTGCCCACGCCACCAAACAAGAAGCCATCGAAGAGACAGAAAAAATGATTGAGGTCTATGCTCAATTTGCTGAAGAATACATGGCTATGCCCGTGCTTCGTGGGGTAAAATCTGCCAATGAACGTTTTGCAGGTGCCGAAGATACCTATTGTATCGAGGCTTTGATGCAAGATGGAAAAGCACTACAGGCAGGTACTTCACACTTTTTAGGCCAAAATTTTGCCAAGGCATTTGATGTAAAATTTTCAGACAAAAACAACCAACTCGAGTATGTTTGGGCAACATCTTGGGGCGTATCTACGCGCTTAATTGGCGCATTGGTGATGGCCCATAGTGATGACGAAGGATTGGTTTTGCCCCCAAAATTGGCCCCTTTGCAGGTAGTCATTGTTCCTATTTACAGTAAAGATGAAGCGGTTCGTGCTCGATTGGATGAGAAAGCAAATGAACTCGTTCATGAATTGCAGGCAAAAGGTGTTCGGGTAAAATATGACAATGACGATAGCACGCGACCAGGTTGGAAATTTGCCGAGTACGAATTGCGTGGTGTACCAGTGCGTGTTGCTCTTGGCCCTCGTGATCTAGAAAATAACCTTGCCGAGGTAGCGCGTCGCGATACTAAAGAAAAACAAAGTTTATCCTTAGATGGTTTGACTGAACATCTCGTTCAATTGCTGAGCGACATCCAACAAAACATGTATGACCGAGCATTAAAATTTAGAGCAGAAAAAAGCACTAAAGTAGATACATGGGAAGAATTTGTACAAGTGCTCGACGAGAAAACCGGATTTGTATATGCCCACTGGGATGGCACATCAGAGACAGAAGAAAAAATCAAAGAACTAACAAAAGCAACGATACGTTGTATCCCCTTTAATAATGAAAAAGAAGAAGGGAAATGCATTTTAACAGGCAATCCTTCGACACAAAGAGTCGTATTTGCTCGTTCCTATTAATCAAATCCAGACCAAAAAAACCACTAATCAAGCAAAAAGATTGGTGGTTTTTTTACTTTTTATCAAACAACTTTATACCTCGCTGAAATAGTACCTATACGCTATGAAAATTGTGGATCAACCAGACTTGTTGTCTATTCTGAAACAAAAATTACAAGAGCCTTTACCGAATAAAGAAGCGCTTGAAATGATGTTTCCGAGAATAAAAGCGATGCCAGAAAGCATCCCAAATGATGCAAAATTGAGCGCTGTAATGATTTTACTATTTCATAAAAATGAAGAGTGGCATTTCCTGACTATACGCCGCACAGAGGATGGACATGCACATAGTGGTCAAATTGGTTTTCCTGGAGGCAGACAAGAACCCGGTGATACAGACCTTATGGAAACGGCACTGAGAGAGACTTTTGAAGAAATAGGAATTGAACAACACCAAATCAAGACCATTGGATCCTTAAGCCCTGTGTATATACCCATTAGTAATTATCAGGTATTCCCTTACATAGGTTTTGTGGAAGAAATGAATCACTATAAGCTCAGTATCGAGGAGGTAAAGGAGGTGATAGAAATACCCCTATCGACTATCCTTAGAGCCCAGTCAAAAGTACAAGCCGAAATCAGCACAAACATTGAACCTCCTATAAAAAGAACAGTCAATGCTTATAAACTTCCTGACGAAACCATTATCTGGGGAGCAACGGCCATTATGATTGCAGAATTAGAATTGATATTAAGCAGCTAAAAACGAATAAGGAGCTCATCTACTTTTTTTCGTACTTTCTTTTCGTGGGCCAAAAAGTCATTGTCCACATCCCTATATCCAATAGCCAAAAGAGCAATACTACTTAGATTTTGTTGAGGCAATTCAAATAACTCATCGAGCTTCTGAACACTAAAACCCTCCATGGGGGTCACATCTACACCTATAAGTGCTGCTTCAGCCAATGCAAAACCCAAGGCAATATACGTTTGGTTAGCAGCCCAATGCTTTATCTGTTCTTCTGTTTGGGTTTGGGCAAAACGACTCATGGAAGCTGCAAAAGCATCAAGACTTTCCCTGCTTACCCCACGCGTCGCTATTATATTTTGGATGTATTGATCAATGTGCTGTTGATCTAGTTTGGTATAGGCACAGAGCACCAATAAATGAGAAGCCTCGGTAATCTGAGCCTGATTATACGCAATGGGTTTAATCTTTTCTTGTAAGGATTTATTTTCGACTAAAATAAACTTAAACGGCTGTAAGCCCATCGATGTAGGTGCATATTGAGCAGCCTTTACAATGGCCGCAATTTTATCATCAGCAACTTTTGCACCGGTCATTCTTTTGGGGGCATAGCGCCAATGCAAGGCATCGTTTAAACTCATGTACATAGTATTTGGACTACAAAAATACTCCTAACCTTATTGAAGCAACATCATCAAATATTATATCAGGATAAGCAGGGAATGAACTATTCTAATAATAAGCTATCCTCATCGTCAATTAAATCAAAATCGATATTGCTCGAACCAGAAATACCCTCAACAGAACCCTTGATATGAGCGGCGTTAAGCAATATTTTCTCCAATTGCTTTTCGCGCATTTTCCACAATTTCTCCATGGCATCGCGCTCCTTCTGAATCGAATTTTTCATCGACTGAAAACCTTCACGCATGGCTTTCCATTGCTCCGAAAATTCATTACTGGTCAGGTAGGAGTACAACAAAGATATTTTATCGGTTTTGTTTTCGCTGTTTTGCATCACCTGGTGCACTTTCAAAATTTGCTCCCGCAAAACCAAGGCAGTAGTTGCTGCTTCTTTGTAGGAGCAAATCCAAACACCATCCATCATTCCAAAAGTTTCAATATCCTTGGGCAAAGATTGGGATACAATAACGGCCAAATCGCAACCCGTACTGCGCATATCAGCTTTTAATTTTTCAATCCAATCTTTACTAAAAGCATTTGTACGCTTGCTTTCATAAATAATTTTACCGCATTCTTGCCCATATTGGTTGCGCACGATTTGGACACAATCACCTCCACGAACGCCCTTCCCTACTTCTTCAATAATATCAAAGGGGAATTTTTGACGCAACATATTTTCTAGCAGCAATTCCTGCACCTCGCCTTGCAATTGCATAGAACCTTGCTCTGCTTTGCGGCGCATTTCGTCGGCTAGCCTGCGCTGTTGCTCTAACTGTTGCTCTATTTCTTTAATCTTAAACTGAAATTCTTGCTCTTTTATTTTGGATTTTTCTTCCTCCTCTTTGCGCACAAGCTGCGAAAGTTTGGTGCGTTCCTCCAGCAATTGCTGTTGCATTTTAATATCCAATTCTTGCTCTTTATTCTGGAGCTCTTGCATTTTCTTCAGAAAATCCAATTCTTTTTCGCGGGCCTCTTTCAAGCGAGCTTCGTTATCACTATTGGTTTGATTCAGGTGCTTGATTTGGGCCTCAAATTGTGCTGCAAATTTCAGTTCTTGCTCTTTGGCAATAGAGCTCGCCAATTGATTTCTTTGCTCGCTTAATTTTTTCTCAAAAGCAATCTCTTGCTCTTCCCTCAATTGCTGTAATTCTTTTTCCTTCTGCTCAAAATCCTTCAGCTGTTGTACTTTCCAATCTTGCATTTGCTTGCGCAAATCCTTTTGCAATTGATCACGCAATGCGTCAGTAGGTTCAAATTGTGTGCTACAATTAGGACAAGTAATGGTTGTGGACATGGTTTACATTTTTTCTTTCAAAAAAAATTACATTTTCTCAGGCAAAGCAATACCCAATAAATTCATTGCGCGACGAAGGGTTTGTGCTGTCATAATAATCATCATCAAACGCAATTGCTTTTTTTCTTCATTTTCGGCCTTAGAAATACTGTGCTGATCATAAAAGCTATTGAATGACTGCGCCAATTGAAAGGCATAATTACAAATAATAGAAGGACTCATTTCATCAGCAGCACTCTGCAGTACTTGCGGAAATTGCTCTAGCGACAATAAAATATTTTTCTCGGTTTGGCTTAAGCTTTGACTATGTACAAAAGCATCAAAATGCTGTGCACTAGGCATAAGAGGTAAATGCTCTTTGCGCAGAATAGAACAAATGCGCGCATGAGCATACTGAATAAAAGTAGCCGTAAATCCATGTAAATCGATCGATTCTTTTGGATCGAAAATCATACGCTTTTTAGGATCAACACGCAATAAGTAAAACTTAAGTGCCCCCATACCAATCATCTGATACAAAGCCGCTAATTCTTCTGCGCTAAAGCCGTCGGCCTTGCCATTTTCTTCCGTCTGTTCTTGGGCCATACGCACCATTTCATCCATCATATCATCGGCATCAACCACAGTACCCTCGCGACTTTTCATTTTACCACTTGGTAATTCTACCATTCCGTAAGAAAGATGAAAAATACCCTCGGCACAGGGCTCACCCATTTTTTGCAAAATGAGTTTGAGTACTTGCATGTGGTAATTTTGCTCATCGGCAATGACATATACCGATTGATCAAGACCAAAATCATTGTATTTCAAAACGGCAGTACCCACATCTTGTGTCATATAAACGGATGTGCCATCTCCACGTAAAAGCAATTTTTGGTCCAGGCCATCTGCTGTCAAATCAATCCAAGCGCTGTTATCTTCTTTTTTAAAAAGGACTCCTTTTTCTAAACCTTTCTCAACAATACTTTTGCCCAACAAATAAGTATTGCTTTCATAATACATTTTATCAAAATCAACACCTAGTCTATCATAAGAAACCTTAAAACCATCATACACCCAGCCATTCATGGTTTGCCAAAGTGCATAAACTTCTTTGTCACCAGCCTCCCATTCGCGCAACATTTGTTGGGCTTCTTGCATGATGGGAGCCTCTTTCTCGGCCAGCTTCTCATCCATACCACTGGCAACTAAGCCTGCTACTTCTACCTTATAAACATCATTAAATCGCACATAGTAATCGCCTACTAAATGATCTCCCTTCATTCCTGTGCTTTGCGGTGTTGCGCCCTGGGCGTAGCGTTTCCAAGCGACCATCGATTTACAAATATGGATGCCCCGGTCATTAATAAGATTGGCCTTTACAACGGTATTGCCGGTATCTTTTAAAATATTTCCTAGCGCATATCCTAAAAAAATATTGCGCAAATGCCCAAAGTGCAAAGGCTTATTGGTATTGGGTGATGAATATTCCACCATCACTTTTTTACCCGATACCGCACCCGCTCCAAATGAGGTATTGTACCAATTTTGTTGCAACAATTGCACAAAGTAATTATCGTTTACGCTAAGGTTCAAAAAACCACTCACCACTTGATAATCAGTATATAAATCGGATTGCTTTTGTACTAAAAACTCACCCAATTGCTTACCCAACTCATCGGGTTTGCAACGCAACATTTTTACAAAAGGGAACAGCACAATCGTATAATCGCCACTAAACTCTACTTTAGTTTCATTTACATTTACTGCATCTGCAGTAAAGGTTTGATCGGGATAAAAATGTTGCAAAGCCGCTACCGCAGACTCTTTTATCAAATGGGTAAGCATTATATTCAAAAATTAATTAGACTGCGAAAATAAGCTATTCGTACTTCTGAAAAGAGGAAATTCTACAAACTCAGCCACTCCTATTGATGGAGCCTATCCAAGCCAAGCAAGGCCCTATTTGCCGGATAGAAAATAATGGTCTCAAATATCCTAGCCATTGTATCGTGGATGAAATTGCTCAAGTGTATTGCGTAAATATCCTTTATCGAGATGCGTATAAATTTCTGTGGTGGTGATGCTTTTATGACCCATCATTTCTTGAACAGCTCTTAAATCGGCACCTGCCTCTACTAAATGTGTGGCAAATGAATGACGAAAGGTATGAGGGTGAATATTCTTTTTAATTCCAGCTTTTGCGGCCAAATCTTTAATGATCATAAAAATCATCACCCTACTTAGGGCTTTGCCTCTTCGATTTAAAAACAGAACGTCTGTACAATTTTCGTTGACCGCGATATGGTTCCGAATATGTTCACGATAAAGACTTATTTGTTGCACCGCTACTGCTCCAATAGGCACCAATCTTTCTTTATTACCCTTGCCGGTAACCCTTATAAAATCTATATCCAAAAACAAACCTGATAGCGTTAAAGAAACCAACTCCGAAACGCGCAAACCACAGCTGTACATTGTTTCGAGCATAGCTCGATTGCGCTGACCTTCCGGTTTGCTGTGATCAATGACCGCCATCATTTGGTCAATTTCGGCTATCGAAAGTATGGTAGGCAATGGCCGAGTGAGCTTGGGGGCTTCTAATAAATCGGTGGGATCTTCATTGATTACTTGTTCTAGCAACAAAAATTTATAAAACGATTTTATACCGCTGAGTACTCTTGCCTGAGAATTAGCACTTAAGTCCATCTCCGCAACAAATTGAACAAATTGTTGTAAATCTTTGAGGCTTACAGCAACAATATTGATGGAGTGCTTTTGTAAAAATTGAAGCAATAAATCTACATCGTGCAGATAGGCAGTGATGGTATTCACCGACATCGAACGCTCCAATGCAAGGTAAGTTTTAAAGCCCTTAAGATAGATTGCTGACAAGCGAAAATCGTTTTAAAAATAAAAATAGCTGATGTTCTACATTCCTTTTGTGTCGTATCCAATCATCGCTTCTCTTAGCGCTTCTAAAGGTATCTTAAATTTGCAAAAATCAATAAGCAGGGTTGATGACTTCAGTCGCTTTTAAATCGGGTATGACTTCAGGCGTTAATATACCAAAATGCCTTTGATCAATAGCCTCAATAGTCGCTTTTCGTTTCAGTTGTTCCCCTACAACAGTCTTAATCGTTTGTCCTGCCATTTGAAGGATGTTATTTTTTTTGCGCAGTGAGGCAAGGTTTCGGGCAATGATAAAAAGCAACAAAACAATCAAGACAGCGAAAACCACTACAGAATAATAGAGGTTATTCATATCCCTATCACTAAATCCGAGCTGCGCCCCCTTGCTGCGCATTCTTGCTAAGATATAAAAGGGATAAACTTTATCACGTAGAACAACAAAAGCTATTATGGCCCCCATGCTCAACCAAATAATTGATTCTAAGATTACAAATACAATACTATTCCATATCCTTGCTGCTATTGGCTTCCGTAGCGAAACCGCCAAGGGATCTAATAAGGAAAGATGCTCAACTATTAGTTCCTTTTCTTCTTTAAACGCTCTTAAAAGGTCTTCGTGTAATTTTGAATGGTCCATTTATATTTTGAAACTTTGACCACAAAAATAACTCAGGTGAGAGAAAAAAAAAGATGATGTGGGTAAATAAGAACTTGGGGACAAAATATACATTTAAGCAAATATACATTTGAAACATATCAATCTAATCCCTAAGCTTGAGCATAGCCCTCAATATAAGAGTACAGCTTAATTGGCCATAGAACCGGCTACTCATCCACTGATTGGCCGAATGAAGAATAAGTAAATGATAAGCAAGAAAATAAATCCTCCCAAAGATCCTTATTAGCCAGAGTAAAAACTACAGATCAGCCAACAAAGCCTCAATGTCAAAGGGATTGGCCGTAAGCTCTGCAAGTCGTTCTATTACGCGTTCTACAAGTGCATCAGGACAAGAGGCGCCGGAAGTAACCATTATTTTCAAGTTCTCTTTTTGAGGTATAAAATCTGTGGTCATTTCTTCTGTATGTTGGCGCCAATCGAAATGTGCAATAAGCTTGTCGTTAATCAGGCAATATTCATCTTTGATATAGTAGGTGGGTAATTTTTCCTCACATAGCTCTACTAAATGAGATGTGTTTGAACTATTGTAACCACCAACAACCAAAGCAAAATCGGCTTGTTGTTGCAGCATACCCTGTACTGCACTTTGATTGTCGTTAGTGGCATAACAAAGCGTATCACGCGCTTCGGCAAAATGTTCTGTTTCATTACCCGCTTCTACTCCATAGTGGTTCAAAATAACCGATTTCAAATAATCTGCAATGGCTTGGGTTTCGCTGGCAAGCATGGTGGTTTGGTTGACCACACCGATACGTTGCAAGTCACGCTGCACATCAAAACCTTCTGAAAATTGCCCTTTGAATTGGGTATAGAATTCTTCAGGATTTTTAACACCAACAATATATTGGGCAAGAACTTCGGCCTCCGCCATATCTTTGATGACGAGCGTGGGCGTATGTACGGTACTGTGCGAAAAAGTGGCTCGCGTTTCTTCATGCTTGGGTTTGCCGTGGACAATTATCGTATAACCGTCTTTCCCGATTTTTTCGGCACGGTTCCACACTTTCTCTACAAAGGGACAGGTGGTTTCGTAACTTGTTGGTTCTATTCCTTTGCTGCGCAAAAGCTGTTCCATTTCTATTGTAGTCCCAAATGCAGGAATAATGACGATGTCATCGGCGTTTAATTCTTCCCAACTGATGAGCATTTTGCCCGAGGTATCCATTATAAAACGCACGCCACTAGCGATCAAGTCGGCATTGACATTGGGATTGTGTATCATCTCGGAAAGGAGAAAAATTCTTTTGCTAGGATTTTCATCGATAGCCCGAAAGGCAATTTCAATGGCATTTTCTACACCATAACAAAAACCAAAATGTCGTGCTACAATCACTTCCAAGCTACCCAATTGAAGGCGTGTAGGACTAAAGTCCTTTTTCATCTTATCCTCATCCTTTCGTTTTTGCTTAATAGCATTGATCAAATGGCTGCGGTAATGGCTGGGTACGTTGAAAGATTTCATGTGTTAGAAATATGCTGTGCAAAAGTACATTACAAGCTCGACCACCAAATACTTTTATCTGCAAATTTTCCCCAATTTTTTGTGCTACTCCTGATGGCCTTCTCCATATCGATAATAGTTGTTTTTTTGCCTTTGTCTGGTGCAATTAGATTAGATGAACTTACAGACTCTAAAACAACGCTTTGAGCGATCCAAGTAGTATATAATCGAGGGATGGCCAATTCCATAATCATACCGGGCAAACCGGCAAACATTTCGGGTCCACCACTTACGGGTATTTTATCGGTATAAAATGCAACAACGACAACACTATCATTGATTCGGGTAGTCGCTTTGCGACAGCTAAAACCAGCAATGGTTCTCACTTCTTCTAAAATTTTCCAAGTGCATTTGCGGATGCTATCATCTATTAAAAAAGTTTGCTCATACACTTTTTTATAGGCGAGTGTTTTTTGGCTAGTGTAGTCATTCAGTACTTGTGTTTCGGTACCCGGCAAACCGCCCATCATACTCATCATAGGGCTCTCTTCTTGCTTTATAGGTGCATATTTACTTTGCTTGCTGTTGAAATGTAAGGTAAACATGCGGGTATCAAATTTGGGCACTTTGGCCATAAAGGCTTCCATATAACTGTTGCCTTCACCACCCATGTCGTCAAATTGACGATGGATATTCATCTTGCGTTGGTACTCGATTTTGCCTGCCAACACTACTTGAGCAACAGAATTCAGGGGAAGGTAACTGGCAAGGATAAAGAAGTAGTATTTGAATTTCATTTCTAATTTTTTATAGAATAAGCTAAAATGGAATCGATCATTATTTAGTGGCCTTGATCAGTTGAATATCATCCTCATTGGCATTAGGGTCTGCCTTTGGCGAATGCGTGAAATTCCAAACGACAGATAGCATAGCATAACGACGGATATTATTATAACTCTGCTGGGTAACGGCATTTCCAAAACCATATTGGCTGAAGCCAAGGTTTTGATTAAAGATATCATACACCGAAAAACGCAATTCAATTTCATCCTTCTTGGTGAGTTTTTTAGATACAAAAGCATTCACCAAAAACACGTTATTGTTTCTATCAAAAGTGGCCGTACGTTGGCGGATATTCCAACTAAGATCGGTGCCTACTTGAAATTTTTTGGGCAAATAAACCAATACATTAAGGTCTTGGTTGGTACTCCAAAAAGCTGTTGTTTGATTACTGAGGCTACTCTTATTAACATTGTAAGAAATACCCGGATCGTAACTAATGTCCAGCTTCTTCTCTTTGTCATAAGCTATGCGCAAACCTAAAGAGTAATTGTTGTTGTCATTAATGTTTTTCAAACCATTGACAAAAGTATTATTCCTGTTTTGACCTAAACTCGCATTAAAACCAAGGTTCAAATCATATTTAGGAAGGCGGTATCCTGCACCAAAATAAAGGTTTGAATTATAGTTACCATCGACATTGATGTACTTTGATGTACGAATACCTGTTGCCGATATTTCTTCACTCCGACTAATATCATCATTAATCAAAGCCGCACTACCACCGGCATAATAATAGGTGCCTTGTAGTACTTTATAACTGTTATAATTGAAATTAATTCGGTGATCAAATTCTTGTTTAAGATTAGGGTTGCCCTCCGATATGTTTAATGGGTCGGCATTCTGTCCGTTGGGTTGCAATTGCTCAATGCTGGGCTGTTGTGTATTTCCACGATAATTAACCCTTATATTACTTTGTTTGGTAAACTTATAGTTCAGTCCCGCAGAAGGAAAGAAATTATTAAAGGAACGTTCTTTATTTTCTTGAGTAATATTATTCGTTTGATTGAAAACAGAATTGGCCACTGCACCTCCAAAAGAAAAGTTTAGCTTCTCATAAACCCAACGAAGGCTTGCTCCAGCACGATGGGTATTAACCTTAAAGTCATAATCATTGCTGAAAAGGGTATCCAAGTTTACATAATCATTGGCCGTATTTTTATTAAAAGATAATTGACGGGAATAGTTATCCTGATTGTTGAATTTATATTTCAATTCCAAAAATCCTTTTTTAGAAATAGGCTCTGTATAGGTTGCATTAGCCGATACAGAAGAGGTTTGACTCTCATTATTTTTCTTTTGGTCAATAATGGCATTGCCAACCAGCACACCATTCGAATAAAAGTTATTGCTTGCAAAGAGTTTACCTTCATTTGTATTTTCTCTTTGGTTGTAGTCTAGCTCGATCAATAGATTACGGCCTTTCTTCTGAAATCTTTTTTTCCAG
Source organism: Sediminibacterium sp. (assembly GCA_044372935.1). Taxonomy (GTDB): domain Bacteria; phylum Bacteroidota; class Bacteroidia; order Chitinophagales; family Chitinophagaceae; genus Sediminibacterium. Next base: position 40,526 of record JBILQZ010000002.1, on the reverse strand, counting down.
ATAGCGGCAGCATTGACATTCTGATTATCCCCTTCATTACTGGTTTTGCGCAAACTATTATTCATCAAGCCCCCTTGGCTACCACGGGTATCCGTCTCCACATCAGAGTTGTTTCGTTTAAAGGTTTTTTGGGCATTGGCGGTAAACTTTAAGGAAGAAAGCGAATCGATTTTCCACTCGTACAATGCAGTAAGGCCATGTCGATCAGAGGTAGAGAATGTATTGCTTTTTTGATCATTGAAATAAACCGAATCGGGCAAGCTAAATTGGGTCAAGGTATTATTAAGGGTTTCAATATTTTGCCTATTGAAACGATAATTAGCCGATACATGCTGCAGGTCTTTATTCCATTTATTTGAATAATGCGCACCACTGGTCCAGGCTGCGGGCAATCCTTGTCCATTATACTTTCCGCCCATATCGCCATCTTCATCATCTCCACCACTCGTAATAAACTGGAAGCCACTTTCTTCATCCATTTGCATGTTAGAGCCACCATTACCAAATTTATTATTGTCTTCGTAAGAGAGCCCTACTCTGCCTGTATTGGCCATGATGCCATAAACCGAAAATTTTTGTTTGCCTCGGAAATAATTGAACATCCCCTGATTCTCAAAGAAGTCATCACTACCACCGCCTAAAGCCAATTTTCCAAAATAGCCCTTTTTATATTTATCTTTTAATTGAAGGTTGATGGTTTTGATGCGCTCACCATCGTCAATACCCGTAAACTCCGCATTCTCACTTTTTTTATCAAACACTTGAACCTTGTCAATTGTTTTGGCTTGTAGATTTTTATTAACGACAGCTGGGTCATCGCTGAAAAATTCTTCTCCATCCACCAATATCTTCTGAACCTTTTCTCCTTGGGCAGTTACCTGACCATTTTTATCTACTTGTAAACCCGGTAATTTTTTAAGCAATGCTTCAACATTGGCATTGGCATCAAACTTAAAACTATCGGCCACATATTCTGTAGTATCTCCTTTAATGATGATAGAACCTCTTTTTTGCAATATGACAAATTCACTCAACAACTTTTCGCGGGTATACAAAACAACTTTGCCCAATGCCAAATCTTTATTGGCAGCAGCATTCACTACATCTGTATAATCGGCAAATCCAGGACAAGTGATGAGTAGAAGATATTTCGATTCCTCTGCCACATTAAGGCTGAAGTCGCCCTCTTTATTGGTTCGGGCATAACCCAATAATATGGAGTCTTTGGCCCGCAGGACGGTAATCGTTGCGTATTCTAAGGTTTCATTATTAAAGGTATCGATAACGGTACCGCTAATTTTTTTTTGCGCATGGCCTTGCACAACAAAAAACAAAGCGATAAAGAGAAAAAGTAAAGCTTTTTTCATGAGTCTAAAATATAAATGCTGTGCAATATTAAGCCATAGCCTAACGCCATTCATTATTTATCGGTACGATAGCTGGGGAATTTTCGGCGAATGGGTAGATTGAGCGTGTGCCTGAAACGAAGAAATTATATAGAATACAATTACTATTATTAAAGTTCAAGAAATTAGGGGTGCATATGAAGCAATATAAATTTAAGAGATTATCAAATTCATAACAAATGTAAATATGAACAAAATTTCAAATCTGCACTTTAAAATTAAATGTATCTCATTTAACTTTGATAAAAATATTTATAAAAATCATGAAGCCGTTTTTTTTACTTTTAACGTTAGCAATCCTCACATTACCAAGCTGTAAAAAGGATGGAGATGTAATATCTTATAGTGGAAAAACAATTCTTAAATATGAAATAATTTCACCTGCACCAACTATTCCACTTTCTGTTTTAAAAGATTCTGGCATTAGCACTACTGGTTTCAACCCTTATTTCTATTATGTAGACGGTGGCTCTGGAATACTTGGTGTTAATATTGAATATTATGACTATAGTTACACAACATGGACAAAGGAAATAGACGTAACAAATTTAAAAAAACCTTTTGCAGCAACCCTTGACTCAAGAAGCTTTGTTCCCATTATTACAGGTCAAGCTAAATTAAATATTTATGTAAATGGAGAACTTAAAGCACAAAAAAATTATCCAATTAGGGAGTTTAATGACTCTGGCGTAGGAGTATTTGACGCACTTTCTATCGGTGGTGCACCAATTGCGCAATATATTATTAATTAGTTTTGTGCTGTACCTTTAATTCTCGCAATTCGCGATCAGGAATTAAATATAATGAAGCGCATAATTATTCCACATTTTACCGCTATTAATTCCGGATGAATCTTTTCTAGCTTTACAACAACAATAATCATAGAATAAGTCCAATAGGATATTAATTCTCATTTGCCTGAAATTGATTCGTTTCATATATATCCACTATAAAATTTTATTTGCATTATAAGTTTATATTGAAAATAATTTTGAGAAGTTCAAATGAAATTTCACGAACATTTTAAAAAAAAGCCTTACAATTATGCAAGGCTTGGTAAACTTTTTAGTAAATCATATTACTATTGATGACTGCAAAAAAGACTTTTTGTTACGACAATTAATGAATTGGTGTTTTAGTTAACTCTAAATTTATTTTCCCTCCTTCTAATGCATCTATCCCATATTTGGCTCTAATATCACTTAGCTCTTTTTTGTAAGATTCATTTTGTTTAAAATTGCTGAAAGAGATTGTTGAAATATTATTTGCTAAGAAAGACCATCTAACCAAATCTTCATTTGATACATGGATGTTTAATTTGGATTTTATTTCAATACAGTTAATTAGATTTGAGAGTACTAAATTATATTTATCAATTGTCGGATTTTCTGGATTTACAAAATTTCGAATCTCATTATTAATTTGATTGCATAATGATAATAATATCGTTTTAAATTCACTAACCTTTTCAATTTTACTAAATGAATCAACTGCAACTCCAACACCAGCACTTGCGCCTGCAAAAGAAGCTAATGCTCCAAATGCACTATGACTATTTAATCCTGTAAAAATAGAAATCCCAGCAATCAATGCACCCTTTGCTGCGTTTGTTTTCAACGCCCTTTCTTTTGCGATTGCGGAATCGTATGAATTAATGAATGTGTGTAAAATGACTATACAATTACCAATTAGTTTGTTTTCTACCTCTGTTTTGACACTTGGATTAATTTGAATCGCTTTATTCAAGCAAAAAGAGACCTCTTCCATGGTTCGACCATTAGCAATTTGATAAAGCTTGCAAAATGCTAAACCCGCCCAAGCCTCTGATGAATTATCTTGGGTTGCAATATTTAAATAAATGTTTTCTGCCTCCTCATAGCGCTTTCCCTTAAGTGCTAATGTTGCTAAATCGAATTGCGAACTATTCATTGTTGTTTTTTTTTCAAAAATAGCAGAAATAAATAAAAACCAAAAAGTGCAAATAAACTTTTAAAATTTAAATAAAAGAAAAACCATCACTGTTGATGGCTTTTTTTAGATTTGCACAACAAATGAATGAAAATCGCAGCAATTTTTCCTTGATTGATTAGAGGATGCTGTATAAATCTAAAATATCCTTGAGCGCTACAATCCACTGTCCAACCAGCCAAATGTATTTAAGCCCGGTAAATTTGACGACAGGCCCATAATAATGCTTCCGTCTCATGTTTCTTAGCCACTTCCCTAGCTTCTAGTTCGAAAGGATTCATTTCGTATCCAACTTCTCTTTCATGCTTTTCGTATAGCTTATCAAAGTTCTTATTTTTTTGTCGGGCATGTACATATTCATGAATAACAGCGTTCGTTACATCTTTTACGGTGCCGAGGCTGTTAACATAAATAACGCACTCGTGTGCACCAGAGTAATATAGTCCACCCCATTTTTTATGCGCATAGTAATTCACCCTTAAGGTAGGTTTACGGGTATTTGCTTGCGCAATATTTTCATGGCACCAATCGAGCACTAATTGACAATAAGTTGACTTCTTAACGGGTAATTGGGATAAGGATAGCTTGGATACTCTTTGAATCTGAAACCATTCCCGAATACCTATAATACTCCCAACAAGGAATAATATCCCACATCCAATCATCATGAATTCTAGTATCGTTTTAAACATATCGGTTTGTAAACTTTGAAAATTGCTTTTTATCAGGATAAAAACGGACCTCAATACACAAATGTATCTTGTTTGTGGCACATTTCCTGAACCATTTCAAGGGTGATGGCAACAGAGGGAGTAAGATAATTTCAAAAGGAATTAAATAATTATAAGTGCGTAAATAGCAGTAATAATATTCAATTCAGCCACCCTAAAAACACATCCAAATCCTTTCAGTTGTTACATATACTTTTTGTGCTTTTGAAAAATCAACTGACAGAATAAAACCACCCGATTCTTTCGCCTCTTTGCAAAAAATAGAACTAGATTTCCTACATTTGAAAAAACGCAAAAACCACTCATTTGTTTAAGCTATCACTCCACCATGGAATGTGAACACCGAAACTTTGTTTCGGTTATACTCAAGTTATGAGGCAAGTTTAAAACAAAGAAGGTCTGCGAAAGACAGGGGCTGACCACCCAATGTGACAAAAAATAGTATAATCAAGTTTTAATTAAAAGAGGAGACCAGAAACCACTCAAAAAAACGAGGCGCACTCTGAAAACCCTAAGAATAGAAAAAATAAATATTAAACAAAAATGAAAAAAGTAATGATAAATTTTGGAGCAATATTAATTGCTTCACTTATTCTGACGAGTTTTAGTCTGAACAGTTATGCTCAATCAGCTCCTATACGCGAAGTGAAAATTGGTAGGCAAATATGGATGGCTGAAAACTTAAACGTGGATAAATTTCGTAATGGTGATCCAATTCCTCATTCAAAAACTCCTGAGGAGTGGAAAAAAGCAAACAATAATAAACAACCCGCTTGGTGTTATTACGATCATAACCCTGCCAATGGAGAAAAGTATGGAAAACTTTACAATGGATATGCAGTAAATGACCCGCGTGGATTAGCTCCAGAAGGATGGTTAATTCCAGACGGTATGGAATGGAATAAACTTATAGAATTTTTGCAAAGGGAGGATAGGTACACTAATTGTTCTGAAAAACTGAAAAGCAGCTCCGGCTGGAAAGATGACTACAATGGCACTAATGAAAGCGGATTTTCAGGCCTTCCGGGGGGCTTCTGTGACACCATTGGTGCTTTTCACCTAATAGGCCAATATGGGCGCTGGATGAGCTATACGGATGAAGAAAAAATTCGCCAATATGAAAGAAGTGAACGGGAACGGGCTAATGATAAACAGGAACGGGCTGATATGAAAAACATTCCAAATGACTTAGAAAGAGAAAAGCCAAATATAAAAGAAGTTTGGGGAAGCCTTGTGCTTTGGTTTATAGATAATGAGAAGTTAAAGGTCGAGGCCATAAATGAAGTAGGCGGGTCTGTACGTTGCCTAAAAGTAAAAATCAAAGTGAATCTGGATTAATTTATAAATTCAGATTTCTGTAGAATGAATTAGTTAGTAGATTTAAATCTTCTTTTAATGGGTTCGAAAATATGTCGTTAGAGGACACCCGAAGGGACAAACGCTGAAAGTGTTTCCAAATCCATCAAGAACATACGTTACAATTGAATACGGCAACTTCAATAATGTGAGCGGTTACAGGCTTAAAATCTTTAACGCTGTTGGACAAACGATTTTTACAATTCAAATCGCAAAACATCATTCATTGACCTTTCTCTTTTGTGCAGTTGATTGAACCGCAAAACAACACGACTGAGAATAGAAAAATAGTAATACAGTAATTAAAACCATGACATAACAGCCTGTAAGCAATATTAACTTGCCGCAGGCGCAACACAGGGTTACGATTGCCTGCACATAAAACGTTATATGTACCTTTAAATCAAACAATAGTAATGAGAACTTTATTTTGTTATTTTCTATGCTTTTTATCGATTAACTCTTATTCCCAAAACGCCTATACTCCAGATAAAGGCTCAACAGAGAGGAAAGAAATACTCGATATCTTTCGAAAAGATTTTATTAGTGAAAAAAATCAAATATTATTTACAGTAGAACACTTTAAAGTAAATGGAGAATGGGCTTGTGCGATGGTGACCCCATTAAAAAATAATGTAGCATATTCAGAACCAAGATGGGGGCTTTTTAATAAGAATAATGGGAAATGGCAAGCGGTTGACTGGTCAAAGGGTATTGATATTCAGGATGAATTTGAATTGATAGACTTACCAGCACAAAATGGTAAGATAGCAAAATATATAGTAAAAAAATACCCGAGATGTTCAATGAGTATTTTTGGAAAGTAAACCAAAACTACATAAATAGACCCCATGCAATATTGCCTTGTGGCAGAATCTACCCCGACACCGGGCTGCATAGTTATGAAAACCTCTCAGAAGTTTGCGTTTTTATACTGATGAGGTTAGTTGATTTATTTACAATTCTCCCCTATTGAATTCATATACTCAAAAATATACTTTTCAGCATCCTTTCTCATATCCATTTTTAATTGATTATTATTTTTTAAAGTATTGAATTTCTTATAACCGGAACAACCTTCGTTTAATAAATTTAAACCTTGTGCTTTAATTAGATAAGCAACCATATTGATAGCATAACTATTTGTGTTTTTCTTTAAAGCCAATTCAGCAATTTCATTTGCATAAATAACATCAAAATAATTATCCATTGCGCATAGGTATGCGTAACAAATAAGTTCATCAGGTGTTGCATGCCATTTAAAGGCAATATGTTTTCCGTTAAATTCAGCTTTATATTTTTTTGTTTTTACCACATAGTTTAAAAATTGTACACTATTTGTAATTCCTTTATGATCCCATCCAATAGCGTTAATAACCGCTAATTTTACATCCAAAGGATTTGTGTCCTTAGCCAAATAAGTCATCATTATATCAGAAATCCTACCCTTAGATTTAAGAGCCTGTTGCACCATGGGAACTTCGGTATAAGCTTTGTAAAAATCCGTAGATGTAATTGGTGAATCTGCGTAAACAGCATTGACTGTAAAAATGCTGATTAATATGGGTAAAAGTTTTTTCATATTATAACATGGATTGTTTCAAAAATATTTAGAACTGGATATAATAATTTATTTACTATACTGAATTTAGCACATAATTAGTTGTGATTTTTTAAATTCTCCGTATTGTAAAGTAATAACATTCCTATTGCGGCAGGGATAAGAAAAAGTAAAAAAGGTGTGGCATCATCAAATGTTTTTTGTTTCCATACAAATATGAATATTGGTGCGCAATCAAACAAAACACCCATTAATAAGATATTATAAAAATTATCTTTTGGACTAATAAAAGCATGCCTCAATGAAATAATTACCTTAATTACAAAACTAAAAAAGAGTACCCAAAACCACTTATAAAAAAAATTTGCAAATTCACTAAATTTACCATCCGACATAATGTTAAATAAATTCAATAGCACTTTTGAGCTAATTTTATCATCATTTATATAATTGAAAGCAATGCTACCAGTCTTTGCAAAAGGATATATGTAATATGCTATATAACCAAAAAAAATAGCTGCAATTATTCCTTTAAATGAAAAATAACTTGATTGATTTACCATATCTGCATTATTAAAATCAACTTTTTCAATGTCCTTCGGGTACTTACTTAACCAAAGTTTAGTCAAATTTTCATCACTTATGTCATCATAATCACCTGGGTACAAATCTCTTATTTGTTTTGCAAATTCTTCAACTGAATATTTCATAAAATTTTATTTTAAAATGCCTCATCTTTTGGTTTTATTGGTGAATCATCTTCTTCATCCTCTTCTTCATCTTCTTCTTTAAAGTTGTTATCCGTTATACTGCCGTAATAAAAATCACCATCAGGTGTTGTTAGTTTTATATTGCAAGCATTTGAACAATCTATCCAATCCCCTTCCAAAATATTCCCATCTAATTGAGTCCTTTTTCCTATTCCATGGTATTCGTCATTTAGCCATTCACCTTCATAAACACTTCCATCATCAAATGTATTTTTCCCTTTTCCAGTTTTCATCCCATCCTCCCAATCACCTTCATAAAAACCACCTGAAGCATAAAATAGTTTTCCTTTTCCATGGTATTGGCCATTTAGCCATTCTCCATCATACACAGTACCATCCACTTCAATTAATTTTCCTTTCCCATGGTATTCGTCATTTAACCATTCTCCATGATAAACACTTCCGTCGGAAAATGTACATATACCTTTTCCAGCTTTCATACCATCCTCCCAATCACCTTCATAAACAGTCCCATCAACATTAATTGATTTTCCTTTCCCATGGTATTGGTCATTTAGCCATTCTCCCTCATAAACGTTTCCAATAGCATCTATTTCTTTCCCCTTTCCAGTTTTCATTCCATCCACCCAATCACCATCATAATTATCGCAATGGCCACGATTTTGGAAAAATTTCCCTTTTCCATGATACTTGTCATTTAGCCACTCCCCATCGTAAACTGATTCAAATTCATCAGAATATATAAATATGCCTTTCCCATTTGCCTGACCATTAAATATATCTCCTTCATAAACATCTCCTGATATATAAGTAAATTTACCAAAACCATTAGCTATCCCGTTTTTCAGCTCTCCTTCATAAATTGTCCCATCTGGCATTGTAATTTTACTATTTGTGGTTTGTTCGTGAATTTCAGCAATTTTATTTACGGTATTTGGCATTGTAAATTCAGTTAATGAGTGACCGCAGCAAGGACAAAACTTATTTTTAAATTCATTTTTAAATCCACATTCGGGACAAAATTTGTGTTCCATGAAATTTGCTGTTTATTAATGTTTAAGTAACTAAATTTATTAATCCCCTCTCGATTATAAAAAACTATTGTTGTTGTTTGTCCATTGTTTAGTTGAGCAATTGAAAACAATAGAAAAAGTATCGTAATTTTTTTTAATTATAAATTTTAAGTTGTTTGGCATAATCATTTTTATTATCAGTGCTTTTAGTCGGTTGATGTTTGAATTATCATTAATTTCTGTGCAACTTACCCATTAACATGTCAAGATACTTACTATAACGATCTGATAAAGCATTCCTTTTTATCTTAACGTTCGCTATTTCTCCATTCTTTTCAAAGGTTAATTTCATGTAACCGATTTCTTCCATGTTCTCATTTATTATACACCAAAAGTAGTCGCCTTCGCAAACAGCGTTAAAATATATTTTAAATTCATCGTGGAATTTCACCTCAAGATAAGGTCTATTTGCACCTTTAGTATATGAATAACTGAGAAAAAAGGAGGCCGTTTTTTTATTAGATTCTTTGATAGAAATATAATCCCCTTCACCTAAAAACAATGCTGTTTCTTCATTCATTTTACTTTCATTGTCATTATTTTCATCAGAATTACTTGTCGACTTAATGGTCATTTCTTTTTCCTTCAACTGTAACTCCTTCTCCTTTAATGCTAATTCTTTTTCCTTTAGTTCTAATTCATGACGTTTTTCCTCATTTATTTGAGTAGCATTAGAACTGCTGTTGTTATTACATGAAACGATTAAAGATAATAAGCAAAATAAAATGATTGATCTATTCATATTGTGATTTTTATTTTCTTCATTGGTGCCAACGGTTTGCATGTAGACGATGACATAGAATTAAAAAGCAATTAGTTGTAAATAAAACTTATACGTCATGAAACGACAAGAAACTAATTTGCTAGTCATTTTACTTCTCCATTTTAACAGTTATGGGCTTGTTGTCGGCTAAAGAATCAAGCCCATCGTATATTATAAAAGGCTGGCCATTGGCAATTTTTACTTTCCAGGTAGTGGTTGTATCTGTTTTTTTATTAAACTCCAAATATTTGTTTAAGTATTTAGCGTTTACATCTTTAAAAAATATCATGAACTTATTTTTAGGAGCAAAAAATATTTGTGCTTTAGTAGAATAATTTATTTTTAGACTATCGAAATTTTTCTTCAATGAATCAATTATCGAATTATCATTACAAAATTCTTTAAGATTTATTGTCTGATCTTTTTTAACAAACTTGAAAGTAGTTGTTCCAATTTGCTTTGATGAACAAATTGTATCAACATTGGGACCAGGACTTGGAGGTGGTATTGAAGTGCCATTATGCATTGATCTAAACAATGCAACAACACCTAAGATGAAAAATACTAGGCCAATTGACATTACTATTTTATTGACTGTACTGAAATTTTTAAAGTTTTTCATTGTAATTAAAAATATATTTTTTTTGTTAGGATATTTACTGTCAATAAAATTAAACAGGGAAGTATGACGAGTTTGATAGCTATCAAAATACTTTTCAAAAGCGCTGCCTAGTTTAATATTGTATTTTAAATTTTTATTTTGCTTTAGTTTTTCTAAATTCTCAGAAATATTTAAAAAATCAAAAATATGTTCAAATTCTTCTGAATTTAATTTTTGAATGATAAATTTATTATCACATGTTTGAATATTTTGTTCAAGTTGTAGAATTAATTCTTGTTTTTTTCTATTTTTCCTATCCGTTTCTTCTTGTATTTTTTCAGCACTATAAAAATAAAATGCATAGCTTTTATTTGCTTGTAATGCTTTATAATCTGGGTTGTTAGTTATTAAATTTGAATGATTAGTATTTAGCCAGTTTACAATTTCATTTTTGTATTTTTCTAAGTTTTCATTGGAAACACTGTTTAATAATTGGATTGCAGTTGGAACAGAAAATAAATACAAAAACAAATGAAATATTTCGTTTGATGGCTTGTGTTTTAATAAAGCACTTGCGTAATTATCTATATATTTTAAATGTGAACTTTTACTTGGATCTAATTGATTATTTTTTTTTTTGGACAGGGAAGTTTCAATTTTAAGGTCTTTTAATCTTTCTAGGCCTTCAATTGTTTCATTTAGCAAATTTTCTTCTAATAAACTACTGTTAGATTGTTTCAATATCTTTAGAATATCGGCTATGTGTTTAGTATTTACCCCAATTTCTTGATTTACAACTGAAATAGATATATTAAACACATGCTTTTGATAAATAGATTTAATAAATTCTGGTGATTTTTCAGTGTAACCTATACTAGAAATCAGATATTTTTTAAGTTCCGTAGTATCATTAATCCTATTTTCTTTGTTAGAGAGTTGAATAATTTTTTCTTCAAATTGCTTCTCAAAATCTGATAATATTTGCTTTATTGTATTACTAGCTAAAATATTGTCATAATGGCCACTAAGTATAGTAAAATTAGCACCAAAGTTATTAAAGCTAATTAACTTTGGCAATAAATCTTCTTTTAGTCTTAAATCATTACTGTTTTTAAACAAAGATAGCAGGTTGCTTTTTTTGTCTAGATTAAATTCAGTGTCCTTACATTCATTGGCTAAGTTTATATGCAACTTTGCGAGTTCAGATAAAGAATTGCAAGGTTTGAATTTTACATATTCATTTAGAAATTTTAATAGCGTTTCATTATTTAAATCCAGATTATTTGAAGTTGATAAATTGCTAGAACTCCCTTCAATTGAAATGAGAATATTTAATTGCTGGCAAATTTGTTCATTCGCATTAATGGCAAAACTTATAAATTGTTGGTAAATTATTGGCAAAGAACCTAATATTTCTAGGCTGTCATTTTGTGATAATTTTATTATCTCACTACCCTTTGCAAAAGCTGCCACGATGCCATCTATATTTTTGGAATTTCTATTTACTTCGGTAATTGAAATAGGGTTTTCCTCATAATTTTTATCTTGAACTGGCTCTGGCTTATACTTATTTGTAAAATAATCTAACCAAGATGCCAATTCATTTTTACCAACATAATATTCTGTTCTGTCATAATACCTATTCTCATTGGGAAACTTACTAAAATTAGAAACCATTATGTATGCGCTTCTTTGAGCACTTGCCTCAGGGAACGAAATAATTATTGGTTTTGAATCATTTCCAACACTTTGCAATAAAGTCTTTACTGGTTCAATCTTTTTGGCCAATTCCTTCGTTATCTCTCTAAAATTTAGCCCAGATGAACCCTTGGAACTACTAATAGGACCTAGATCACCAGATTGAGTGTGTAAAGCACCGGCCTTTGAAAATTCTATTTGCATGGCATTAATTTAAATACGCATTTATAAATTTATAATTTTTATCTACGAATTCATCAAGTCCTAATTGACTAAATTGTATTGTACCCGTTTTTAAAAGCATCGAATAGACCATTTCGTAGCATCCTATTGGAAATCGTTGTAATTGATAGGTTGTTAGGTCAAGATTTGCAGGTATTCGCTCATTTTCTTGGTTAATATTGGTTACAGATGCTAAAAATAAATTTTTAGGCAATGTAACATCATCAATTATCACAGTTTTAAACTTATTAGAGTTTGAAATAAGATTAATATAATATTTTAATCTATCCAAATCGAAGTTATTCAAGGAAATATTTCCGTTGTCTAAAACTCCTGAGATTAAAGAAAGATATTTATCTGTGTGGATAAAATAATCTTCATTACAAGTCATTTTTGCTGGAAGATAGTATTTATTGGGATCATTAAATAATGAATCAAATTTCGTAATAACAAAATTCAAATCAGAATTAGAGTTTCTATTAGTTACAATATTATTGCAAAAACTAGTGATCAAATTATTTTGCTGTTCAACTTTTTTGGCAGTATCTGGCTTTGGGTCTATGCACAAATATGTTTGATTAGCCAGATAGGAAAAAACATAAGCACTAAAGTATTTTTCAATCTTACTCGCAGGAATATCAACTTCATTCGCATATATATATTGGTACTTTTTAGCCAAATGGACTTTAAATAATTCCCATAATTGGGTTTCATTAGCTTCCAAATTATTCAAATTATCTTTTGTAAACCAACTTAACCAATTAGGCTTTACTGTAATTGAATTAATCTTTTGCAATAGCTTTCTTGATAGTCTATTTTGCTGGATTAATTCTTCAAATGCATTGTGATAACCAACAAAATTAGAAGTAACTTCATAAAAATTACTATACATTTCACCAGGTATGTTAGCAATCATCAAATAAACTTTTGTTTGTTCGGAACTATCAATTATCTCCCCTAAGTATGGATGCCATTCATTAGTTCCCATGTTATTGGAAGCAATATCCTGTTCGATTTGATGAATAGAATCAAAGTAAGGGAAATTTACATTATTAAGCAGCTTATACCCTAAATTATCCATAATACCACTACCATTAAAAACAGTCTTGATACCACCAATGAGATACGACTTTCCTGTTGATTGTATGCCCGCAATTGAAATTCTTATAATTTTAGCCATGTATAAAAGGGGTTTTAGAATTAATATGTTTGTTACAATAATAAATAAAATTTTTCAAATTTAGTTGATGATTTATAGTAAAATAAAACAAAGTCCCACAAACAAGCCCATGTCGCTTAGGTTGTATTGTCCTGAATGATAGAAAAAATTGCACATCTGAGATTATTTTATAAAGTGATTTATCTTGCTGCAAAATATTTTCAGAGGATTCAGAAGGAGAAAAAATAATTGAATGAAATAACTGATTATCTGTTAGTTTAAAATTATTGATCTCATTTAATTGAGTTAAAATTTCTTGTGACATTTGTATATTTATTAAAAATAGAGGTTCGTAATTATGGTTGCTAAATTGCTGATGGTATTCATCTAGCACACCTAATAATCCATTGAAGTAAGTAAGATAATCTAATTTTAAGTTGACAATAGCAAACTGATTAGTAATTGACTTATTAGCAGAATTAATATTAAACTTCGAATAGTTTTTAAAATCTAAATAATCAAAATATATTTCAAAATCATTGCCAATAACTTTACTTTCTGCGTTGCATAAATTATATTTTAATGCAAATTCAAAACTATTACCGGAGGTATAAATTACATTGCTATACTTTTCATAATGCTGCTTGATTATGTCATTTAATTCTGAGAAGTTAAAATCAAAATTATAAAAAATTACCTTATTTACTTTTGAATTATTGTTCCAAAGTTTCTTTAGTTTCATTCCATTTAGCATATACAATTGAAAATAAAAGTGGTAAAAGATCAATGATAATAGAAGGTAGCAAACACATTTCTGTGAAATTTTCTTCTTCTCTAGATAGTACTCTAATGGACTTAATACCCATAAGGCTTTTTGTGTATATAAATAAATCTTGAATTGCTTCTAGTTGCGTTTTTTGTTTTGTGTCAATTTTTTTAATCTGGGCTTTTAAATAAGTAATTGTATTATTTTTTGATATGGAATCAACACCAATCACAACAAGCCCGTTTGTATATGAATTTAAGTCTTGCTTAAATCTATTCATGGCCAGAATTCGAGATTTTCTATTTTTAGTTAAATTAGCTATGGAATTTGTCCAATCTGTTTGCAAATTCTTGAATTTTGCATAGTTGACACTATCAGACATTAATTTGTTTAATTTATTTGAATTTGTTGAGGATATTTTAACATTAGCGACAGTTCCCCACCCTTTCACCTTTCTATTTTCAGCTGCTTGGGCCTTATTGTTTTCCACAACTGTATTAATTTTATTTCTTAAAATATTTAGCTGATTATCAGTATTTGAAATAATTGGAGCCATAAATGATACTGTAGTATCCATTTGGGTTTTATAATTTTGAAAATCCATATCAAACCCATTTTGTGCTTTTAACTTTTCATGAAAAAACAAATAGTTGTAAGGCATAGCGCCGGGGAAATCAAAAACTATATAAATCAAAGCCAAGATCAACCATTTCTTTCCTGTTTTAATCATAAAGGTAAGAGCCACTAATATGGAAGTTAATCCAATGGCATAAATAATTGGGAAAATATAGTCTACAAGAGAATCGCCTGTTGAGTAATTATTTTTAATTCCTTCAAAAATTGCCCATGAGGTAAGAAAGAACAATGGCCAAACTGCCAAATTATAAAATAACTTAATCGTATCATTTGTAAAATGCATTTTGAGTTTAAAAGGCATTTTAAATTTTTCAAACTCCCAATACGTAAAGCTTACAATTAAGCACAAAGCACAAAAGCCAATTAATACTCCTTTACTAAACGAAATAATTATTAAAGGAAATATCCATACAAGATGTTTTAAGAAAACCTTAGTTACGAATTTAAAATAGATATTAATTTTATTCTCTGTTGTTTGTTGATCAATCATATAAATTAGTTAAGTGTAGTTTTACGGTTAAATGTAAATCCGAAGACTGAAAAGATGGTACAGAACTCTAATACTTCTGCTGCAGAATCTTGCCCTAATCCTAAAATTAATCTACCAGTAAATGGCATAAGAGACCAATAGGATAGAATTAGCCACAAGCCTGAAAAAATGATATAAAACAAACTTGCGGATTTTATGATAGAAATATGGTGTAGGCTTATGTATTTGTTTGTATTGTTATTAAAATCGGGCAACGGTGTGAAAATAGACTTATTGACATACTTAAACAATAGAACCCATAGAAAGATCAAAAAGCAATAAAATAAAAGTGAGCCTTTACCAAATAGAGATGAAATATTTATAGGAAAAGATAGGTCATTGATTACTATGGGGTCTGTATTTCCAGAAACAACAGAGTGAAATTCGTTCTCATTAATTACATTAGCACTTGGCCATACATATTTACCCATTACCACAAACCATTGGCTAATACTCTCTGTTTTTCTAAGCCCAATATCCTCCATATTATTAAAATCGTAAACAGCGGTTAGTCTAGCAGAGGTTCTTCCTTCCATATTTACAGAATAATTTGCATAGGTTTTAGCCAATAAAATAAATAAAAGAAATGCTATTCCTGTTATCCAGTTCATTTTGGCATTTTGTTTTTGAGTTTGTTCATTTACAATATTCATATTCAAATTCTTGCTTGCAGTGACATTTGAAAGCAACCAAAATAAACCCAGTACCAGTGGTAGCAGATTTATGATGTACCCATGATCGCCTTGCCATAGGCATACACCTGACAATAATAATAAACTTGCAATATACTTTCTTATAAATACTTTATTTACATTAAAGTTATCAAGTGTACTTTTTGAAAAATTTAAAAAACTATTCTTTGTGTGTAATTTATTTGATACAAACGCAAAAATAATTTCCAATCGGACACAGATAAATTTTAGGAACGGTTCAATTAAATTTATTTTTCCTAGTGTTTTGAGATAATGAGCATCAATAAAATTACTTCCATTAATCAGAAGAAATAATACAAGTACTACAAATGAATATGAGTTTTTTAGCGTCAATGCAAGTACAAACGAAGATGCTATTAAAAGCAACTTAATTAGATTGCTAGAACGATTTGACTTTAAAAAGAAAATTAAAGAAGTGCTAACTATATACATAAATAATAGGCTAATTAATGGGCTCAATGAGCTATTAGTAGCCAACTTAAATGTACTTAGCCCAGACTTAAAATCAAATTTCAATTGATTTATTAGTATGCCGGTAAAGTAATATTTATTTATTAAAATCAATATTGAAATTAATATTACATGGAATAAAATTTGAATAAATAATTCTTTTTTAAATAGAATACTCACCTCTTTCTTTGCCTTATCGGTTACTCCTTTCAAACCATTTAAATAATTAAATATATTCCAAGTGTTAAATATTATTAATAATATAAATGGCATCATTACGATTTGCATCGGCAAAAAGTAATGGTAATTTGGTTCTGTTATAAATAAAGAATAACTAATCAATCCACGAATTAATAGAAAGCCACAAACGATAAGTACTAATTTTTTTAAATATGGAAGCCAAAATGTATTTTCTGTGTTGCCATGAAAATTTAATGAATCATCATACAGCGTAGAAATAAATTTTGATTTATTTATGCGCCACAATACAAAGATCGCAGTAATGATTAATGGCAAAAAGAATACAAAAATCCAAAGTATATTTAATTTTTTTTCAATAATTTGTGGTATAAAATATTTTAGAGTGCCTTTATACCAGCTTGCTATTATTGGAGGTTTATTATAAGAATATGATTTTACTTCAAGAGCATTAGCATCATTTGTTTTTAGATAATTCTGTGTTAGTGAAATTGGCAAATTATTATTGGCAGAAACTAATTTATCCAAATCACTTTCTGAAACAATATCAATATAAGGTTTGTCATATTCAACTTGCAATCCTTTGGTTGTTTTTGACACTATAAATTCTGATGCGCCGAAGTTATTGTAGGCTGATACAACTTTAGTATGTCCGCTTATTGAATCAACATATAAATAGTTATTTTCTTTATTATTACCTCTATATATATGATAATAAATCGGATTGTAAAATTCAATTTTGAAACTATTCTGAGCAATTGCAAAATTGTGCTTATATACAACTTTTTTACCATTTATAAATAAATAAATATCGTCATCAAGCAAAATAAATTTGTTTAGGTCATGCGAGATTATTGAGTTTATATTTTGAACGCTATCTGATTTTTTAAATAATAATAAAAAGTATTTTAGAGGTAAATAATTTTGATTATCACCAAAGACCTTTTTGTTAGAATATATTTTATTTAATTGCTCATCTAACTTAGCTTTTGAAATACTAAATCCCTTGTATTCAATAGCATCTATGCTTGACAGGTCAAAAATATTTTGGGTAACGTTATCTATTTTAAAATAGACTGGCTCTTTTACATTAATAGACAAATTATCATCTACTTTGCTTATGATGATATTATTTTTTGAAAACGCTTGTATAATCACATCACTGGAATCCCCAAAAGTTATTTTATTCTGAAAATTGATTTTATCAAAATACAAAACATGTTTTGGACCGAATTTTTTGCAAGATGCAAAATTTATTAATAGAAATAAATATATTAACTGTTTCATGAATTAATAATGATATTGGGTGAAAAATAAAATATTTTTAAGGACATCTGCACTTAAAAAATCTCTTGCAACGCCAGAATTAATTCCATCCCCAATAGGTCTTTTGCCAGCGATTCTTTTTATGTATACTACACCTGTTATGCCTTTTGTCTTTATGGTATTATAATCAGATAAAATCCCAAATGCAAAAAGCCCTTCGTCATAGAATTGTGTATTTCCTCCTTGGTCTATATAAATAGTTCTACGTGGATAGTTATTGGGAGTACCCGTTTTCCCTACAAGGTTTAGAGATTTATTAATAAATGATCCTGATAAAGCTAATGCTGAGCGAAATTGTGTTTGTGCAGGAGTGAGCAAAGTTCCTGTTGCATTTGCTATTTTGAAGTCTTCTAAAAAATTTGACCAACTTGCATTTACAGAACCTGGTTCATAGGTATGGGCAATTATAATAGGCTTTGACAATTGTTTATTTTGCCAAAGTGTCATTGTTGTATTTTTTTTACTAAAAAGTCTTGCATAAGCTTGTGCCAAATGTATATTAGTCCATTCGTTTGCCCCCTGCCCTAAAATCCATGAAGTAAGGGAAGTAAACTCAGTATTGTTGTAACGGTCATTTATATTTATGTTGCCTAGTAAGTTTGCATTTAAAGTTACTTTTTCAGGTAATATGGAATTAGGAATATTTTTTTTATTTAATCCTATTAGTGTTGAATCATATAATTGATGATACATTAAATCATCTGTATAGGAAATATCTTGATTTGGAATGCCATATAAATCAGATATACAATTTGCTAAAGTAGACCTCTCTATTTGTATTATTTTTGTATTGGTAGAATTTGAAGAATATCTACTAGATACATTACCGTTCAATTGTCTAAGATTTGGTGTAAATCCGATATTCTTTAATGAGTTATATGCTTTATCACCTTTTTCAGTTAATGCAAGCATTGTTTGGATTATAGGATATAAATCATGAGATTGAGCTAAGAATTCAACCCTGTTTTTGCAGCTAGTCCATAATTTTCCATCTTTACTAAATGGTATTGTGTTAAAAGGATAACCTAAAAGATTGCACCTTCTTCCAACAACATCCAAGCTAAATGCTGAATTGCCAAGTGCAAAGCTGCCAATTTTTGGATAAAGGATACTTGAGGCATTAGAAAGTAATGGTTTGAAGGTGCTTCCAATAAAATGTTTAGAAAAATTATAGTTTTTCACATCTGAAATATTGAAAAATTTATCATTAAACTCCGAAGAGTAATATGGAGCAGCCAATAATTCACCTGTATTTATATCCATTAATGCCATACTAATTTGAATAATATCATCTGGATAATCATTTTTTAATTGTTTAACCTTATTTTTAAATGCATCTTCTAAAGATTTAGACAGCAATGGATTTATACAGGAAACCTTATTTATTTTCGTTGTAAATTTTTCATCAATATTATTTAATGCTGTAATTGTTTGATTGGTAAAGAAATCAGAATTAGTTGAATTTCCATTCCATTTTATTACATCTTCACCTCCTTTTTGGGAGAATAAGTTGTCTGTAATTTTAAACTCATTATATTGGTTGCTGGGAGAATAACAAAGTAGTTTTATTGGCAATTGATTCCTTTTTATTGGGATTAATTTCCCTTCTATACAAGGAGTAACATTTTCAGATTTATCTACTAATTCTACTTTATCAAAATTGTCTAATTTTAATTCTAAATTACCACCATTATTAAACATTCTTATTATGGAACTAGTATTTTCAATTTGAAAACTCATTGCTTTGTTTTCTTTTGCCTTGTTGTATAGCATAAATGCATTCGATATTGGATTAAACGCGTCATTAAGTCTTCCTAACGCGTCCAAACTAACTATATCATTATTATTAATTTGCAATTTGGGATTATCTTCTAAAGGGAGCCAATTGTTATTAGCACTTGCAAATAAAGGAATTGTGTTTAATTCACTAATTACGAACAAGACCTTATTATCTAATTTAAAATAAGGATTAGTAATTGCAAAATTGTTATCTCTATTGTTAGATTTGAGTACTAGATTATACAAGTTAGGCTCAACAATTATACTTTCAATTTTTAATGTTTTTTCATTGAGCTTAATTCTGAAGAGCGCATTTGAAAGATTCTTACTTTGATTTGCGAGAATATCTGATAGGTAGCTATTATATAAAAAGTTCTTATCTTCCTCAGTACTTGGAAACACTCCAATTAGTCGTATTGAATTTTTATTTATTAATTCACTTCCATCAACCTTAGGTATTATAAATCTTAAAGATTTATAATGACTATTTAAATTGTTTATTGAATAATTATGGCTTACGGTTGTATCTTGAAGTAGTTTAGCTAGCAAAGCATTAACTCTACCTTCAAAACCATGTCCTGCTTCAACATTAGGTTTGTAAGTTTTCTTATCTGCATGGCTCAAATAAGAACCACTTGATAAACCTATAAAAAATGATATTAACACCAATAAAATAATAAATGCTAAAACAATCTTTAAATATCTACTTATAGATTCATTTGTCAATTTTTTTATAAACATTATACTGTATAATTTAATTAGGCTTCTAAATTAGCAAAGTTATCTAACAATTGGTGGGCTATATAAACTATGTGGTTTGTAACCTTTCTTTACCGTCACCATTAAATTCATCTCATTGGAAATATTTTCAACCGTTCTACAATTACCTTTATGATAGTAAGTTCCACACGGTGTTACATAAACAGTTTGAGCCGCAGGTGGCCTATTTATACAATCCCAAAACTTTTGGGATTGATGCAGAGAACCAAACTTTGAGTAACAACAAATGTGTCTACTGAGCACTGAACCCTCACTTTTCCCAAACCCCTATTATGCGTTCGCCCTTTTTTCTCGGTTTGAGCATGACTGCGAGGTATCGGCATTAGTTTATTATTTTTAAAATTTCTACAAAATTGTCAAGGTTGCCGATTTTTACAATGTCGCCAACTGTTTTTCCAAGTAAGGAATGAGCTAAAGGTGATTTGTAATAAACCTTTTGTATTCCTTCAGACTTATGATTTTTCTTATGCTCTGTTGATACAATATGAATACTAATGTCCTTGCCATTATTTACATACTTAACTTGCACTTTGCTGTTTAGTTTTACTTCGTCTGTAAATATTTTTGTTTGAACAGGTGCAACTTTTTCAATTGCCTGAATTGTTTCGTTGCTCTTTTCAATGTCAATGAACGATGTCTGCGAAATAGAGTCCTCATTGATTACGATGTCGTCAGTAAATGCAAATGCAGTATGAGAGTGATCTTTGTAATTTGGATTTGTTGTTGATTCAATTTGTTTAATAAAGTCAACAAGTTTCTTGGTTTCTCTGCTCGAATTACGCCACCAATTTGTGCTCCAAATTCTATGAAATACAAAACCGTGATTCTCTAATATTTTTTGTCTGTGTAGGTCATACAAATACGCTTCTCTGCTTGAATGATATTTTGCTCCATCACATTCGATAGCAACTTTAGGAACTCCAACTAGTTTTGGATCGTAAACAATATCAATTCTAAATCCTGCAAACTGTAATTGTGGAATTAATTTTTCTGTCCCTAAATGTTCTGCAACACTTTGATACACTTCTTCTTCAAAAGGTGATTCTAAATCGCCGCCTTTGAATGAATCAAAACCAGCACTCTTTGTAGTGTTCTCTGCAAGAGTTGTAAGGACTGACAAACGCAAGTCGTTATTTGATTCACTTACTGCTTTACAATAGGCTAAATATGCATATAAAATGGCTCTTTTATTATTTGAACCTTCTATTGTTAAGTCTTCTTTATAGTTCATAAATACATGCTCAGGAATAGAAGAACAGCAGTAAATCTTAAACTTTGCTCGTGTAATAATTACGTTCAAAAGTTTGTAGCCTTTGGAATGATTAATCGGGCCAAATCTTTGTGCAAATTTTCCGTCTTTACCTATACCGTATGTTGTCGAAAGAATTATTACATCTCTTTCATCTCCTTGGATGTTTTCCAAGTTTTTAATGAACATTCCTTTTTCTTCTAACTCTTGAATTTTAGTGTTGAAGTCCTCAAATTTTGAAAATTTTTGCCTTTCCAATATTTTGCTCTTAATTAAATTTCGTTGAGCAATATTAAATGTTGCAATTCCAAGGGTTGGATATTCTCCGTTTGGTAAACGGTTAATATTTTTGTCTATAATTGATAAAACCATTTCTGCTTCCGCTTCATTTGTATGCTCCGAAAATATTCCGTTTACTTGAATGTATTTTAAGGGCACATAATCAAAGTTGTTCGGCAAGGGTTTTAGCCTTTGATTATAGAAGGCAAAGTTTGAAAAGTCAATTAAAAACGGATGTCTTGAACGATAATGGAAATCCAAGTGTTTTTTCTGAAAGTTCAATTCAGAACCGAAATCGAGTAACGATTCACAAGACAACAGAATGTTGTCCTTGTCAACAACAATTTCGTTCTCTTCTTCTAAATCCTCCTCATCCTCAACTGCACCGTCAAAAACTTTGCTGAAATAATTTGATGGTGGCATCTGATGCTCGTCTCCTGCAATAATGATTTGCTTCCCTTTCAAAATTGCTGGCAAATTATCTTCAAGCCTTAATTGACTGGCTTCGTCAAACATTACAATGTCAAAATAACCATTCATTCCTTTGAATAAATTACTTGCCACATCAGGTGAAGTCAGAATTATTGGGAAAAAGTTGGTAAAAAGATCTGCATCATACTGTATAATTTGCCGTAATGATAGCCTTTTATATATAGTTCCACTTCTTTTTGTATGAGGACTGCTTTTTTTATTATATAAATTTTCAACAGAAAGATTTACGTTTTTCTGTTGAAATTCCCTAGTCGAATCAATCTGCTTTGAAAACCAAAACTCCTTAATGAATTTCAGTTGTTCTTTTTCAACTCCGTTTAATGTTTTATCAAGTTCCTTGTGTTCTTCATCATTTGTAGGTAAATCCAAATTTGCTGAATTTACAAGCATTGAGTTTAGGTAGAAAACCAACAATGTTTTTCTCCAATTCGCTTTGGATTTTAATTCATGTACAATTATTTTGTTTGATTTAGATAAACCATTGTAAAATTGAAACCACTTAAATTCAATTGTGAACAAATCTTTTTCTGCTTTGAAGTATTCATTTTTGTTTTGGATTAATGTTTCGATGCCAGAAATAAATTGGTTAATCTTGGTGAAACTTACCTTTTGAACAGTCCACCTGTCGCGTTTTATTTTGTCGGCTAAAGACTTTACTTTTTCTTGAAGTATTGGAAGGCTCTTGATTTGAATTTCGTTTGGATTGGCTTTTAGTAAACTAATTTGTTGAAACTCATTTTGAATTTTAGTATCAAACCCAGCTTTAATCAATTCAATTTTCGCTTTCAATTCTGAGATAGCTTCCTTATTCTCTTTAAAACTCTTATTGAATGTATGATTCAGTTTTATGTCTTTGCTTTCTACCAAGTCCTTTGAAAGTGCTTTAAAAACCAAGTCAATTTCAGAGAGGTAATTATTGAAAGTGGTTTGAATTGATAGGAGTTTTGTTCTGTAAGCTCCTGTATTTTTTGAACCTTTTATTACTGAATTAATTGCTTCAAAATGTTTTCCGTTATCACTTGTATCTAAGACTGAATTAAGATTGAATGAAGCAAACTCGTTTTCTATTTTTTGGCTAAAACTGGTTTTGATTTTTGCTATTTCACTTTTCAATGTCTGCAAAGAATTTTTCTTTTCTTCTAAATTGCCTGGAAAATTGAGTGCCTGAAAGTCTCTTGAGATTTTAAAGCACTCATCAAGTTTTAGGAAGTTGCGCTGTAAATCCATGTGGTCAACAAGAGTATGTTTCTTGCTTTTCGAAAAAAAAGATAAAAGTTTATAACGAAACCCATTTATCTTATCTGTGTTTGTTAAGTCTGGATTATTTGTGTTGAAGCTGAAAATAGAATCAATTTGAGAAATAATTTGAAATATATTTTCTAGTTGTTGGGCAAATTCAAAATTTCTAAAATCGTTAAAATCATCTTTAGTATTTGAAACCAAAGCATTCAATTCATTCTCCTTAGCTATTATCTTTTCAATGCAATTAGAAATTGAAGCAATTTGATTTTTCAGTTCGGACTGTCGTAAACTTAGATATTCAGTTCTGTTTGCTTCTAAAAGAGCTTTAATTTGTTCAAGTTGCTTTGAATAAGCATCAAAATCCTCATTTAGTGTTTGCTCAATTATGAATGGATTATCGCCAACTAATTTCAAAGAATTGATAAATGATGTTGATTCTATTGGTAAAAAATCCATGTAAAGCATCTGCCCTTTTTGAACAAGGTCAAGCAAAGTATTTAGTTCCTGTGTTGAATAACTAAATAAACTCTTATCAATATTCAAATTACTGTCATCTGAGTTCCTTTTTATTTCGGCTAATAAATCTCCTACAACATCAGACCAAGATTTATTACCAATAAGTTTTTGGTCAAGTTTTTGGTGTTTGTTGTTTATGTTGGTGATTAAATCTTTGGCCTTTTGAATCAAGTTGTCCAAAGATTCTTTTGAGTAGTTGTATCGGTAGCGTTTATATTCAGAGTTATCCACTCGGTCTCTTACAGAATCAACTACTGTTTTGCGGTCTTTGACAATATCTCGAATTAAGACACAATGATAGTTCAAGCCTTTTTCAATAAGTGCATTGTGTAAAACTTCAAGTGCCGTTCTTTTCTCACATACAACAATTGTTTTCTTGTTATTTTCAAGTGCATTGATTAGAACTGCTGTCAGTGTTTGGCTTTTTCCTGTTCCAGGAGGACCCTGAATTAAAATATTTCTTGTGGCTTCCAAGCAATGTAAAACGCTCTGTTGAGAAGGGTCGGTTTCAACCGATGAAATCGATTGAAACGAATGTCCTTCTAAATCTTCAAAGTCAATATTAATTCCTTCAAGCTCCAAAAGGTTCTCGTAGTCATTAATAATGTTTTGTTTTTGAACTTCAAAAATTGAAAACAAACCACCAAAGTCAATAAAGGAATTTGTAGAGTTTAAAGGAAGTTTATCATAATGTGCTTTGTCTCCAATAGACGAAATTTTATCCAATTTCTTTTTGAAAGTTTCTTCTAAATCGTCAGGAGCCTTTGTATTTACAGTTCTAATTAGCTTTGAGCAAATTTCTATAAGTTCATTATTATTGATTAGTCCATCATCAAGCATATCACTTGGTATCTGTTCTATTTCAACATTTGCATCGCTTTGTAAATGATTAATTAAAACTTCGTTTATGTAAATTGGGTCTTCTTCGTTTCGCAATATTTCCCAAGTATTGAACTCTTTTGTTTTTTTGATTCTTAAAGACCAAATCAGAATTGGAGCAACGGTCAATTTGTTGTCAGCTCTGTCTCGTCTGGCTAAGATTGGAAAACCAAAACCGAAAGTATTTATACCTTTTTCAGATTCAATTGCTTCAGTCTGATTGATGAGATTTTCAAATGCTTTTGTAATTCTAACCAACTGTGATTGGTCTTCTTCAAAAAATGAGTTTAGGTCTGGAACATTGTCTTTCCAACTAATTCGGAACTTTAGTGGTAATTCAGAAAGTAGTGCTTTTACGAAATTGTCAGGTAGATTTTTGTCAATATAAGAAAGTCTATTTAAGTCGAATTTATATCTTGAGTTTGCAGGAATAGCGTTTAGATGAACGCCTCTGCGATTTCCGATTTTCAGCCGTCTTTGTAGTTCTGTTAAAAGTTTCTCTGTTAATTCCATGTTATCTAATAATGGGTTGGGCGAATTTAGCTCTTTTGGATTTGCGAAGCGTTGGTTTGGGTTTCGGGCAAAACTAATTATGCGGCTGGCTTTTCGCCCCTAAATGTATTTCTTTTCATTTTTTCTGCCTGTTTGAGGTTAGCACTTTCGTCACAAAGGATGACGCATAACGTTTCGCGTGTAGGCGATGTTGCCTTGTGTTGCTTACACGCTGTTAGCAGTTGTTTATCCACCATAACTAACTGAAAAATGGTCTAATAAAATTAAAAGCATCAAAGAAACAAAACACGATATAATTGATAAAAAGAATAACAATATCGTAAAAATTCCCTTAGTCTTTTCATTTATTGATACTAAATTAGGATTAGGTTTCAGGAAAAATCGTGAGAGAAATAATATAATGTTGATTATTGTAAATGACCAAATTAAAAAACTACTAAGACTGAAATACTGATTGGCAATATCTTCAGTTGTGTAATACCCACCAGCAGATCCATCTATTCTCTCAGAGAAATCTGAGTTTACGACAATACAATTGTACAATAGACTTACCAATAGGAAATAAATATAAAATAAAACATTTGATAGAATTAACCAGATAAAAAAAACGTTTAATCCGTTTATTTTACGGAAATAGTCTAATTTTTTTGATTCTGATCTTTTTAACAAAGAAAGAATTCCCAGTGAGCTAAGGCCAATTGAAAGAATCATTACAAATATTGTCATCATGTTATTTCATTTATTAACGTTACTGCTAACGTTTTGCAGCTAAAAGAAGTGGCGGATTAGATGCACAAAACTGGCTAGACGCACAATGTTTATTAATTGCACAACTGTTTATATTCGCACTTCCCCCGCCATTTTTTTAGCTACTGTTATGGGTTGGTTTTAATTTCTTGAAAAACTATTCTTTGACCATAAACACTTCGATTCCAGTTGTATAAGTGTGGTATGCATTCTCCCCTTTAGGATTCAAGATATTATATGAACCGGTTACGGGCGCAGTGCTGACAATTCTCCATCCTTGAGTTATTAGATTTTGAATTTCAGTATCACCCTTCTTTGTCTTCTCATCATCAGTTGGATGGGCAATAGAAATTACCATTCCTGAGGATGAGGACGCATTCGCCTCTGATTTGTATCTTAACCTTACTCTTTTAAATTGAGCCATATTTTTTATTGTATTTAATTTTGCTCCTACTCTTATGGATTTTCGGATTACTCCCAGTTTTTATAGTGGTCTTCTTGTCTCCACTTTTTTTTCTGTCAGTTTAGATGGTTAGCCAGTCTTGAACCGATATGTCTTTTTAAATTGCCCATAACGTTTTGCGTGTAGGCGATGTTGCCTTGTGTTGTCCCGAGACATCGGGACGGCAAGGCAATATTGCTTACACGCTGTTATAGGCTGTTTAATTTGTTAGTAGTAAAGAGCTGAATAGTAAAATTTGGAATAACTCTTATCAAAAGCAATAAAAATTATAAAACTGCCTTCAGATTCTTTTTTATAAACTGATTTCAATTCATTCAAATTAAAATTATTTTGAGTTAAAACTCTTGTTGGGTACTTTTCTAATTCACTGACTTTAATGAAGTCTTTTCTAGAAATTATGCTGTTTTCTAATTCTATCATTATTTTTTCTGTTCCAACATAAAGACATTCGGCATCATATTCGTTTTCGATTCCAGTGTAAACAATTGTATCAAGTTTCGCTATTATTTTAATGCCGTTTGGCAACTTCAAATTTGTACTTTTCAAAATTTCATTTGCATAAAATTTTGAATCAGAAATTTCTATTTGAGGTTTTACATCATCACTATATCCTTTAAAAAAGACAAACACCATCCATAAAATAAAAAACACAATATAACTAAGGCAAGAGAGTACTAACCTTAACCATTTTTTTTGAACAATTGAATAAATAATGGAAATGCTGAAAACTACACTGATAATTCCTATTGAATATAAAAAATATTTATTGGGAGAAACTAAAGTGATTATTGCAGCAATCAAAATTACGAGATAAGGTTTGTCAAGAATTGTTTTTATAATTTTCATTTTCGGTTTGTTTATTAAATTGCCTGTAACTTGTTTATACCCGAAACAAAGTTTCGGTATGCACACCAACATGTGGAGTGATAGCCGAAACAAATGACATGTTTTTAGGTTATTTCAAATGTAAGAAATTTATTTTATTTTGCCGTAAGGAAGGGGAAAGTTCAGGTGGTTTTGGAACACTAAACTACCTAAAGCCGCCCAAGTTTATTTGTAGCACAACTTATTATGTTCGCATTTCACCCGCCTATTTCAAAGGTTCTGTAACATGTATTTTAGTATTTTATGTAATCGTAATTTAGTTTTTTGTCCTTTAGTAATAAACTAATGTTATTTTACTCAATTGAATCCAGATATTATTATTGTAGCAATAAATATTGCAGCAGGTAAGCAATAGCAGCGGTGAGAGCTACCGCCAAAAGATTTACGGCATTGTTGGTAACAATTCGAAAGCCCTTCACCAAATTTCCGGATGACTCTTGGTCGGTGTATTCTCTCGTTGGTGAAAGGTATTTTGCTTGAAATAGTTCTCCGATAAGTGAGTCAATCAGTCCACCGGTGAAACCAAGAATCAGAATACAGGTTGTTTCTGCAATTCGTTCGTAATAGCAGTAATAAACGAATGCTATAATTAAACTTCCTATTATAGAGCAGAATGTTCCAAGTATGGTAACCCCTCCTGAGACACCCGGCTGAACTTTTTTGCGGGAAACTATAAATACGGGAGAAGTTCGGCTAAGTACGCCAATTTCAGAGCTCCAGGTATCTGCAGTAGCACATGCCAAAGCAGCAAAAGCGGCGAATGTTAAGGAGCATTGATTAGTGAGTCGCTCCGTCATTATTAAAAAAACCGGAACCCCCATATTTGTTGCGGCTTGTTTCCAGTTACGTGGTGCATCGCCTTCGGTATCATATTGCTTTCCAGGTGCAAATCTTCTTTTGATGGTAGTAATAATGGCAGAGCAAATAAATGTAACCGAAATTCCAGTTAAAAGCGCGTAGGAATGACTTAGAATCAAAGCAGCAGTTAAGACTAAAATACTTGCGTACCCGCTAATATCTACCTTTTTTCGCCGATAACTAATCCAGCCGATTGCGGAATATCCGATGATGAGATATAATTGGAATGATGATATCATGCTAATATACTTGCAGCGACGTCTTCCAATTTTAAGGACGTGGTTTTTTCCATAAATAATTTTATTTTATCGTGATCAATACCCCTTAAATTTTCTTTATTCTCAAGGTGCATGAAATAGTCGGAATACAACCATGAAAGCTGTTTATTTTTTTCTACGAATATCTTTACCAACTCAAGGTAAAGTAAATGTGGTGAAAAGTTTTCTTGACTGAAAGAATGAGAAAATAATGTCTGGATATTGTGGTCGCGATCCTTTTTGATATCACGCATATCATCATCAAGCTGAACAAGCAGTGAATATAGAAAATTACTTTCAAAATTGCGATGCAGATCAAAGTTCTTTCCACATGATTGAACAGCTTGAAGACTCAGAAATGTTTTTAAGCCAGTACTGATACTTTTTTCGACGATACTCTCCATTGAAGTATCATCTAGCCGAAATTGTAGGTCTTCGAATTGAATTTTTTGGAGGTAATACAATAAATCATATTGAGTTTGATAGATGTCTGGGTCGAAATGTTCAATTACCTCTTTCGCAAATGCACAGATTAGAGGATGTTGGCTACGATTATTCCGCGGATCGGAAAGAAAATTTAAGATATCGTTATGGAGCATGAGTTTTTCTTGGTCACTTATTTCCGGATTATCCAAGTGCTTATCACCTATGAGATAGGCTATTCCAAGATAGAAACCAGATAGATATGATTTTTTCAAATGCTCCTTACGTGATGAATAAATGGGGTAAGTGATATATGTAGTTAGTGTGCAGGCCATAATCAATTTGATGATCTGGCTGATATCTTCTTCCGTTGAAATAATGTTTGGAAATAAGCTCCTTATATTCTGGCACCGCTTGACAAAATCATTTTTAAATTCGCCAATAATTGTATTATATGATAAACTGAATTTCTTTCTTACATAAAAATCAAAAACCGGCAAAGCGTATTTGAGCGGCATTGAATTGAAATTAAATGTCACATTCATAAAGTACTTTTGAACTACATATCTGAATCGGTAGGGCGTATTTGGATAAGTAGTTCGCAATTCATCAATATAATTGGGATGTAAATAGCTGAATTTCTCGTTTTTATTGAAAAGATCTTGAATGACAGCGGAGGCTTTTTGCCTGATCAAAAAATAGTTCTGTTCTCTGTAGTTTGTCATTTCATTTATTGAATTACTACTAATATTTTTAGTCTTGGCGAATTGGTAGATGTAGGAGTACAAAACGTTTAATAACCCACAAAAGAGGATGCGATGTAGAATGTGCAATTAACTAGGTAAACGGCCATTGAGCCAATCTGCTGTAATGGGTTGGTGCAAAATTATTGCTTTACTTCCATTGGATATCCTCCTAATCCTCTGTATCTTCTTTGTTTAATTTAACCTTTATTTTCTCCCATAAACCGTCGATCTTTTCCTCCATGGATATCCATGATTCACAGCTTGCAAATATTTTTTTATTCTTAGGATAATAAACTATTGAGAGAGGTCTTAAGCCTTGTTCTCGACAAAATTTGTACCGTTCATCTTGCTTTAATGCCTTTTTGGCTTTTCTCATAGCCTTAGCTTTCTTAATTACCCCCATATCACTAGAAATAATATTATCATAATCCTGATATAACTCGTATGTTAAATCAGCACAATCACAAGTTGTATAGCTTTTTTTACAACTAAATACCGAAAAGAACGTAATTAAAATAACTAAAACTTTTGTTTTTGTGATAAACGTATTTTTTTTCATGTTTTATTTTTAATTTTTGCCTACTGTTGGTGGCTTTTCGAAGAAGTAATTTTAGAAGTAAAAATGTTCAATTCAGTACGAACCGGCCTTTTGAAAAACCCTTTTGTTTAAGGTTTATCCTATTCTAGTTTTGTTATTTTATTGTTTCTTAAGACTAATTTTGTCGTTGTATTGAGTGTCGGACAGCACCTTGCATCATCATCAGCATATTCAAGCCCTTCAAGAAAGATAACTCCATTACTTATTTCTTTTAGTTCATTTCTTGAACCGAAATTTCCTCCATATTCTTCTGAGTGGTCTGCTACGGTCAAAGCTTTTCCCGAATTAACAAAAACGATAATTCCAGAGATTTCACTAATGGCATTTCCGCCTCCACCATTATCTTCCCAAGTTGGTTCCAGGCCATAATCAACAACACCATCAATTAAGCCGTCTCCATTTAAGTCTCCAATTTTTATAACACTTTTACTAAGCATACGGCCACCTGAAATATTAGGTAAATATTCCAAAAATGATTTTTTCACATCTTTTGGGTTTACCATAAAGACGCTGGTTTCTATATTAGTTTTATCAGAATTATTGCCTTCTTTATCAATTATTTTTTTAAGTAGGTCGTTTTCCTTTTGTAATAGCTCTTTTTCTTTCTCTGCAAGTTGTTGTTCTTTAGACAAATTTTGACAAGCAAAAAAAAATGAAATCAACGTTAGGCAAACTGTAATTTTTATTGTTCTCATGAATTTATAATTTTTAGTCTCCGAATATTTTGTCTGACTAAATCTTTATTAAATAGGTGAAATTTTTGGCTTAAAAAAGGAAATATGTATGTTTAAAAAGTTTTCTAGAATCTTTAAACGAGCTTAAGTATGAGTTTTGAATAATGGTCGCATTGCTGCCTTATTTTAGAACTTCCGAAATTGTTACTTTGCCTATGCCAAGGATTTGAACCCTTTTGCTTTCTTGCGAAACAAGTAAGCCGTATGCTTCTGAATGTATTTTTCTGTATTCTTCTGTGGCAACTTCACATTCATATTGTGTATAATATGGTCCGATATAAACCGTATAGAATAAAGCTCCGCTCAGTGAGTTATAATCTGGTATCCACAAGTAATCTGATTTATAACCATTTTTTTCAAGTTCCTGAACTTTTGTCTTTGCATCACTTTCTTTTTTCATCGCGGCAACATTAATGATATAAAACGCTGCATTTTCATCTTGGATCCGCGTCTTTTTTTCTTTAGTTGATTGATTATCATAATTTTGTTGTGATAGCTCTTTCTCTTTAAGTGTTAGTTCCTTTTCTTTAAGTTCCAACTCTTTCTTTTTAAGTTCTGATCCCTTTTCTGGTGTCATGTTGATAACAGAGTTGTTGCAACTTGTTATAATAAACATTGAAAGTCCAGCTGCGATAATTCCGGTGAAGAATTTAGTTTTCATTTTTATAATTTTAAGTTTTGAAATTCATTTATTGTGTTCTTGGTCTTAAACAAATATCACTAATTGTTGGTTAACTTGTTTATAAGCGTCCGCAATTTCTTTTCATGTGCTATACGCGATAACGAAATGTTAATGTATTTCAACAAATGTATCGAAAAAATTAAAAATCATCAAATGGACTCTTTGTAACCTTTTGGAGTTTTATCAGAACAGCAGTAGTAAGGTGAAAAACAAGATACTTAGCTACATCTAATTTAAATTCAAATGCACCTGCAAGGTTTTGAACCCCAAAAAGAGTGGATGTAATTAAACCAATAAAATTCCCCTAAAATTTGAATTACTAAAGCACTTTTTTTGATTTATTTTTTAAAAAAACTAAAATAACTCCAGCTCGACGTTCACTGTCGGGAAAAAGATTTATTTTTGACAATACCTAAAAAATTAAAAATTATGAAAAAAATAATTATTGCATCAATTTTAATTATACTATTTGTTTTTACAAAAGATGTTTGTGCGCAGAAAGTAAATTGTTGGAAGTGCAATGGTAGTAAGTGGGAAAGACAGTGGATTGACCCACAAGAATGTCAGAATTGTGTTGATTGGAATACATCATACAGAAGAAAGGTGCCTTGCTATGTTTGCAAAGATACTAGACGAACTCCAAATAGAAGGCATAGAATGATAACTTGTACGATTTGTAAAGGGACAGGTAGAGATTATACACAAGAAAAAAGAAATGATGAGTTTGGAGGAAGCGATTATATACTTACTTCTAACTCAATAGTTACAGTTTATGGGTTAAAAGTTCATGAGGGTAATTGGAGAAAAAGAACTCAAAAAGACGAATGGTATGCGCCAAAAATGGGATATACAACGGCAGAAAGTCTTTGTCAATCTCTAGGAAACGGATGGAGACTCCCAACTCATCGTGAACTTAATTTACTCTTCAAAGCTCAAAATAGTAATCAATATGATTTGGGATTTGATGGGATTGCAGAATATTGGACGTCCACTTCACTTGAATCTAAAGGTAGAATGTTTTTTGTTTTAAGTAACGAATCAAGAGAAGGGTATGGTACTACTAAAGATATTTTGTATTCTGGATACGCATCATGCAAATGTATTAATTCAAATTGAGGCTCTTTATATTAAATATTCAATTCTTTAGGTAAGCAAAAATTCCAACCAGCAATTAACCAACAACAATTTACAATTGATATTACACAATGGGGCTATAATGTTTTATACTTCTTAAACTTAGTTGATGTAACAGGAAATATTATTGATGTAAAAAAATATTGTTGAATTAAAAAGTGTTATTTTTTAATCATTAATTCAAAAATAAATAAGAATTTTATTAATATAAAAGAGAGTCAAATGGCTCTCTTTTTATACATTAGCACAAAACAAAACAAACATTTCAAAAATAAAATAGTCATCATAAAAGCTGAAGGTTCAGAACTGAATTCGAGCGACAAAATGAAAGGGAAAGCCAAGCGCAAAACGATTACTAATACAATGGTATTAAGCCTTATTGATGTTTGTAAAGCAAGTGGTGAAAACACAAAGCTAAAAAGCTGTTGGAATACATTCCATTGCCAAAACAAAATTTATACCCATGAAGGCAGACAATACGGAAAGTACTGTAAAAACAGGCATTGCACCGTTTGCTGCAGCATTCGTAAGGCTGAAATAATAAACAAATACTACCCTACCCTAAAAAATTGGGAATCCCCCTACTTTGTAACTTTGACCATTAAGAGCTGTAAAGCTAATAGGTGAATTAGTGCTTACCGGATATAGCCCATCGAATGAGTTATTAAATTTGCTCGAAAATAACATTGATATATGCAAGGAGTAAAAAATGTTACTTATTTTAAGTCCAAACAAACTGCAGTAAACAACATTTAAATTGAAGACAATAAAGCCATTTGTGTCGGAAATGTGTCGGAGTAATAAAAACAAAAAGGGTTCCAATTGCTTGAAACCCTTTTTCCTGTTTGCTCCCCTTTTCAACGAAAGATGCAGCTATAATTCGATTATTGAGTATGTAACTATCAGGAAATTAAAGGGTTAAACTTGGTGCAAAATTGTTGGAAGTTTAATTTCCCTTATTTTGATTTCTTTTCCCTCTCAAAGGAAGAAACATAGTGAATGAGATAGTAGATACTTTTCTATCAGAACTTTTGAAGATTGAATTTATCCCCCATTCATACCTAGTGCCTAAACTAAATTTATTTCCAAAATGGTGTCTAAAATCAAAGAATAGAGAAGAATAATCCGTTGTTTCATTACTTACGTCTTTGGTACCCGTTGCAGTCTTTAGCTCAGGGCTCAATATATAGTTTTCCGCTACGCCAAAACTCAAATTCGACATCTTCCCAATGTCAAACATTGGGCCAATATAGACGGCAAGATTGCCAGTAGTAAATTCTCCGCTTTGGCCTGGCATTAATGCCAAATCTCCATAATTACGGCTTGAACCATCAATCTCGGTATAGATTGAGAGTCTTTTGGATATTTTTCTACTAAAATAAAAACCGCCTCCTACATCAACTTTGTTAAAGTCATCATCGAAACCAAAAATATTTGTAGACAATATAACGCCAAATTTATTTTTTGATGGCTCCACATCTTGGGCAAGTAATGACCCTATTGATGTTGTAAATAGAATGAGAAATAAAATTGAATTCTTCATAATATTAATTATTGTTTGTAAAAACATTAATGATAAATCACTTCCCACTCCAAGCGTCCATTATACCTGATTTAATATCAGTATAACTTGTGAACAGATAAATGACTAAAATGATAACGAAAATTGTCTTCCAGTGAGTTTTTACTAATGCTTTTAAGTCGTTTAAGAACTGATTCATATCTGTGATTTTAAGGTTTAGATTAAATTCATAGGGTTTGGCTTTGGATGTTTTTACGAATTCAGACAAGTCGGATTTAAATACCTCGCCTATAACCTTTAAAGAATAAAGACTTGGTTTTACCTCATTATTCTCGATTCTTTGAATTGTCCTAAGAGTTAGACCCGTTTTTTCGGCAAGTTCTTTTTGAGAACAATTAAAATTGGTTCTTAGCTCTTTCAATCTTTCTCCAAATTCCATTGTGCAAATATGATTTAGGTTATTGAATAAATGAAAGACAAATAGGCGTCATTTGGACGTCATTTCATATGTCCAATGCAATATTACAACCAGGTTGTGAAAAATAAGTTGAAAAAGTAGGTAAATGCAACACGACTTATGCCACTATAATGGGATGATTGAGTAAGTGACTATCAGGAGATTGAAGGATTAAACTTCTCCACATTTACTTATTTTTCTGTCTCTGAATGATAAATTCGTTTGTAAAATGTGAAATACCTGTGAAAGTCAAAATCAACAAAATAGTACTTATAAATGAGCTACTGTTAATTCCAAAAAATGCGATACTCCATAAAATGATAATCCATTGAATAAAGTAAATATTAGTAACTCCTTTACTCCAGCGAAATAGTAAATCAAAAAAACTATTCGTAGGTATATTATCTATAACTAACTTAGTTAAATACAACCAAACCATTACAAATCCACACATAAAAAACATAGCACCTTGACGGCTATGGTAGTAGTCGTTAAAATGATATTGATAATTACTAAATGAAATGGCAACACCTATGCCAATAAGGAATATCCCAAACAGACCAAAGTAGTTAAAGATTCTATTCATATCTGTTGAATTTTTAACAGTTTCACCAAGAAACATTCCTAGTAGTGGAAATGTAAGCCAAGGAAAAACTGGGAAGGCGATTTTATTGGCAATAAAGCTAAACTCGATTGGCAAGTCTCCCCAAAACAGCTCTAATATTTGCTCTACTATTGGAATGTCTAGCTGTATTCCCCATAGCAATGGTGAAATCATACTAATCAAAAATGCGGATAATAAAATCAGGTACTTATTAATTTGGAGTACTTGAATGATTGACATTATCATCAGGGCAATACCCGCAAATTGTAATATGTCCACTGTGGTTAAAATCGTGTACGCATTAATTTTTTCTAACGGGAATGTTTTTACTACATCCAATTTTAGGTAAGTGGCCAGTATAAACGGAATTACACCCCTGAATATATTTAACACGTAACCACTCAAAAATATTTTAAACCCTCGTAAGAGCTTTGGCTTTAAAGCTGATTTACTTGAATAGATGAATGAAAATCCCATCAAAGTCATAAAGACAGGTGCTGCAGGTGGCCCACCTAGAAAAGATATAATTTGTCCGAACACCGAGTTCTTTACTTCTTGATTTGCGAACACTTCAAGTGTATGCACCGCAATCATAAAAAATACAGCCAAGCCTCTTGCAAGGTCTATGGACAAAAGTCTGTTGTTAGGGTTCGTCGTTGTCATATTTGAAGTCATTTTAAGACTGCAAAAATGCCGTACTTAAAAATGATTTCATTTGACATATGTCACAAAATCATTTTGCCCTCAATCGACTCAATGTTTCTCTCGTAATGCCAAGAAAAGAAGCGATATATGTTAAAGGGATGCGTTGTAGAAGTTGTGGTTGTTTGTCAACTAATGTCAGGTATTTATCAATTGAGTTCATCATCTGCGAAAAGTAAATCTTGTCCTCTAAAAACAGGGCATACTCTTCAATTATAGCATTTATAAAATTGGCTATCTGAATATTAGATAACATTAAAGGTTTTATCTTTTTAATATTGATTGCAATTAGGGTACTATTTTCAACTAGCTCCATCGTTTCTCTTGAAGGATTGTCATTAAAATTTTGCAACGACCCTACCATATCATTTTCTAAAGCAAACCAAGTATTCACTTCTATTCCATCCTTTAAATAAAAACTTCTCACAGCACCCTTTATTACAAAATAAGCAAAGTCGTGTCTCTTATTTTCTTGAATAAGTAGGTGCCTTTTGTTCAAATTTAAGATTGACAAATAACTGCAGATTTCTGCTTTTGTTTCATCAGAAAGTTGTTGATTGACGGAAAAATGGTCTATAAAGGGTTGGAATAAGCTGTCCATTCTTTTGAGTATTGTGAATTACAAAGATATTGAGTTGTGTCTTTTCATAAAACCCATATTCTTGAAATATAAAAGATGCAACTATCCTAACTCACTGACGAACAACAAAAAAGGCGACATTTCTGTCGCCTTGTGCACTCTTGCTCTCCCTTCAGGACTTGAACCTGAGACCCTCTGATTAACAGTCAGATGCTCTAACCAACTGAGCTAAGGAAGAATGCGTTACCCGATTTGGGATTGCAAAAATAGAAAGTTTTTTCTTTCTGCAAAATTTTATTTTAGTTTTTTCCGATAAAACGCCAATTCTTCAACAAAAGAGTAAAATCAATACCCACAACATAATGCTCCGCATACTCCATCGCTGCTAAAAAAAGTACATTTTGCTCCGGTTCATAGCCTTGCTGCACGGCATAAGGGGGCATTATGCTTTCTTTGAGACGAGGCAAATGCGTCATACTGGCGCTATAGCCTATCCAAGTTTTTTTGCCGACAAGCACCGAAAAAATATTCACCAACAATTTCCCTTTTTCTGCAAGTAACAGCCATAAAAAAGGACTCATTAATAAGAGCATAAGCGCAGCAACTATGTCAAAAACACGTTTGTTACGCATGGATATAAAGGTGGCTATATTAAATCGTTTATCCACGGTGTACAAATCACCTGCAGAGCTACTAGAATTGGACCCTACAAAACTTCGACTACCAAATAGATGTATTTTATAATCATAATCATCACCACAGTTTTGCATTTGCATTAAGATACTTTCATAACTCAATCCATCGACACAAAAAACAATTTCGTTTATGCTCAGCGCATGCAATAAGGGTTTGAGTGCGCTCAAATGGGTTAGGGCATCAGGCTCTTTAGGCTGTAAGGCAATCCTACCCACAATTTCTGGCGCATAGTGCACTTGATGCAACATGGCTGCGGTTTGATGATACTGCTCTTTACTGGCCACAATTACTGCGCGCTTCGCAACACGATTGTAGCGCAGCACTTTGGCAATACCCAGCCAATCTAATAATTCGCGCAAGCCCAAAATACCGATAGCGCCAAGGGCCCCACTGAATAAGATAACCGCTCTAGAATAGCGAAATTCGGCTGATAAAATCCCGAAATAAGCCAAAATAATGATGGTGCCAATCATCATACCCCGCAGCACGCGCAAGCCCCGATAAGGCTGATCGTAACCGCCATTGAGGTAAATGCTCAAGGTCCATAACAAAATATACACCGGAAATGTAGCGTACAAGGTTGCAGCATCAACAGGCCTCATATTTTTCACCCCTTCTACCCACACCTGATTCATCAGCACTAGCGTACCCAAAAGCAATAAAGCATCAAAAATGGGGGTTTTCAAAAAGGTAAAGAACACCTTGCAAAAAGACCAAACTGCCCTCAAAGCAATACCCATATTGATGAGCAAAATAAATAAGGTGGCATTGGCCTTTGAGTAATGCTTGCGTACAAAAGTAGACAGAGCCTCGTTAAATATCCGGATGTAGGATAGGGAGGCCTTGCGGGTACTCTCTCCTTTGTAGTGAATAATGCTTGTTTCGGGAAAGTATATATTTAAAAAACCAGCTTGCTGCACCCGAAAAGACAAATCTACATCCTCGCAATACATAAAATAATCCTCGTCGAAGGCTTGTCCTATAATGGGCAAAAGCGAGCTTCGCAAAAACATACAACAACCCGACAAAACTTCTACAGGAGCAATTTCCTGCTCCTGGATATGCACAGCATAATATTTATTAAACCTTGGTGAACGGCTAAAAATTTTATTCAGTCCCGTTGTCTTAAAAATGGCCACAGATAAGGTGGGGAAAGACTTTTTTGAATCGGGTGCAAAATTACCTTTCCCATCAATTAGCCTTGGCCCCAAAGCCCCAACTTCTGGATGTGCATCTAAATAGCTGATGGTCTTCTTGAAAAAATCTTCAGGCAAAACGGTATCTGGGTTCAAAAACAAGATATAGGCTCCTTTGGCCAGGGCTACCGCCTGATTGTTAGCTTTAGAAAAACCTTTGTTGTCTTTGTTCTCGATAAGTTGTACCGAAGGAAAATTGGTTTTCACCATCTCATTACTGCCATCTGCAGAATGATTGTCGACCACAATCACTTCCGCATCAATACCCTCACAGGCGCGCATTACAGAATGTAAACAGACTTCTAAAAAGTACTGCACATTGTAATTGACAATGATGATGGATATTTTTTTCACAAAAAAATGAATATAAAAACGCTGCGAATATAAAGCGGCTTAACTGTAAATCACTCAATAAAACGGAACAAAGGACTGCTTTAGTATTTAGGGCTTCAAAATAGAGCCCATAAATATGCGGTAAGCTTCAAAGGACTGATGCAAGCACGCTTAATGGATACATTAAATTACAGCACAATAAATTTGTACAAAATCTCAGTTTTTTTTGGAGAATTGATTTGGCTGCTTAACTTTGCTGCCCGATAGTCCGATAGTGTAATGGTAACACTACAGATTTTGATTCTGTCATTCTAGGTTCGAACCCTGGTCGGACTACTAAAAAAGCGAAACAGTATATATTGTTTCGCTTTTTCTTTTTTAGGCTCATGCAGCAAAAGCTATTCCTCCACCACCAAACTATCCAAATTCGCACCCAAATCGAGTAATATTTGGGATAAATCCCTAACAAAATCGGATGGGCCACAGAGGTAAAAATATTGACTAAAATCTTTGATAGCAGCAATAAGGTAATGACGATCGATACGATTGTAGCTAAAGCCAATACTGTTTTCATGAGAGAAAAAAGGTATCAAATCGGTTTTCAACATCTTTTGTAACTCTTGGAATAGTATGACATCCTCTACATTACGATTAGAATAAATGAGCTTATTCCCCCGAAGATGATTTTCCTTATAAAGATGCCTAAATATAGATATGAAAGGTGTTATACCGGAACCGCCTGCCAAAAACACACCGGGTCCTTTATAGTTAATTAAGCCGTAGGGTTCACCAATAATGAGCTCTGCCCCAGCATTTGTCTTACCCAACTGATGCGTAACCCCTTTGCGCTGGGTATAAATTTTCACCATAAACTCCAGGTAATTCTGGCTATTCAGATTGGTGTAGGTAAATGGCCGAAACTGATCCTTCCATTCGGGCAAATTAATTGCCAATTCAGTACCTTGGCCGGGCACAAAGACATACTCGGGCGGCTTTTCTACTATAAAACGTTTAACATCTTGATTGATAAATTCGGCATCGAGTACCTTAACAATATATTTTCCCACCAGCAATTTATTTTATTCGATTTGGTTTAATATTTGATTTCGATTTAAGGGCACGAGTAAACTGCATAACACCTCTATCTCCAGCAATGAGGTCTAATTTTTCATTTTCCGAGAAGGCAAAACTTTGCACCGTATTGAGTGCATTCATAAATTGCTCTTCACCATTACCCTTGCAAGCTTTGATTGTTTGTTGGATAGGCTCTAAAAAGGATATTTTATTAGCCTC
>JBILQZ010000026.1:0-15811 GCA_044372935.1 Sediminibacterium sp. | reverse complement strand
GTCTCCAAATAATAAAGTGGTGCCTTGCTTTACTTTTACATGACCCACTAGGATTAAATAATCCATGCTGTCTTGTTTTTTAATATTGTAAGATTCGGCAGATAAGAATTCAATGAGTTTGCCACTGCTATATTCAACTTTAGTAGTGTCTTGGCTATTTGCATGTATACTGGATAACAAGCAAATAAGTAGCATCATATTAGTGAAGCTTTTAATCATGTGCTACTGTATCCGATAATGGTTTTGCTAAAGGGGTCGTTTTGTCCTTTTTCCCAAATACAGAAATTCCTACATAACGTTTTGGATGTACTTTAATATCATCCACCAAAGTATTTACGCTTTTAATAGTGCTTTGTAATTGGGTATAGATATTTGGGTCGTTCAATAATTTGGAAGCTGTGCCATTCCCATTATTCAATTTTTGTATCGTTGTGTTTAAACCTACTAAGGCAGTTTGAATTTCCTTTATCGTTTTGTTTAAGTCAGCGTCTTTAATAGATTTTGTCGTACTATCTAAATTGGTTAAGATATTAGTTATCTTCTGGTTGTTCTGATTTAGGTTCGAAGTAAAATCTTTTAAGTTGTCTGCTGTTTTTGCAATAGATCCATTTTGCTTATTCAGCATGGTTTCAACGGATTGCATGGATTTATTTAAACCAATAGTGGTTGTGGCTAAGTT
Source organism: Sediminibacterium sp. (assembly GCA_044372935.1). Lineage (GTDB taxonomy): Bacteria > Bacteroidota > Bacteroidia > Chitinophagales > Chitinophagaceae > Sediminibacterium. The sequence goes on along the minus strand of JBILQZ010000026.1, from coordinate 15,132 downwards.
ATCAAGAATGACTTTAAAATGTTGACGATTTTCATCATCCAAGGTTTTGTTTACATTACTTAATACTTTCTCTAAAGAAGTAATGGTGTTTTTAATTTGTTCACCAAGGGGAGAGAGGGTATTCATAAAATCACCTAGTAAACTTGTTGCCGGGGCAGTTTGTATGGTATCTCCTGACTGCACAAACAATGTCCCATTTCCTTGAATAATATTGATCGCGTTAGTACCTAGTGGATTCTCCTGTATAGTAGCGATTGAATTCTTTGGAATCTTGTATAATTGATTCAATTTAATACAGACAACTAATTCAGAAAGGTTGTCATTGGTATTTTCTATTTCAAAAACAGTACCCACTTGGAATCCATTTACGAAAACCGGGTTGGATACAATTAAACCTTTTGTATCAGTATATTTTGCATAAATGAAGGTACCTGATTTAAAGAAAGTTCTTCCCTTCAGAAAATTGAATCCTAAGATGATTAAGGTAACGGCAATTACCGTTAAAGCACCCACTTTAGTTTCATTAGATACACGCATAGGATTCAAGACTTAGTTGGGTACAAATTTAGCTAAAATTTAGCCTAATTCGCGTTTGCTTTCTGCTGATTCTCCAAAGAGTTCTTATATCGGAGTAAGGCCTTGGTAATCGCTTCGCAAAGCTCATTTTGACCATTTTCGCTATTCAAGTATTCTTCCTCCTCAGGGTTTGATATAAAACCTGTTTCAATTAAGACAGCAGGCATGGCAACTGCTTGCAATACCCATATTCCAGTAGGTCTTTGCTTCGCTTCTCTGCTTACCCTGCCGGATGCCTTAAATTCTTCCTCTATCGTAAGGGCTAAACTTGCTGCCCTTTGAAAGTATTGTTGAGCCAGGATACTTGCCATCATCTTTTTGGTTGGGTCAATTTCAGATTCATACTCCTTGATCTGTTTCAAGGATACAGAGTCCAATTGCTCCACCACTTCATCAACCATCTCAGAGGCAAGTTCTTTTCTAAATTCAGATTTACCTACATTATAGATATAGGTCTCGGTACCAATTGCAGTACTTGGTGTATAAGTTGTTTTATAAATAGGCACATCTCTTGTAACCTTCCTTTTTTTACCTTTTTTCTTAACCGTGTAGGTTTTTTTGGTATAGCCAACGATCTCTTTAACTGCTTTACCTCTTGCCGAATTGGTATGAATACATACAAACAAATCTCCCTTTGCGGCATTGGCTATTTTAGCCTTTTCTACCACAGAATGGTAAATGTCGGTTGTTCTTGTCATCACCACTTCTACATCAGGCATGGCTTGTTTGATAAAGGCCTCTAATTTTAAAGAGATAGCTAAAGAAACAGCTGCTTCGGTGGAATATTTACCTTTTGAACCTATATCCGTACCTCCATGACCTGGGTCAATAATGATACGTTTTAATGATTTTCCAGGGGTTTGAGCCATAAGGCCTTGTCCAAGGGTACTAAAAAGGGCAATTAGACTAAAACTAAATGCTAAAATCATTCTATTTTGCTTCATAATCAGTTCCTTAACATTGTTTTGCTTTATTTTTGCTGGAGTGAACCTAGCAGGATACAAAAATAACGCAAAAACATCCCTTTCTATTGTTAAAAGACTCATTTTAACGATATTAATTACTGCTTTCCATCTGAGTTTGTTTGCTCAGACAGATACAACAGCCAAAAAAAAGATACAATTATCCAAGGATAGTGTTGACGCGATCATAAGTTATACTGCTGCCGATTCGGGGGTAATGCTGCTTAAGTCAAAAACATTCTTTTTGTACGGTAACGCTAAAACAACTTATAAAACAGCACAATTAGAAGCGGGTAAAATCATTTTCGATCAGGAAACACAGAATATCACCGCCTATGGAGCAAAGGATACTTCTGGTAACCTTAAAAGTAAACCAAGGTTCAAAGAGGGGGATTTGAATTCAATTAACGATTCCATTTTTTATAATCTTCAGTCTGGGAAAGGGTTAATCAAAAATAGTAATTTTCAACAGGGTGAAATATTTGTACAAGCCAATGCACTTAAGAAAGTAAATCCTACGGATGCTTTTGCTTGGAAGGCAAGATTTACCACATGTAATTTAGACGAGCCTCATTTTGCATTTAGAACCAATAAGCTAAAAATAGTAACCAATAAAATTGGCGTTTCTGGACCTGCATTTCCCGAATTTGAAGGAGTGCCAATGCCAGTAGGTATCCCATTTGGTATTTTTCCTTTGAATAAAACAGGTGGACAGTCTGGTTTAATGGCCCCTGCATTTTCTTCGAGCGAAGATTTTGGACTAGGTTTTGAAGGCCTAGGTTATTATAAAGTAATCAACCAACATATGGACGCAACCCTAAGGGGTAATATTTACTCTTATGGGGGCTGGAATTTGAATATGAATAGCAAGTATATACAACGTTATAAGTATATCGGTAATTTCAATTTAAGTCTTCAAAATACAAGGGCACTTAATCGTAATACGCAGATTGCAGATGAATTTACGGGAGGTAGAACCTATATGTTAAACTGGTCTCATACAATGGATTCAAAAGCAAGACCAGGAACCACTTTTGCAGCAAACGTAAATTTTGGTAGTACAAAGTATAATCGAAATTTATTAAACAATGTGACTCAGAATTTTCAAAATCAAATTAGTTCATCTGTAGCATATAGTAAGTCATGGAATAATAAGTATAATCTTTCTGTTAACTTAACGCACAATCAAAATAACAACCTAGGATTGGTTAACATGAGTTTACCAAATATCAATTTCAATGCCTTAACGGTGTATCCGTTTCAGTCAAAAGACCAAATAGGTGCTGGTAAATGGTACGAAAAAATTGGTATTGGTTACAATGGTAGTGTTCAAAATCAACTTTCATTTTACGATTCTTCTTTCAGTGTAAGACGAATTTTAGATACCATGCAATGGGGCGCCAACCATAGTATTCCAATTACCTTATCCCTTCCTTCACTTGGGCCAATAACGATAGCGCCAAATATTAGTTTAGATGAAAAGTGGTTTGGACAACAAAATATAAAAACTTGGAATAGTACATTGCAAAAAGTGGATACTACCATTAACAAAGGATTTTACAGGGCTACTCAAATGAGTTTTGGTTTGGGTACAGCGACTCGAATTTTTGGTACCTACAAATTTAAAAAAGGAAATCTTAAGGCGATTCGTCATGAAATAAGACCTTCTGTTTCTTTAAATTACAAACCTGATATGGCTAAGTCGTATCACTATGCCACACAGGTGGACACATCTGGCAGAACCTATCGTTTTTCTAAATATGATGGCAATGGATTAGGGGGAGCCTTTAGCGAAGGAAGTTTTGGTGGTTTGGGCTTTGGCGTGGATAATTTTTTAGAAATGAAAGTTAAAAACAAGCAAGATACCAGTGCAGATGCATTTAAGAAAATTAAATTGATCGAAGGGTTTGGCTTTAATTCTAGCTATAATTTCCTTGCTGACAGTTTTGCTTTAGGAGGATTTAATTTGTATGCTAGAACAACCTTATTTGAAAAGTTGAGTATTACGACTTCATTTAATATTGATCCTTATGAATCAGATATTAAAGGTTTTAGAGTTAATAAGTTGGCTATTGATCCTACTCGTTTAAAATTCGGTAGCATAACAAATGGAGCTTTGTCATTTTCTACTTCTTTTACAAGCAAAACAAAAAATAATGACAAGGACAAAAAGAATATCCCTTTGGATCCTTTCATGACCCCAGACGAGCAACAGCGACAACTTTCCTATGTTAGGGCAAATCCTGCAGAATTTACTGATTTTAATACTCCTTGGTCATTAACAATGTCCTATTCTTTTCAGTTTTCAAAAACAATAAAACCAGACTATTCTGGATTTAAATTACAAACATTCTCGACCTTGAATCTTAATGGAGATTTCAGTATTTCTCCTAAGTGGAAAGTAGGAGGGAGTAGTTATGTAGATTTATCAAAATTTTCGGTACAACAATTAAGTATGTTCATTACCAGAGAAATGCATTGTTGGCAATTGGCGATCAATGTAATGCCAATAGGTATTTACAGGTCGTTTAGTATAACTGTAAATCCAAAGTCCGGTATATTAAGGGATTTAAAGATTAACAGAAGCAGGACATTCTCTAACTCAACTTACTAGTCTAATTAAGTGGGATTATACTTTAAATAATGCGCTGCCATCGTATCATAGGCCAATTGCTTCAAGGTCTGAACAGTATGTCCTTCACTACTTATTGGGGCTAAAATATCCATTTGTATTTTACCAGGGGACAAACACATGGCAGGGTAGGCTGGCAATATCTTTTTTGTATTTAACAATACAACAGGGACAATGGGTTTATTGGTTTCAATAGCTAATTTAAATGCGCCATCGTAAAATGACTTTAAAGGTGCAGAAGTCTTGTTTCTTGTTCCTTCTGGATAGATCAACATATCTAAACCTTTTCCTAAAACCCTTTTCATAGATTCGTAACTTGCTCTTCTGCTTTGATCATTTTTTCTATCTACAATAACGGAGGCTGCTTGATAGATCCAGCCAAAAAGAGGTACATAAATAAAACTTTTCTTTGCAATGGTTTTATTGGCTCTTGGTAAAAAAGGGGTGCTAACTGGCACATCAATTAAACTATTGTGGTTACATATAACAATAGAGGGTTCTAAATTTTTAAAATGATGTTTCCCAGTCACCCTAAAACTACAGCCAGATAAGATTAAAAATAAACCCATCCATAATTGAGATATAGCGCGGTGCCATTTAGTTTTATTTGGTTCGGGCAAAAAATAACAGGGGATATACAACCATATAAAAATGAACATAGTTGAGGCAAAAGCCAAAAGTGCCCAACAGGCTAATATGCGTCCAATAAAAAGTTTTAATGTTGCTTTCATATATTAAATTGACCAATCGATTGGGTCTTTTTTCACTTGTGTTAGATATTGATTTGTCATACTAAAATGTTTACAACCAAAAAAACCATTGTAAGCACTTAGAGGTGAGGGGTGTGCTGCTTTTAATATTTTATGTTTGGTTGCGTCAATTAAAATTTGTTTTTGACTTGCATAATTTCCCCATAAAATAAATACGATATCATTTTTTTCGTTGGATAATAATTTGATCAAGTCATCTGTAAATTGTGTCCATCCAATTTTACTATGACTACCTGGTTCATCTGCCCTAACCGTTAATGCGGTATTCAATAATAGTACACCTTGTTTTGCCCAAGGGGTTAAATTTCCGGTCGTTGGAATGGGCATGCCAATATCTTTTTGTAATTCCTTGTAAATGTTCATCAAAGAAGGGGGGATTTTACAATCATCCGGTACAGAAAAACTAAGTCCCATAGCTTGCCCTGGTTGATGATATGGATCTTGTCCTAGAATCACCACTTTCACTTGATTGAATGGGGTCTGATTAAAAGCATTAAATATCAAACTTCCTTTTGGATAAATGATCCTGTTAAGTGCCTTTTCGGTTTTAAGGTGGGCTGTTATTTGAGTAAAATAGGGGCGCTCAAATAAAGGCGATAATGCTTTTTTCCAACTGTCTTCTATTTTAACCTCCATAATCACTAAATTACATCTTTTAGTTATAAAATGGTCTGTTCTATATGAAAAAGGGGTTCCTGTTATTGATTTTATTAAATACTTATATAGGGCTTTTTGCTGCACACAATTTTAATGATACTATACTTGAAAAAAGAACTTTGTTATTAAATTCAATTGGTTCATTACAAAATAGTAATCCATCATCTTCAACACAAGGTGCATTCCCTTCCTTTAGAAAATATTTTTATAGTTCCACATTGAAAGAAGAAGATAATGTGTTTTTTACAGCACTGGTATTATTTAATGTAGGACAATTTAAAGCGTTTATGTCTCCATCAGAACTGCTTTTTTTTGAGAAGATGAAAAAAAATGCATTACCCTATATTGAAAGGTTTAAAAATCAGCAGAATCAATTGACGTATAATTTTTGGCCAAGAAATCCACCTCAAATATTTCCAAATGGTGGCTGGTTAAATAGGTTTAACGAAAAATTTGCTTTAGCGGACGACATAGATGATGCTGCAATTACTTTGTTGGCCTTAGGTGTTCAAGATTCATTGGCAAAAGCAATGCAAGAAAAGTTTGGAGCATATAGAGTAGGCTTAATTAAGCCTAATAAAAGTTTTTATAAACGATATCAAAAAAGACCTGTATACAATACTTGGTTAGGGTATAAAATGCCAAAGGATGTTGATCTTTCTGTCTTAACCAATGTGCTATTGATGCATACGGTCGCAAAAATTCCACTGAATGCAACAGACTCTGCAAGTTTAAATTTAATAGTTGATTTAATCCATGAAAACCTGCACGTGAAAGACCCCAAGTATGTTTCACAGCATTATGCGCATACTGCCACAATTTTATACCATGTAGCAAGGTTGATGTATTACTCGGATTATCCATCCTTATTGGCATTGAAACCATTGTTGCTTGAACAGTCTAAGCAATTACTAAGTAAGACTAGATTTCCTTTAGAACAATTATTATTGAATACCACCATTCTAAGATTGGGTGGACAGGTTCCTCCGCCAAATATGGAGTCGTTATTACTTGAAAACAACTACCCCTATTTTGTGGCGAATATTGCTTCTGTTTTGAATAATCCTATGAAGCGAATCGTGAACAAATCTAATTTGGTTCGATTTGACTATTACTCTTACGCCTTTAATTTGTCGCTTTTGTATGAAAATTGGATGTTAAGAAGGTAGCCTTTGACTTTCATCAAAGCCATGGATTACCTCCCTTTGGTCGGTTATCCTTTAGTTGACTATAATCAAAGGATTGCCGTCGTTTTACTCCGGCTTCCTTTAGTTGACTCTAATCAAAGCCATGGATTACCTCCCTTTGGTCGGTGATCCTTTTGATGACTTTCATCAAAGCTTTTCAAAAGTACGCTATGCGTACTTTTTGCTTTTGAATATTACGTCTATGCCTTCAAGCGAGCTTGAGGCCTATCCGTAAATTCAAAAGCCTATCACTTTCGTGATAGGCTTTGTGATTCGGATTGGATTCGAACCAATGACCTACTGCTTAGAAGGCAGTTGCTCTATCCAGCTGAGCTACCGAACCAGGAGCTTCCAATTGGAGGTGCAAAATAAGGGTAAAATAAGGTTAATTCAAAGAAAATTGCCCTAAAAATCAATCTGTTGCTATTAAATCCCTGATCACCACACTTGCTACAGTACATCCAAAAATAGCAGGCATATAGCTTAAAGTACCAATTATTGACTTTTTAGGGAACGCCTTTTCAGTAACGATGATTTTATCCTGATCTGCTTTTTCTGGGCTAAATACCACTTTAAGTCCCTTTTTAATCCCCAATGACTGCAACCTTTTTCTTACATATCTTGCCAGGTTGCAGATATAAGTTTTCGAAATATCGGTTACTTTAATTTGACTTGGATCTACTTTGCCGCCTGCACCCATCGAGCTTACAATAGGTAAGTTACGGTCGATACAGCCCTTGATTAAGAATGTTTTAGCAGAGAGGGTATCTATACAATCCACTACATAATCCCATTGCGTACTATCTAATAAGTTTTTTGTAATGTCTTCTTTGATAAAGACTTCCATGATAGTAAGGTCTAATGCAGGGTTTATGTCCTTTAACCTGGCACCAAGTACTTGTGCTTTTGGCATCCCCGCAGTAGAATGTAATGCTGGTATTTGTCTATTTATATTACTCAAATCAATATTGTCATTATCGACAATTGTCATTTTGCCAACGCCGGCCCTTGCAATCATTTCGGCACAAATTCCACCCACTCCACCAAGACCAATGATGAGCACATTTTTACTCATTAAGGAATTTATTTGGTCAGCGCCTAACATCAGTTCAGTTCTACTCATCCAATAGGGTATCATAGCGTATCTTTATGGTGCAAAAATCATGAAACCATGTCTATTACAAAAATCTTTTTTATTGCCCTTTTTTGTATCCCTTCAAGTATTATAGCGCAAAATTCAATTCAAATTTTAACCGAGCATAAAGGAGTTAGTATTAGAAGCTTGGCTTTGCCATCTGATCAAGTGATTTGGGCAAGTGGCTCAAAAGGGATGATTGCTAAATCTACCAATGAAGGAAAGTTTTTTGAATGGTCACAAGTTAAAGGATATGAAAATAGAGATTTCAGGGCTATGCATGCTTGGGATGCAAATGAAGCAATTATTGTGGCTATTGCTTCACCTGCTGTTATCTTGAAAACTAAAGATGGTGGAAATTCTTGGTATAAGGTTTATGAAAATTCAGATACAGCGATGTTTTTAGATGCCATACGTTTTAGTGATTCAAATAATGGGGTAGTTATCGGTGACCCAATCAATGATACTTTATTTATGTTGACAACAAAAGATAAAGGGGAGAACTGGACAAGGATCACTAGTAGTTATTTCAAATCTCCACTCAATAAAGGGGAAGCGTTTTTTGCATCAAGTAATTCAAACTTAACTTTTGTACAGCAACATTTATTTTTTGTTACAGGTGGTATGTCAAGTAGGATTTGGCAAGATGGAACAGCCACCTTATTACCCTTATTACAAAACACTAATTCAACTGGCGCAAATAGTATTGCCGTTTCTCCTAATCAACAAAAAATTGTTATTGTGGGGGGAGATTTTTCAAATGATAAAAATGTAATCAATAATATTGCTGGATATCGTTTACTTCTTGAAGCCAAATCAGATCAAAAACACCTTACAACGAAAAAATTGATTTTACAACCGCTTCAATTGGGAGCACCTAATGGCTATAAATCGGCTGTTGAGTTTATTAGTAATCACATGATTATTGCATGTGGCACATCTGGGGTAGACCTTTCTAAGAATGGGGGTAAAACATGGGAAGCAATTAGTACTTCATCTTTTCATATTGTTAAAAAACAGCCACAACAAAAAGGGGTATTTTTAGCTGGTTCTGGTGGAAGGATTGGGTACGTTCATTTCTAATAGATTAGACATAATTGCTATCTGTGAAATTTAATAAGGTTGCTTTTTGGAAATAAATAAACTTGTAGTAACTTAGATACAGGATGAAAAAATTTCAAGCAATTATATCATTTGACATGGATGAGGAGTTTATGACCCTTGTACCACCTCATAGAACTTATATCAATTACCTATTTAATAAAGGGGTAATTGAAAATTATGCTGTGAGTATGGAGTCCCAGCAATCTTGGATAACCATCAACGCCTATACCAAGAAAGAAGTGGAGGAATTGCTTCAAAAATCACCTTTAGCTAAGTACTGGAATTTCGAAATTGTGGAATTATTTGTCTATGATAGTCAATCCAATAGGCTTCCAGCGGTACAATTAAATTAATTAAACTTTTTTTTGGGAAATTGAATTTACCCCCTTATTTTTGCACTCCTTAAGGGAGCATAGCTCAGTTGGTTCAGAGCATCTCGTTTACACCGAGAGGGTCCGCGGTTCGAGCCCGTGTGCTCCCACAAAGAATCCTCAACACATCATCTAGATGGTTGAGGATTTTTGCTTTTATAGCCTTTTGCTATAATTAAACTAAGTTTGTCTTATGCAAATATTTACGACCCGAAATAAAATTATTATTACTTGTAATAAATGGTTAGCACCTGCTTTAAGGACCGAAGTGATTGGCTTAGGCTTTGATGTGGACAGGGTTTTTCAAACTGGAGTAGAATTAACGGGCACCGTTAATGATTGTATAAGATTAAACTTAAATTTAAGGACTGCGAGTCAGGTGATGTATTCTTTGAAAACCTTTCTTTGTAATGATCCAGATGAATTGTATAAAAACTTAACGACCATTCCTTGGGAAAAAATGATCCAACCAGATGGTTATTTTTCTGTAATTAGTAATGTATTTCATCCCACTATTTCTACAAATTTATTTGCCAACCTACGTGTAAAGGATGCAATAGTGGATAGAATGAGAGAAGTAAGTGGTAAACGTCCTTCCACCGGTTCTGAACTTTCTGGTGCTGTTGTTTATTTGTTTTGGAAAAATGATGAAGCAGAGATTTTCTTAGATACTTCTGGGGATTCTTTAGCACGTCATGGTTATCGTAAATTGCCTGGCAAAGCACCTATGTTAGAAGCCTTGGCTTCAGCAACCATCCTCTCCACTAAATGGAACAAATTTGGTGCGTTTGTAAATCCAATGTGTGGTTCTGGTACACTCGCAATCGAAGCAGCTTTAATTGCCACTAAAAGAGCACCAGGTTTATTAAGAAATAATTATGCATTCATGCATTTGATTGGTTACGATAAAACAGTGTATCAAAAAGAACGAGCAATTATAGAAGAACAAGTGAGGCATTTACCTAACCTTGTGGTCATTGCTTCTGATATCAGTAAGGATGCTATTAAGGTAGCTAAAATCAATGCCGCAGTTGCTGGTGTGGAAGATTTAATTGATTTTCAGGTATGTGATTTTGAAGCTACTGAAATGCCAGCGCCAGAAGAAGGGGCCATTGTTATGATCAATCCCGAATATGGAGAACGTTTGGGAGAAGAAGTTGAATTAGAAGCAACCTATGCAAGAATGGGTGATTACATGAAAAACAAGTGTAAAGGAATGACAGGTTATATTTTTACGGGCAATTTGGAATTGGCTAAAAAAATAAGACTTAAACCAAGTAGGCGCATAGAGTTTCTAAATGCAAAAATCGATTGTAGGTTATTAGAATATGAATTATATGCTGGTACAAAAAGAACAGATAAGCCTTCTGAAACGGTCATTTCATAAAGGTTTATAAATAATAATTATTTTAATTAATTTATTTATACAAAAAATAAGGTTCAATAGTTTTCTTCCACTCAGTCACTCTAATTAATTTATTCACTTGTTGAAGCCATGACTGCAATGGTAAATCAAATATTGCTTCGGCATTGGCAATACCTAATAGTAAAGATAGATGATGATGGCCGGTAGGATTGGCTTGAGTAGGATAGGGCATCCACTTAAAATCTTTTGGATGAATATCTTTAATCACTTTTAGTAATAACAAACCAGTCATCACCGCATCATAATTTTCAGGATCGATTACCTTTAAGCGCAGCCCATCAATTTCTTGTTGCTTACCCTCTAAAAATATGTCCAGTTTTAAAATTTCAATTTTAAGATCTTCTCCCAATACATGTTGACAAGCCATCTTTACTGCATTGATATTCATCCATGGCGCACCAATCCATTCAAAAGAAAATTTTGTTCCTCGGCCTACAGAAACATTAGTAGCTTCAAAAAAACAAGTGCCTGGATATAATACAGTTGCTTCAATATTTTGTAATGCTGGGGATGGATTCATCCAAGGTAAATGCCAATCGTAAAATAGTTGTTCTCTATTCCATCCGCTACATGGTATGACTGATAAATTCGCATGCCAAGATTGGGATTGATTAAAATAGTTCGCTAACTCTCCTAATGTACATTGATGTTTAATGGGGATATTGAATCTGCCAATAAAACTTGAAATCCCATCCGCTAACATGGGGCCTTCAATTCGATCCATATTGCCACCCAAAGGATTGGGGCGGTCTAATATAATAACTTGTTTATTGTTTTTTGCTGCTGCTTCAATCCAATAACTCATTGACCATAAATAGGTGTAAAATCTTGTGCCCGCATCAGGAATATCAAATAAAAGTAGGTCTAATGATTCCAAATCGGAGGATGAAGGCATAAATCGATCACCATATAAACTGGTAATGGGTAATTGAGTGATGCTGTCTATTCCATCCTTCATGGGAGCGCCATCTGCTCCTATCACTTGTATACCATGTTCTGGTGAAAATAATTGAACAAGATTAAAACCTTCTTTAATTAAAGCGAGTCTACTTAAAATACCTGTAGTTGTCTTTGCTGCATCATTGGTCAACATACCAATGCGCTTTGCTTTCCAATATGGATTCAATTTTAAAATAGTATCTATTCCAAATTGTAGGGGCATACTCCGAATTTATAAGGATTAAGCTTTAAAATTAAGATGCTGATTTAAAACCAGACTCAATTTTCAATGTCTCCATCACATTAAATATGATAGGACAACGATCATAATGCATATAGGTTGTAAATAGCCTTTTATTGAAATCAGGTACATGGAATGCTGGGAATTCTTTGCAACCAGCAAATCTATGTTCATAAACACTGCAACTATTGCCTACCAGGAAATGACAAGGTATAGCATTCACGACCATTCTTCCGGAATCACCTTTGTCAAGGTATTTTTCATCAAATTCGGCCCTGGATTGGCCTAAATGTGCTGATAAGTTGTTCGCCTCCTCCTCGTCTATGTTGACCATTAGACTTTTGCAGCAATTCCCACATTCGGTACATTCGATTTTTGGTGAAATGGTCTCGGAAAGCTCAAAAACGGCTTTATCTAGGCTTAAACTGTCCAAATTCCTTAAAAAATCCTGGAATTCAAGGTTTTCTGCTTCTAGCTCAATTGCCTTGTTTTTGATCCATTCAAGGTTGGTAATTGGATATGTGGCTTTGTTTTCGATGGGATAAAGATAATGCTTTAATCCTTTTATCCACATTTGACCTTTTTTGTAACTATTTAGATTGCAAAACTTGCTCCTAGCATTAGATTTGCAGCTAGACGAGGGCATTTTATGCTCATAAAGTATTGATAATTATGGCAGAAGCAAAAATTGGCGCTGAATACAATGAAGACTCCATACGATCCTTAGATTGGAAGGAACATATTCGATTGCGTCCAGGAATGTATATAGGAAAATTGGGAGATGGGTCAGCACCTGATGATGGTATTTATGTATTGATAAAAGAAGTTATAGATAACTGTATCGATGAACATACCATGGGGTATGGTAAACAAGTTGAAATTTCAATTCAAGATAAAACAGTCACTATCCGAGATTTTGGTAGAGGGATTCCATTGGGAAAAATTGTGGATGTGGTGAGTAAAATCAATACCGGAGCTAAATATGATAGCAAGGCATTCCAAAAATCAGTAGGATTGAATGGGGTAGGTACAAAAGCAGTTAATGCGCTGAGTGATGATTTCGAGGTGACTGCTTTTAGAGAAGGAAAGCAAAGGTCTGCTAGTTTTAAACGTGGGCAATTAATCGAAGAATCGAAAGAGACAAAAACTACTGAACCAAATGGTACTTTGGTGGTGTTTACCCCAGATGCGACCATCTTTAAAAACTACCATTTCATTTATGAATACATAGAGAGTCAACTTTGGAATTATTGTTATTTAAATGCGGGTTTAACAATTCACTTTAATGACAAAAAGTACATTAGTAAAAACGGATTATTGGATTTGCTAGAACGTAAAACTAATCCTGACGAATTAAGGTATCCCATCATACATTTAAGAGGCGAAGATATTGAAGTTGCTATTTCTCATAACAACGATTACGGGGAAGATATTTTTTCTTTTGTGAATGGCCAATATACCACACAAGGGGGTACGCATCAACAAGCTTTTAGAGAAGCCTATGTAAAAGTGATTCGTGATTTCTATAAGAAGGATTATGAAGCATCTGATATTAGAACAAGTATTGTTGCAGCAGTATCTGTTAGGGTGCAAGAGCCAGTGTTTGAGAGCCAGACCAAAACAAAATTAGGTTCTCAGAATGTGGCGGATGGAGGCCCAAGTATGAAGAATTTTGTGACTGAATTTTTAGCAAAAGAATTAGATAATTTTTTACATAGAAATCCAGCTGTTGCAGAAGCGCTTAAGAAGAGAATTGAGCAAAACGAAAGAGAAAGAAAAGAATTGGCAGGCATTAAAAAATTAGCCAATGAACGTGCTAAAAAAGCCAATTTACACAATAAGAAATTGAGGGACTGTAGGGTGCATTTAAATGATGAAGTGCCTAATAAGAACAAAGAAATTTTTATCTCCACTCAGCAAAATAGTACCTTATTTATTACCGAGGGTGATTCTGCTAGTGGTAGTATTACTAAATCACGTAATGTAGATACCCAGGCTGTATTTAGTTTAAGAGGTAAACCATTGAATGCTTTTGGCTTAACTAAAAAAGTAGTTTACGAAAACGAAGAGTTTAACTTATTGCAACATGCTTTAAATATTGAAGATGGTCTAGAAGGCTTGCGTTATAATAATATTGTAATTGCAACCGATGCCGATGTGGATGGAATGCATATTCGATTATTGATGCTAACCTTCTTTTTGCAATTCTTCCCTGACTTGGTTAAGAAAGGGCATGTTTTTGTTTTAGAGACGCCATTATTCCGTGTTAGAAATAAGCAAAAAACAATTTATTGTTATGATGAAGCCGAAAAGCAAAAAGCTATTGCTGAATTAGGTAGTAAACCAGAGATCACTCGTTTTAAAGGATTAGGTGAAATCAGTCCAGAAGAGTTTGGGAAATTCATCAATGCAGATATCAAATTAGCACCAGTTATTTTAGAACAAGGGGATCATATTCAACATTTGTTAGAATATTATATGGGAAAGAATACCCCTGAAAGACAGGACTTCATTATCAATAATTTAAAAGTAGAATTAGATAAAGCAAATGATACACATAGTATTTAATACCGCAGATATAGCTGCTTTAGAAGCTGCTATTGAATTAGATGAGTCTATGTCTGGAAAGGTCATAGAAATTAAAGATGATTATGCTGTTGGGCCACTTATGGATATTTATGAAACAGAAGGATACCAACAAAGAAGGGATTGGTGGAAAGAGGTATTAGCCCATTCTCCTTATGAAGATCAATTAGATATAGTGGATGATAAATTAACCATTCATCATTTGCAAACCTCTTTAAATCATGATGAAAATGAAATGATTTGGATTTGGATGGGACAAAACGTTCATGATGTTTGTGGCTATTATTGGTTCATGAGTCAGTTTAAAGAATATCAAAGTAGAATTCATGTATTGTATTTAAATAACCTGCCTTTTTTAAACGAAAAAGGTCAATTATTTTATCCAACTCATTTAAGTCAAATACAACCTAAAGAGTTTTTAAAAGCAAAGAAATTAGCGAGGCCAATTACTTTGAGTGAATTTGAATTAGACCCAGATGAATGGAAGAAATTATGCAATGAAAATGAAGGGGTTCGATTCTTAGAAGGCGGCAAGAAAATTGTGAG
>JBILQZ010000152.1:0-4304 GCA_044372935.1 Sediminibacterium sp. | reverse complement strand
GGCCACTCTTTACCTTGAATTGCATTTTTCCAACCTGCTTTTTCAAATGCAGCATTCCAATCATTCACCCCTGCAATCAAATAAGGCACCCATTTTTTAGGCGTTGCTGGATCTACATAATAAATGATTGGTTTTATCGGTTCTACTAATTCACCTCTTTTATATTTTTCTAGATCCTGTGGTTTTGGTTCTAAACGGTAACGTACGGCAAAAACTTGATTTTTTACTTTTTGTTGGTCGTCAGAGTACTCTACAAAATTGTCTGCAAAATAACCTACTCTAGGGTCGAATAAACGACGCCCCATGGGTGTTTTTGGCAACAATAGGATAGATGTATTTAATTCAAAAGTTACTGCGCCAGCGTTGGCTGCTGCTGGTATATAACTACCTCCAGCTGGACTTCCAGGCATAGGTGCACTCGCATTATAGGTTTTAACGGTTCTTACCTCTAAATTGATAGGATAAGACTTGATAGTTTCAATATAAGAACGATCAGAAGCAAGTCCAGAAAGGTTGAAACTTCTTTTTTCAAAGCTACTCAAGCTAACTGCTTGGTTATCACCCTTAAAAAAGTCAGTTACATCAATGATGGAGCTAGTAGAGTCTTTGCCATAAGCTTTTACCTCAAAAGCAGCCACAATCGGGTCCAAATAAGAGTTTTTAACCGCTTTTGCGATGGTTTGAGTCGAGTCAGCCCTGCTGATCAAGCTCACCACACGCATGAAAATTCGGTTATTAGGTCCTTTTTCAAATTGAATTGTTTGCTCGTTTACTTGCTCGCCACCATATTTTCTAGCACCGCCAGCTACTTTGGCATAACGGGTTACGGCAATTAGTTCTCTGCCTAATAAGCTGTCTTGGATATCAAAATAGAACTTATCATCTTGAAAGTGCACCGTAAAGACCCCTTTTTGGGTCACAGCTTTCTTGGTGATGAACTCTTTAAAGGCTTTTGGGCCTGTTTTTGCTGGAAGCTCTTTTTTAGCTCCGGCAGCTGCAATGCTTGTATCAGCAACAGGTACAGGTCTTTGGGCGTTTACTAGGCCTGTCGTCAAGACACATAGACTAGTAATAGCTAGGATTTTTCTCATATTAAATAATTATTGTTTTTTGAAAACGTCCCCTAAATATATTCTTTTCGAACAGCACTTTTTGGGTAAAAATTTTTTTACTCAAAAAAAATGTCCTGAATATTGTTTCAATCAATAATTTACTTATTTTGTAACCCCTTAGTAACTGAAGCGTTTAGAATATTTCTTAAATCAACTTTAGTGAATAAGGATTAAATCACTTTTTTATAAATTTAATTTAAAACCAAAAATCAATTGAATCATGGCTGAGACTAAACCAACTGCAACAGCGGCTTCAAAGCAAGCAGCACCGAAAAAAGGCGGTAACTTGATTGCAACCTTAGCGCCTATCGCTTGTATCGTAGCAGGCTATGTTATCTGGCGTTTTGTACTAGGTAACGCAAGTAATTTCACTAACCCTGATCCAAGTGGTGGTTTCTGGCCAGCGCACAAAGGACCAAAAGGAACATTTACAAAAATGTACGAGGGTGGTATCGTAGTACCTATTTTGATTGGTAGCTTATTAGTAGTATTAACTTTCGTTATCGAAAGATTATTGACTATCAAGAAAGCTGCAGGAGCAGGTAATATTGCTGAATTCATTCGTCAAGTTCAATTCCATTTAGCGAATAAAGAAGTGGATAAAGCTTTGGCTGCTTGTGATAAGCAAAAAGGTTCTGTAGGTAATGTAATGAAATCTGGCTTGACTAAGTACAAGGAGATGATTACAAATACAGAATTAGATACAGATCAAAAAGTATTGAACATTCAAAAAGAAATCGAAGAAGCAACTGCATTGGAATTACCAATGTTAGAAAAGAACTTAGTATTCTTATCAACGATCGCCTCTGTTGCAACCTTATTAGGTTTGTTCGGAACGGTATTAGGTATGATTCGTTCTTTCTCTAAATTAGGTGAAGAAGGTGGTGGTGAAGCAGCTCGTGAATTATCTCAAGGTATCTCTGAGGCATTGTACAACACTGCTTTAGGTATCGGTACTTCTGCTGTTGCGATCATCATGTACAACGTATTTACTACAAGTATTGATGGTATCACTTACGGAATCGATGAGTCTGGTTTTACTTTGACTCAAAGCTTCGCAGCGAATTATAAATAAATCATTCATTAAGGCCTGGCCTTAACAATATAAAAAGACTATACAATGGGTAGAGCCAAATTACCTCGTAAGAGTACTGCCATCGACATGACAGCCATGTGCGATGTGGCCTTCCTTTTATTGTCTTTCTTCATCTTGACAACTAAATTCAAACCTGCAGAAGCAATTGCAGTAGAGACACCAAGTTCGGTGGCTTCTAAAGTTGCTCCTAATAAGGATTTCGTTTTAGTTACAATTGATAAGGATGGTAAGGTTTTCCTAACCATGGATGACGAACAAAAGAAAGAACTAGTTGCGAACACGGTGAATAGCCAACGTAACTTAGGTATCAATGTAGCTGCTTTCAAAAAAGCAGGTTTCATTGGTGCTCCATTAAGTGGATTAAATTCTTTTTTATCTATTCCTGAAGAAAACAGAAAAGGCGATCAATTACCTGGTATACCATGTAAGGATAGCACCAACAATGAATTGATTTATTGGATGCAAGTAGTGAAAGATGCATATGCTGGCGAGAAAATGGACCTTTTATTAAAAGGGGACAATGTAGCTAAGTATCCTGCATTTAAAAATGTCATTGCTGCCTTCAAGAAAAATGAATTGTTGAAGTTTCAAATGGTTACCAATCCTGAAAACGCTCCAGAAGGCTCTGAATTATGGAAGAGTTCTATGAAGGGTGAAAAACAGGAAGATTAATTTTAATAACTAATTAAAAGCGCTTACAATGGCAGAATTAGATACCTCGGGTGGTGGCCATAAGAAAGGACCAGGGGTCAAGAAAGGAAAAAAGTTATCAACGCGCGTTGACTTAACGCCAATGGTGGACTTAGGTTTCTTATTGATTACCTTCTTCATCTTTACCACAACCATGAGCCAACCAACAGCGTTAAAGTTGTTTTTGCCGGATGATAAGGTGAATCCAGAGGACCAAAATAAAGCAAAGGAGTCTGGTGTTCTAACTATCTTGATGGGGGCGGATAATCATATTTATTATTATGAAGGTCAATTAAAACCAGATGGTTCTAATTTTCTTTCTGCCTCTTATAACGGCGAAAATTCTATCCGTGATGTCATCTTGAAAAAGAAAGCTGACGTTAGAAGTAGATCAACTGATAGCGAAAATCCTTACAAAGATTTCGTAGTCGTGATTAAACCTGGCGCAGAATGTAATTACAAAAATGTAATTGACATCTTGGATGAAATGGCGATTAACGTTGTAAAAAAATATGCATTAGTTGATATTTCTGACGGAGAATCTCAGTTAGTTAAAATCTCTGATGCAAGTTCACAAACTTCGGCAAGTAATTAAAAGCATTAAACATGGACATAAATAAAATATTAACCGCCGATTTTCTTGATATCCTTTTCGAAGGCAGGAACAAAGCTTACGGCGCTTATGATTTACGTAGAACGTATAATAAGCGTTTGAGAAACGGTCTTATAGGCATGGCCTTAGTGACTGTGGCGTTGTCTGTTGGTGCAATTTTATCAAACTCAATGAAGAATGATAAAGTAGAAGTGGTTGCTGTTGATTTATCTTTAGAGAATGTAAATCAAGATGAAAAAAAGCCTGAACCACCTCCACCACCTCCACCTCCAAAACAAGAACCTCCTAAGGTTGAAGTGACTAAGTTCACTCCACCAAAGATCGTTAAAGACGAGGAAGTGAAGGAAGAAGACGAAATCAAGGAAGTTGAAAAGTTAGAGGATACTAAGATTGGTTCATTTAACCAAGAAGGTACCAAAGACGACGGATTGGTTGCTCCTGTGGAGCAAAGTACTGGTCCTGTTGAAGCACCAAAAGTAGACGATGACTATGATAAGATATTCACTGTGGTTCAGATCCCTGCAGAGTTCCCTGGTGGACAAAGCGGATGGGTAAGATACCTAGAGCGTACTTTGAATAGAGATTTGCCTGTTGAAAACGGTGCACCTACTGGAAAATATGCCGTAACAGTTTCTTTCATCGTAGCAAAAGATGGTGCGATCTCTGAAGTAAGAGCAGAGAATGACCCAGGCTACGGTACTAAAGAAGAAGCAGTTCGTGTTATTCAAAGAGGTCCAAAATGGAAACCAGCTGTTCAAAATGGACGTAATGTAATTTACAGACATAGACAAGC
>JBILQZ010000151.1:0-4320 GCA_044372935.1 Sediminibacterium sp. | reverse complement strand
CATCTCAAGGATATATTTTCCTTCTTAAGAAATACTGTCTATCAAAGCAATATTGGACCAATCATTACATAATTCGTAAACTATTAATAAGGTTGAATAGGTTTTATCATAACAAAACAAAGCGTATAAAAAACTCCTGACTTTGAAGGTCGCCATTTAAGCACAGAAATTTACACATCGCCTTCGCTAAAATATTTGGCAAGCAATTCTTTAGCTTCTTCCGACCCCATTTTAATGGCTTTGTTTAGATCATCTTTTGCCATGTCGTCATCTTCTTCATTTTCATTGATCATGTAAATTTTGGCCCTCAAAACATAGTAACTTGCATCTTTATCATTAAGCCTAATTGCTGTATTGATTTTAGAGAGTGCATAATCGAAGCTATCAAGTGTAAATAAAACTCGGGCAATACAATAGAAGGGGCCAGGAGCGAGTGAATCAATAACATTGCATTTATTAAAATATTTATAGGCAGAATCAAGTTCATCTATCAAGTAGTTGGCTACACCTATATAAAAAACGGCCCTATACATTGTAGTGTCTAAGTTATAGGCGTGCATAAGGTCTATTAATGCTCTATGAGTTGAGTCTATATCAATAAAAGCCATGCCCCTGTCTACTCTATAGTCGTAATTATTAGGCTCAATGAGTATACTGGTGTCAAAATCTCTTAAACCGCCTATGGTGTCTCTTAATCTAATTTTAGTATCCCCTCTAAAATTATAAGCATCTGCATTTGTAGAATCCAAGGATATTGATTTATTAAAATCTTTGAAGGCGTCCTGCAAGTTTTCTTCGGCATAAACACATAAACCCCTTTTATAGTAGGCGAATGCGTGTGTGGGGTTCTTTTTTATTGCCGAATCGTAATAGAGTTTAGCATTTGTATAATCCTTAGCATAATAAAGCTTTTGCGCCTTGTCGTAATATTTTAAAAAATACTTGTTTTGAGCGCTAGCGATGTTTGTAAAAGCAAAAAAAATTGCAGTTATGGCAAGAAGGGTTCTTAACATAGTTGTTTATCTATTTGAACTGAAATTAATACGACCAAGCATTTTAATTTGTTATCAAAACCTAAAACCACAATACATTAACATAAAACTGTGTTAATGCCTTTTTGGGGATCACTTTCAGATAACAAGAAAGCAAACTGCTTTGTTAGGCAAAATGGAACTTATGTAAGAAGCATTTAATGCTATATATATTATAATTAGCAGCCTAAGTTCTTTTTTAAAACATTTTGTATGTCATATATGCCTTAATGGTACACATCGTCTCTCTTAAGCATAGAAGTATATTTAGCACTGCTATAGTTCAAAGTAATCGTTATCAAGTCTTTTGAGCTCGTATTTTTGACTTGTTGATATACCATCGTTAAATTCTAACATCTTCTCAGTTAACTGTTGCTAGTTTCAGTCACTTTTTTCTTCTTAGTTTTTTTCTCTGTTGCAAACAATCCTCCTGTATATTTTTCATACAGCTCAAACAAATATTCTATACGCTTAGCTTCAGATGTAAATGGTTGAGGTCGATAACAGAGGTCCACTGCTTTATCTAGCTGCTGGTGTGCTTTTACTAATACGGGGGGCATAGTATTAGGATCATAAAGATCAGCAAGACTGCTATCAGGAAACTGAGATCGTGCATCCAACACCGCTTGTGCTGCTGTTTCTACAGCTAGCTTCTGTTTATCAGGTGGATTTTCTGGCCAAGGATAGTTGTTGTACACAATAGTGTTTGAATAACTATAACTCCCTCCAAGTCGGGAACAGGTGTATCTCATCCAATCCATATGCATCAAAGAAGTAAGAACACCAAAATGATAAAGTGTTGTATTCGGTACAACAAATGTTTTGTCAGAAACAATATTATCTTTTTTAAGATATGCTATAGGAATATAAGTTCGTGATTCTCCAGAAACTTTTGGTATTAGCAAAAAATCATAATCAGGTTGTCTTTCTTCTGCAAATAATCCAGGAAAATTTGCCATCTTTTTTGTTCCTGGTCTAGGACTTGAATTTCTAAACTCACGTACCTTTTCTAGCCTATCAATAAAAAAAGGGATAGACCGAATTTCTTTAAAGTCTACATTTTTTAACCAGATGCAATATCTTTTTATATTGTTGATAAAATCGTCTCCGCTAATAAATGGTCTTAAATACTTTAATCCTTGAGGATATTGAAGAGCTAGCATGTTATGTTCTTCTTCAGATATAATGAGATTTCCACCATCTCTTGCAGCACTGCCTGACATCATTTTTGGTATGAAACAAATAGGAGTACTAATTGACTCTAAAACACTGTCATTGCCAGGAGCTAAATACGGGTTTATATTTTTTACAATTATCTCTGTAGGCTCTCCTTTAAAGTTTTTATACTGAAAAATCGACTTTTTTGTTTTTTCATTATTGGAGAATCCAATAATGACACAATGTACAGCAGCTTTTCCTCTAGCTTCATTGGTCCATTTGAAAGACTGATGTCCAAAATTTATTTTTATATTAAACTGTTTAAATAATATTTGCCAAAGTATACCTGCTTGTTCTCCTTGGCATATAGAGTTAGTTGAAACAAATGCTGCTAGAGTATTTCTTGCATTCATATATTCTGCAGTCTTTATAAACCAGGCAGTAACGTAATCTAGCATTCCAAATTTGCCATACTTTTGAAATATTAAAGTAAGTTCCTCTTTTTGGTTTTGAGTTTGATAAGCAGTTCCAACAAATGGAGGATTCCCTAAAACATAGTGAAATCTTGGCTCTTCGTTTTCCCCCTCTAAAGGTTTGATTACACTCTGCCAATCTAACTGGAGAGCATTTGCATTTAATATAATAGCACTCTTCTGTAATGGGATTAGAGGAATATACTCTCCGAACCTGTCTGACACAATCATGTTGCACTGATGATCTATCAGGAACATAGCTACAGCAGCTATTTGAGAAGGGAACTCACCAAGTTCTATACCATAGAACTGATCCAGATCTACTAAGAAATATTGGTTGATATTGGTAACCATCTGACCTTTCAGCAGCTTCTCTACAATTGCTAATTCCAGCAGGCGTAGTTCTCTATAGGATGTAATCAAGAAGTTGCCGCACCCACAAGCAGGATCAAGAAAACGCAGCTTACTTATTTTACCATGTAACGCTCGTAGTTTATTGTGGTTCTCTCCAGCAGTATGAAACTCTTCCCATAGCTCATCTAGGAATAATGGTTTAATAAGCTTCATGATATTCTTCTCACTGGTATAATGTGCACCTAGATTTCTTCTAGCTGTGCTATCCATTACAGACTGAAAGAGGGAACCAAAAATGGCTGGAGATATCTTACCCCAGTCAAGCTTGCAGCAATCTAAAAGTATCTGACGCATCTTGCTGTTGAAAGCTGCAGTTGGAAGCCTATCTGTAAATAATCTACCATTAACGTATGGAAAAATATTAAGCTGTTCGTCTAAAGTTTTTAGACGCTTGTCTTCTGGTATATCAAGAACTTGAAATAGTTGGTCCAAGTGCATAGCTAAGTCAGAGCCATCCTCTTTTGTACGCTGTTCCAAGTAGTCAAAAAAGATACCATTTTGAAATATAGTAGTGTCGTCTGCAAAGAGTATGAACAGCAATCTAACTAAGTATGCTTCCAGTGGTGCACCTGTATAACCAACATCTTTAAGTTGATCGTGTAGTTTACCCATTAACTCAGCAGCAGCTATGTTTACAGGATCTTCTTCATGATAAGTACGTTTTTGATAACCTGCCAACTCTTCAAATATTTGTAGGTTATCAAGAAGCTGAGTGAGCTCAAACTTGATATTAAAACCATCTTCTCGATAGATATGGAAGTAGTGAAAATCACAGATCATAATTAGCTTAGGTAGCTCATGATCTTTTAATCCATGACAGTAATTCTTAGCTTGTATGTATGCTTTGTCTAAGTCCTGACCACGAGATTTCATTTCTACTAGAAGTGTACCTGGCCATAGAAGGTCTATATAGCCAGAAGCCTCATCTATTTTCTTAACGCGGTGTTCAAAGGTTGCTACCCTTTTTTGGGAAATACCAAAGATGTTTAAGAATTCTACAAGGAAGGGTTTGGCATCTGCCTCTTCTCTCATAGTGTCTTTCCACTCATTGCTAAATGAAGCTGCTCTACTCTTAATCTCGTTCCAAGATAATGGCATAATTCAAATATAATTTATTTGTCTTATAATAATGTAAACTAGAAGCTGATACAACGACGTAAATTCTCACTCATATTAATTGTTTACCCTAAGTTTACCATAGAAAATAAAAAAGCCCTAAAAATGTTGTCTTTTTAAGTCTATTT
>JBILQZ010000150.1:0-4327 GCA_044372935.1 Sediminibacterium sp. | reverse complement strand
CCAAAATATGTTTCTTGGTATGCAAAAAGCAGACACAACTTTAATAAAATCTTGTTTTTCTGATAAAATAATTTTTCAAACGATTGTCAATCAGCCAGAAGGCGCATTGGTTAAAACCCAGTCTGTACAAGATTTTCTTCAAAGTATTGGCAAACAAATGCCTAATACATTAGATGAAAGAATTGAGTTTGGTGCTATTCAAATTGATCCATTGATGGCCACTGTATGGACACCCTATTCTTTTTATTATAAAGGCAACTTCTCCCACAAAGGAGTGAATAGTTTTCAGTTAGTAAAATTAAAAGAAGGCTGGAAAATTCAATACCTTATTGACACCAGGTATAAATAAGTTTTATTGTTTGACCTTCTGCCTTAGGTAATTTTGAAACTCAGCAGGCTGATTGGTGGTGATGAGTGTCACACCTTGTTGGACCAGCATTTCTAAATCCTCCAATTCATTTACGGTCCAACTACCAGTTTTTAATTGCGCATTTTTTGCCTCCATTGCCAAATTTGGGTACTTCTTAAAATGACTGTAATGATAATTAATGCCGTCAAATTGATGAGCCACTACCTGATTGATTGTTAAATCTGATTCAAGGTATAAAACCGTTGCGCTAGATGCAGCTTCTTTTATCCAGTCAAGAATCGCACTGCTAAAACTGATATAAACAATAGCATCTTCTAAGTTCATTTTTTTAGCAAGTGCAACCGTACGAAGGGTCGCTAATCGATCTTGTTCAGTAGCTGAAATCGCAGCTTTGATTTCGCAGATGAGCTTTGTATTTTGTTTGCCCCTTTTACCTGCTTTAAAATAGGCTGCTAAGGTTGGTAAGTCTTCGCCGTTACTTAATTTGTTTCTATTTAAATAAGCATAGGTATTGGTTTGAATGGTATCTCCAAAATAGGTTGGGTCATGATTCACCACTAACACACCATCCAAAGTCATCCTTACATCAAATTCAGCACCATCGCATTTTAACTCAATTGCTTTTGATAAAGCAGCAATTGAATTTTCAGGCAACTTAAATTCTTTCCATGCACCTCTATGTGCAATGATTTTTGTTGTTTGTGCGCTTAAGTCATGCATAAGTAAGATAAAAAAAAGACTAGCAATTATTTTAATCATAAATTCAAATTATCGAATTGAAAGCGTTTGTTAAGCGCCTATAAGCTATTGACTTTACATCCATCCACATTTAATGAATGCTTAGTTTAAACATTAAGGTACTAAACAATTATTAATTAAACAGGCCTTGCTTTAAATTGTTATTTAGTTAACTTTGCGCTCTTAAAATTTCACTATGCAAGCAGCCATCCAGCAATTGAAAAACGCTATTGAACCTAGTAGATCTAAGTTATTACAACATCCGGTCTACCATCAAATTCAAACTTTGACAGATTTGCAAAAATTTGCTGGGGTACATGTTTTTGCAGTTTGGGATTTTATGAGTTTATTAAAATCACTTCAACAAAAGTTAACCTGCGTTCAAACACCATGGGTGCCTGTAGGGTCTGCAAATACTAGGTACTTGATCAACGAAATAGTATTAGGGGAAGAGTCAGATGTAGATGCATTTGATAATCGAATTAGCCATTTTGAATTGTATCAACAAGCGATGCGTCAAATGGGCGCCTCCACTCAATCTATTGATCAATTGATTCAAGCTTTACAATCGGGCACTAAGATAGAAACAGCCATTGAGCAATTGGATTGCGCAGCCTCTATCAAAGCTTTTTTATCGTTTACATTTAAGATTGTAAATCACGCTCCTGCACATGTGCAAGCAGCTGTTTTCACTTTTGGAAGAGAGGATTTAATTCCAGATATGTTTACTCGATTATTAGAAAAGCTAGTAGCAGAGTCTCCTGAAAAAGTAGCCATTTTTAAATACTATATCGAAAGACATATTGAAGTGGATGGTGGACACCATAGTCATTTAGCCCTTGAAATGGTAGCTGAACTTTGCGGCAACGATGCAACTAAATGGAAGGAAGCAGAAGCGGCTTCTATTGAAGCTTTAGAGATTCGAGCAAAACTATGGGATGCGGTAATTGCTTAAATTGCTTCGAACTCGCCTTTCTCTGTATTTTTTCTGACCTTATCTGCTTCAAAATATTTTCCGTTCATGGCGATATAGACACCAGCTGGAAGTACTTGCGTAAAAGCAAGTGCGCTGCCAAGGTTAAATAGTCCATCGGAGCTACCAAATTTATAAGGGATCATTGCACCAGTCAATACAATCGTTTTATTTGGACAGGTCTTTTGTAAATACATTGCGGTGATAGTCATGGTATCTGTACCATGTGTAATCAAAATCCTTTCTGAGCTAGTAGCATTGCAAGCTGTTGCAATCAATGCACGATCTGCATCTACAAAATCCAAACTGTCTTTCATCATCAAAGACTCAATAGCTAAGTTTAAATTACTTCTGCCCAAACTTAGCATCTCGTGTAAATGTGTGTCTTTAAAATAAAGACTTCCATTTAGCTCATTATATTCTTTGTCAAATGTGCCGCCTGTTACAAATACCTGTATTGCTTGTTGCATAATTTTTTATTTTGGATCCATCCACATTTCTTTTCTATCCAACCATTTGTTGTCAGAAAAGGCTTCTTTACTTGCCAAAGTTCTGGTATATTTTTTAGTGGATATGGTTGAGTTTGCTTGATAAGATACACCACCTATAATACTTAACGCTTGATTAAAATAGGTTTCATTTGGATTCCCCAAAGCCTTGTAGGGTAAGACATTATCCGCCAAGGTATAATTAGGTAAGAAGCCATTAACCGTGCCATAGTTGGATTCTCCTATCGCATTGTTGGTTAAAAATGTAATGGGTTGTAAGCCAAAATCCCATCTTTTATTTGGATCGGTCAGCGTAAAGGAGCCTACATTTTTTCCATAAGTATGTTCGCCAATTAAAATAACTTCCATAAAAGGCTTTAAATTATTTATTACTAACTCACTTGCCGAAGCGGTATTGCCAGAGGTTAATACAAAAACACGATTAAGTGTCCCTAGGTTATTAGGCTCAGCTTTAAATAAAGTTTCAAAAGCACTTGCCCCTGAGGTTCTTTCTAGGTAAGCGGTATAAGTGCTATTATATACTTTTTTATTCATCAACTTGCCCACTCTAGCTGCTGCATCTTTGACAGTCATATTGGTTATTAAATCAGCTGATACTACATAGCCTCCACCATTGTATCTAAAATCTAAAACCAATTCATTCACGCCAGCAGTTTTAAAACGACCAAAGATCGCTCTTAAGCTATCGTCAAAACTAGTCAAGAACTGGCTATAAGCCAGGTAACCAACTTTTTTACCAGACCATGCTATGATGGTATCAGCCAAGATAGGATTTGTTTGTAATTCTACTTTTGTCACCGTTACAGATTTGCCATTGGATACAAATGCACCATTGGTAAAATCACCTAATCCAAGTTTTAAAGTTTGATTAGATAAGATATTGGTATAGTTGGTATTCGTAATGGCTTGGTCATCTACTTTCATAATGATATCCCCTCTTTTTAAACCTGCTTTTTCTGCGGGGCTTCCTTTTAAAACATAAGCCAACACAAAGGCGAGGGTTGTTTTGGAGTCATCTGTATAGAATGCATTGTTTTTAATACCTAGCACCGTACTTACCCCATTTAATTGATTTTGTAAATTGGTGTAACTTTCGTCGATCCAAGAAAAACGATCTGTTTTACCATAATCGTTCAATAAACTATAAAAATAATCAGTTGGTTTTGAACTGGTGTTGGAACTAGCTAAGCTAGGCATACTAGTATTCCATAGGTAATAATAACTCATTGCTTCGTGTATCCATGTGTTGGCTGCAATATTTGTGTTAACTGGCGTAGTAGGCGTAGTCGCTTTAGGCGCTGGCTCAAGGGTTTCTTTTTTACATGCATTTAACACCAGTGCTAAAAATAAAAATGGAAGAAGCTTTTTCATAATGTTTAAATGATTCATCGTAAATTTAATCATTCTCTCGTAAACCACATAAAAATACCTGCACAAAACATGCGTAATACAATACTCGTTTCTTTACTTACACTAATGACAATAATTACTTGTAAAAGTTTTGGACAAACTACTTCTTATTTGGCCGAAGTGCAACAATGGCATACGAGTAGAATTGATGCCTTGAAAATGCCAAATGGCTGGTTGAATTTAGAAGGATTATTTTGGCTCAAAGAGGGGGTGAATCAATTTGGTGCTGATTCAAAAAATGACTTAGTCTATTCCAATCCTGCCTTCCCAAAACATCTAGGTGATTTTATTTTAAATGGAGGTAAGGTATTTTGGAAAAATGCAGCG
>JBILQZ010000149.1:0-4347 GCA_044372935.1 Sediminibacterium sp. | reverse complement strand
AATATAAGTTCAATCGGAAACGACCTAGGTCTTGCGATGATGCAGCCCGCATTGCTCACAACCAATATGGATGGCAATTTGCAAGTAAGTGTTAAACCTTATTTTGCTGGTATACAACAATATGATTTGAATGGAGCGAATATTGTAAAGTCGGACTGGGTGATTGGCTGGGGTGTTCATTTTATGGATTATGGTAGTATCGATCAAACCGATGTTGTAGGAAATAGCTTTGGTACCACGAATCCAAATGAATATGCCCTACAAGTAGGTATTTCAAAAACTTATCAAGAAAATTTTCATTTTGGAACACAAATCAAATATATACAATCCAATTTTGGAGCCTATAGGTCTAGTGGTCTTGCTATGGATGTAGGGCTAAGGTACTTAGCCACTAATGGGTTGTCTCAATGGAGTCTTTTATTGCAAAATGCAGGCACTCAGTTAAAGCATATACAAGTGAAAGAGGAGTTGCCTTTGAATTTAATTTTAGGCTGGTCCAAAAAATTAGCCAATGCGCCATTGCAGTTTTCAATCACTGCAGAAAGGCTTTCTGTATGGAATGATAATTATTATGATGTAGACTTTTATAGTCAAGAAGCCTATAAAAAACCAGGTTCATTACAAAATGTATTCAATCATTTAATTGTGGGGACACAGTTGTTTATTGGTCAAAATTTTGAGCTAGATCTAGGGTATCATTTTGCACGTCGGTTTGAATTAAATATTCAAAATCAACCCAATAGTTTAAATGGATTGAGTGCAGGTTTTGCCTTCCCTTATAAACGCATCCAATTTCAATATGGTACTGGATTCTTCCAAAAAAATAGTTACCATCACTTTACTTTACAATATGCATTGAAGCAAAAATAAAAGGCTGAACTAAGTTCAGCCTTTTATTTTAATTGTATTCTTAGGTGTTTTTATTAAACTTAATCCTAGTTAACTATTGCTTTTTCTTGGGCATGACTGCTTTAGGTTTATTTGCAGGAGTAGTAGCTTGTTTTGGCTCTGTACTTTGTTTTTTAGGAGCAGCAGGTTTATTTGCTGGGGTTGTAGTATTTACTGGAGTAACTGCTGCTGGTTCATTGTTTGAAATCAAACTATAGTCAGATTCAGCTTCAATATCTTCGGCCGATGCATCGGGCAAGCTTAAATCAATGCTAGAATCTTTGCCCACAAAATTGACATTAAAATCGGTACTAAGATTATCAGGTCTTAAAAAACTTGCGTTTCTGTCTAAATTACAAGCTGGATCATTGGCTACTTTGTTCATAAAGTAGGCCCAGATAGGTAAAGAGCCATGTGCGCCCTGTCCAAAATAATTATCTGTAAAACGAATATAACGATCATCGGCACCTACCCATGCACCAGCCAAAATTTGTGGGGTATAGCCCATAAACCATAAATCACTATTGTCATTGGTGGTTCCTGTTTTACCTGCCACAGACTGTGTGCCGATATCATAGGAATACATACTTCTACCAGTTCCTTTGGTCATAACCCCTTCCATCATACTCACCATAGAATATGCCGTTAATTCGCTAATAACTTTTCTTCTTTGTGGAGAAAAGCTTTCTAGTACATTGCCATTTTTATCTTCGATACGATTGATAAAGAAAGGTTGTGCATTGTATCCTCCGCCTGGGAACATCGTATAGGCTTGAACCATTTCAAATAAGGAAACTTCACAAGCACCTAAGGCAATAGAAGGATAGGCAGGAATATCTGCTTGTATATTGGTCTTTTTTAAGTACGCTACCAATTCTTTAGCCGCTTCATTTCCATCCCCATTAATTTGCTTCATGATATAGGCTGTTGCACAGTTCCTAGATTCTGCTAAGGCTTGAGCCATTGGCATAGCTTGTCCAGTACATGATTTTGGGGTATTAGGCACCATTCCATATCCTTCAAAGTTTTGTTGTTGATCCTGTACAATACTAAAAGGGGTGAAGCCTGATTTTTCGATTGCTAAAGAGTACAACAAGGGTTTCATAGTAGAACCAACCTGTCTTCTTGTATTAATATTGACGTGGTCATACTTGAATGTTTTAAAATCAATTCCACCTACCCATGCTTTTACTTCTCCAGTGAATGGATCGACTGCTAAGAAACCTGTTTGTAGCATTTGTTTATGGTATTTTAAAGAATCCAATGGAGTCATCACAGTATCAAGGAACCTATTTTTATTCCAAGCAAAAACACGCATTGGTAATACTTCATCAAATGTTTTTCTGATGTCAGTTTCGTCCATATCCTCTCTTTTCAAATTCCTCCAACGATCAGTTTGTTTAATGGCTAATTCCAATTGATTATTGAAATCTTTCCAAACAGAACCGGTTTTGATATTGGCTTGCTTATTGAATTCTTTTTGTAAATAAGCCATATGTCTTGCCACTGCCTCTTCTGCATACAATTGCATACGAGGATTGATGGTGGTATAAATTTTTAAACCATCTCTGTATAAGTTATAAGCATCCCCATTGTTCTTTTTATGTTCCTTGCACCATTTTTTCATGTATTCGCCCAAGTAACTTCTAAAATAAGGGCCAAGGCCATTGTTCTCGTCTAGCTTTTTAAAATTAGTCACTAGAGGTAATGCTTTTAATTGTGTTGCTTGGTCATTGGTAATAAAATTTTCACCTGCCATTCTATTCAATACTAAGTTCCTTCTATCAAGGGCTAATTTTGGATTTCTGTTAGGATTGTATTTAGTTGGCGCATTGATCATGCCAATTAATAAAGCCGCTTCTTCGATAGTTAAACGATCTGGTTCTTTTTGAAAAAAAGACCTAGATGCATTGCTTACACCAAATAAGTTTTCACTAAACGGTACGGTGTTTAAATACAAAGTGATGATCTCTTGTTTAGTAAAATTGCGTTCAAGCTTGATGGCTATAATGCTCTCTTTGATTTTTTGAATGATTCTTAAGAGTTTGTTTTTGGTGCCCCAATTATTGGTGAATAAATTCTTTGCAGTTTGCATGGTAATGGTAGAAGCTCCTCCTTGACTACCTAAAAAGGCGACAGCTCTTAATAAACCTTCTCCATCAATACCATAGTGGTCGTAAAATCTTTTATCTTCTGTGGCCACTAAAGCTTGTAATAAATAGGGGCTAATATCTCTATATTTAACGCTAATTCTATCTTCTAAATAAAATTTACCCATCGGGGTTCCATCTTGTGCGTACACCTGACTTGCTAAGGAGGCAGTTGGGTTTTCAATATCATCAAGGTCTGGCATATCGCCAATCCATCCGAAATTAAGTAGCAGGATAAATAGTAAAAACACACCAGTAGCAATGAAGTAGTATTTCCAGAAGAGTTTTACCCAATGCTTAGGTCTTTTTTGAATGTCTTTTGTTGTTGTTTTATTTTCTGAATTCACTTTTTACCCTTTAAGGTTTAAAATAATAATTTGCTTTGTCACGTTTATATTGTTCCAATTGTGCCGGATCGTTGATCTGGATGATATTCGATTTGCCAATCAAAATTAAGTCGTATTGCTTTTTTGCAATAAATGAAATAATCTCAGTACTTAATCTAGGTTTTACTTTTTGGATATATTGTAGCCCTGTTGCTGCATTTTCAAATGGTCCAATCCAAACAATATAACTTTGTTCACTAAACTGAACATTCGTCACTGAGAGGTTCAATTTCCTGAATTCTTCTGCATGAACGTCCTTGAATGCATTTTGAATTTCTTTCACAAAAGTAGGGGAGATATTGGTAGTTTGTAAAGCAATATAATGCTGTTCCAAACTATCACTGGTAAAAACAAGTTGATTGGCAATTGCTGGATCGCTTTTTAAGGAATCTATTTGAATTTTAGATGCTTGGGTCCCTTCGTTCTTTGGTGTTGTTATTTTGGCAAGGGTAGAAGCATTTGCGTTGGTAGCTTCAATTTTATCTACCGCCTTTGGTTGCACAATTTTTAAAGCAACTAGGTAGGCCTCGGTTGTTTTTCTATTGTTTATTTCTGTGATAATATTTTTAGCCCTTGCCTTAACCGCTTCACTGCTGTTTCTTGAGATGACTTCATTTAATAAAACTAAAGCCATACTGTCCTTGCGAAGTTGTGCATACATTTTGATCGTCAAAAATTGAAAAGGTGTCTGCCATTTAGTGCCTTTGAATTGAAGCAATAATGAATCTTTCTGTACATTGAACTTGTCCCAATCGCCTATTTGGGCCATAAAGTAGGCTTCTTTGTAAGCTTCGGTTGTGTTTTTATTAATACGGTCTAATTTTTCTTTCGCTTTCTTTTTGTTGACATAAATGCCATTTGGGAATTTTTCTATAATGCTTTCAATTATACTTTCTGATTTTTCAACTTGACCAATATGCAAG
>JBILQZ010000148.1:0-4356 GCA_044372935.1 Sediminibacterium sp. | reverse complement strand
AGTAATAAACTCTTCAATAATGACGTACGATCTAATTGATTCATAAAATATTTTTTAGACTACTTTCTAAGAGAAAAAATAAGAATTTAAGCCTAGCAAGTGTTTGATTAAAATGACCTAGAATTCTTTCTATTAAAGGTTTTTAAGATTTTTAGTAAATGTAAAAATTATATTTAAATCAGCAAATTTTAATACTAGATTTAATCAACCAAATACCATTTTATGAATAACAAAGCACTACTTGTTGGGATCAATGCCTATCCAAATCCCAATAATAATTTAAGAGGATGCATTAATGATATTGTAGATATGGAATATTTTATTACGACAAAAAACAAGGTCTATGCAAAAGAAAATATCAAAACACTCACCGATAGTAGGGCCACTAAAAAAGGCATTTTAGCCGCACTTAATTGGTTGTTATTAGGAGCAAGTGCAGGAGATCAAATCTTATTTCATTATAGTGGACACGGCGCGCAGCTGCCCAGCAAGGGACATGCTTTTGAAAAAGACGGCTTGGATGAGATTATCTGCCCTTATGACTTTAGTGATGCAGATGCCACGCAAACGGCCATTACAGATAAGGAATTTGCCAAAATCTTTGCTACCATCCCCAAGGGCGTGCATTTTGTATGGATATCAGATAGTTGTCATTCGGAGGATTTGTCCAGAAAGCATGAGATTGTTGAAGCTAATGAAGGCAACTCTAATTATGATAACTCTAATTATGATCTTAAAAATACAAGGTTCCGAAGATTCAATTATAAAGAGTCAACACAACATGGAGAAGCGATCGCTTCAATTGCTAGCCTCGGTAGTGCGCCCATCCCCTTGCACGGTGCTTTATTAAGTGGATGTGCTTCGCATCAATTAAGTGCAGATACTTATATCAATAACCGGTTCAATGGGGCGTTTACACATTACTTAATTAAGAACCTAAGCCAATACGGACAGGATGCGAGCATGCAGGACATTGTAAAATACGTGAATATCGATTTAATGGACAATGACTATGATCAAAATCCACAAAGCGAGGGATTATTGAGGACGGAGAAATTCTTTGCGTCTTAATCGTCTATATAATCAATC
This sequence comes from Sediminibacterium sp., assembly GCA_044372935.1. Taxonomy (GTDB): domain Bacteria; phylum Bacteroidota; class Bacteroidia; order Chitinophagales; family Chitinophagaceae; genus Sediminibacterium. The sequence continues at coordinate 3,267 of JBILQZ010000148.1, read as the reverse complement.
AAAAAATCAACTGAATAATTAACCAATATTTAAAGCGGCACCTATGAAAATATATTCAAACGCTAACAAGGCTAAAAAAATATGGATGGGCTTGATAACAATGCTCGTATTGAACTGTGGGGCTGCGCAAGCGCAGCCCCAACAAGGTCTATTGAGTAGGCTCATTGAAATTAAATACAGTACTGAATTATATTTAACCACTCAAATCAAAAATGAAACCAATCCAGCAAAAAAGGATAGTGCACTTGCCCTATACAATACCATGCGCTGGAAGGTAGATGGATTTGTGTACCAACTAAGCAGTACACTTATTTTACAAAATAGCCCTAAAACTTTTAAGCAACTAGATGCTTGGTGCTATGCACAAGACAATTCAGAATTGAATTTAACAAGTAATCAATTAATAGCACAACATGTAGCGAGTTTTGCGGAGATAGAAGCTTTGTATCAAACTCAAATTACTCCTAAATTATACAAACAACCAAAAAGCTTAAACCTTACTACTAATGTTTTTTATTTATTGAAAGATTCTTATACCATTATAAAAGGCTTAAGTGATTTAAAGACGCGCAAAACCATGGCGATTGTGGAATTGTTAGATCATGCAAGGCTATTGGCGCCTGGGGAAGTTGGGAAGGGGATGAAATAGGCATTAAATTATAAAATAGTATTTTTAGATTATAAAAGTAAACCATGATCTACCTACACAAAATATTACCCACATTCATTCTCCCTATCATGATAGTCATAATAGTAATACTAATAGGATTAATCAAGAATAAGAAAAAGCTTATCTATATAGGAATAGGGGGACTATATATATTATCCACCCCTATATTTTCTAATAACTTCTTTAAACTAGTAGAAGGTACTGAATACAGAAAGCCAATAAGCACTATAGATAGTGCAGATGCAATTGTAGTTTTAAGTGGAATGTTGGAAATAAATGAAGTGGGAGATTCAAGCTTCATAGAATGGGGAGACCCAGATAGATTTTTTGGAGGGATTACTTTATTTAGAGCAAATAAGGCACAAAAGCTAGTATTTACAGGAGGCAAATTGCCGTGGAATAATACCAAGAAAACGGAGGGAGATGTACTAAAAGAATATGCTATTTCAAATGGCATACCATCTGAAAGGGTATTTGTAACCAAAGATGTGGAAAATACCGCAGACGAGGCAGTGGCTGTAAGAGAACTAATAAGCCCAAGTAAGAGTATAATACTTGTAACATCGGCTTATCATATGTATAGAGCAAAAAGGCTCTTTGAGAAACAAGGATTTATTGTAATTCCTTGTAAAGTAGATTATAAGATTAGGGGGAATAACAAGCTCACACTTATGGACTTTCTACCGAGTGCAATAAATTTACATTTAACTGAGACTGGTTCTAGAGAGATTATTGGAAGATTATTTTATATAGTAAAGGACTAGTGACTCACCCCTTTGCTAAATAATACATTAGTAAATGTCTTTATGATAATCTCAATGTCAAAAAGTGTAGATCTCTTATACATATATTCTTGCTCAAGCTGTACTTTCTTTTCAATAGAGATATCATCTCTGCCATTAATTTGTGCCCAACCAGTTATGCCTGGTTTAAGTTTATCCACCCCAGTTGCAACTCGTAAAGTCATTAAATCATCTTGATTATATAAAGCTGGACGAGGTCCAACAAAAACCATTTCACCTTTAATTATATTGATAAGATTCGGTAATTCATCTAAACTAAGCTTGCGTAAAAGGCCACCGATTTTTAAAAGATATTGAGCAGGGTTACTTAGAAGATGGGTAGCCACATTTGGTGTTTCTTTCTTCATAGATCTAAATTTGTAAATGTGGAAGAATGTATAGTTAATTCCCACACGTTTTTGTTTGAAGAAAACAGGTAAACCATCTTCAATAAATATAGCTAGAGTTATAATAAAAAAAATTGGGGAAAATATAATAAGTAGGATAAGCGCAAGAAGTCTATTAAGCATTAAGGTAAAATATATTAAAACTGTAAAATTAATGAAGTTTTCCAAGCAAAGAAGCATATATTAACTATTTTTGTATTCTATGCACGTAACAGCACATTTAGCAAAAGCAAAAGACACATTGGTATCTTTTGAGATCCTGCCACCTTTAAAGGGCAAGACAATTACTTCTATTTATGACCATTTAGATCCCTTAATGGAGTTTAAGCCTTCATGGATCAATGTGACTTACCACAGAAGTGAAACCATGTTTAAGAAAAAAACAGATGGCACTTTTGAAAAAGTAGACGTAAGAAAGCGTCCAGGTACGGTCGGTATTTGTGCTGCGATTATGAACCATTATAATATCGATGCGGTACCGCATATTATTTGTGGTGGTTTTACAAAAAGAGAAACAGAAGATGCCTTGATTGACTTGCAATTTTTAGGGATTGACAACGCTTTAATTTTAAGAGGCGATGCTGCTAAGAATGAGTCTAGCTTTGAACCAGAGCCAGGTGGAAATAAATATGCAATTGATTTATTAAAGCAAGTAGGACAACTGAACCAAGGTATTTATTTAGACGAAGATATTTTAAATGGCGGCAAGACCGATTTTTGTATGGGTGTGGCTGGCTATCCAGAAAAGCATTTTGAATCTCCAAATTTTGAAATCGATTTAATCAAAACCAAGGAGAAGGTGGATGCGGGTGCAGACTATATCATGACACAAATGTTTTTCAATAACCAAAAGTTTTTGGACTATGTGCAAGCCTGCCGCGATATGGGTATTACAGTGCCAATTATTCCAGGATTAAAGCCCATTACCAATAAAAAGCAATTGACCGTTTTACCAAGAATATTCCATGTGGACATCCCAACAGACCTATCCAACGCTATCAACAAATGCAAGACAGATGCGGAATGTGAGCAAGTGGGCACAGAATGGTTGATCCAGCAAAGCAAGGAACTAAAAGCAGCAGGTGTGCCCGTTTTACACTACTATACTTTAGGAAAACCTAAGGTCATCAGAGAAGTTTGCAAACAAATATTTTAATTTATTAACTGTTTGACAAAAAAAAGCCCTGTAGAAACAGGGCTCGCTTTGTTTATTTATTATAATCCAAAAGTCTTTTTGACCTTGGAGACATAATCTAATTTCTCCCAAGTAAACAATTCCACTTTCATGGTCTTTGATTTACCATCTGGAGTCGTGAATGTTTTAGTCACTGTTTCGTTCTTACGACCCATATGGCCATAAGCTGCAGTCTCACTATACATTGGCGTTCTTAACTTTAATCTTTGCTCG
>JBILQZ010000147.1:0-4365 GCA_044372935.1 Sediminibacterium sp. | reverse complement strand
AATCATTGGTTGTTTTGCTTGCTAAATAAGCGCGCGCGTTGGTTAAAATTTCCTGACTTTTTTTATTATCAATACCAAATAAATCTTCAAAGCCCACAGCGAAATCTAAAAATCTTGTTACAAATTCGTCGGTCACAGCAATATTGCCGCTGGTTTGATAAGCAACATGTACATCATGTCCTTGATCGTGTAAACGCATGAAAGTGCCACCCATGCTAATAATATCATCGTCTGGATGTGGAGAGAAGATCAATACTTTTTTGCTATGTGGTTCACTGCGTTCTGGATGCGCAGGTATCACCGCGTTTGGTTTGCCGCCTGGCCAACCAGTGATGGAATCACGCAACATATAAAACACTTGTAAATTAATATCGTAAACAGATTCTTTCAATACTAATAAATCAGACAAACTATTTTCTTTGTAATCATCTGCTGTTAAACTAAGTACTGTTTTTTCTAATTTTAAAGCCAAACCAATCACCGCTTTCTTAATCATTTGTGGTGTCCAATCATTCGATCCGGTTAACCAAGGTGATTTATTTCTAGTCAATTCTGTAGCAGCTAATTCGTCAATCACAAATGTACAATCATCATGATTTTGCAATACAGTGGCTGGAATTTGTTCAGTAACGTCTCCTTCAACTGACTTTGCAACGATATCGGCTTTGTTTCCCCAAGCAAGCAAAACAATCTTCTTTGCTTTCATGATACTGCTTATGCCTACTGTGATAGCTAGTTTTGGCACTTTGTTTAAGTCATGCCATTCATACACGTTGGCCATTCTTGTCAACTGGTCTAAATGGATCACCCTTGTTTTTGAGTGGAAGCTAGAGCCTGGTTCATTAAAACCAATATGTCCATTTTTACCAATGCCTAAAATTTGCAAGTCAATCCCTCCTAATTTTTCAATGGTTTGTTCGTAAGCAACACATTTTTCTTTTAATTCTTCTTGACTCCATTCCGCATTTGGTAGATGGATATTTTTTGGATCGATATCTACATGGTTAAATAAATGACGATGCATAAAGCTCCAATAACTTTGGTAAGCATCTCTAGGGATAGGGTAGTATTCGTCTAAATTAACAGTACTAACATTGCTAAAACTCAAGCCTTCTTCTTTATGTAGTCGCACTAATTCTTTGTACAATAAAATAGGGGTAGCACCTGTAGCCATACCTAATACACAAGGTAAGCCAGCGGCTTGCTTTTCCTTAATTAATTTTGCAATTTGTGCAGCAACGGCGTTAGATCCTGTAGCTACATCTTTATAAATTTTTACTGGAATTTTTTCAAATGATTCAAGCATAGTTCTTTATTATAAATTGAATATTAAAGTTATAAAAAAGGCCTCAATAATGAGGCCTTTTATTTTAATCAACTTTATTGATTTTAATCATATTAGTTGGTAAATGTAATTTGATTGGGGTGCTACCTGTATTAACAACAATATCACCCGTATTTACAAAACCTCTTTCTTTTAAAAGTTGAATTTGATCAGTGATAATCGCATCCAAACTCTCTTCTTTATCATAATAGAAAGCTTTTACGCCCCAGCTAAGAGATAATTGATTCACTAAGCTTTGTTCTTTAGTGAAAATAAATAAAGGAGATTTTGGACGGAAACTGCTCAACATAAAGGCGGTATAACCGCTTTGCGTCATACCCACCAATGCATGTGCATTACTGTCTTCTGATAACTTAGAAGCATTGTAACAAACCGCATCACTTGTGAAAGAAGGCGAGTGTGGTTGAGGCTTCAAGTCTTCTGAACGGTTGTATTTGTATCCATTTTCTTCTACTTCAGTAATAATTTTACGCATTGTTTCTATTACTAATACTGGGAACTGACCTGTTGCAGTTTCACCACTCAACATTACCGCATCAGCACCTTCAATTACGGCATTCGCAACGTCAGTAATTTCTGAACGGTTTGGTTTCACTCTGTCAATCATAGACTCCATCATTTGTGTAGCTACAATTACAGGCTTCGCTCTATGAATACATTTCCTGATCAATTCCTTTTGAATCAATGGAATTTTTTCTACAGGTAATTCAACGCCTAAGTCACCACGTGCAATCATGATCGCATCACTTGCAATAATGATATCACGAATATTGGTTAATGCCTCTGGCATTTCGATCTTAGCTATAATTTTTGATTTGCTTTTCTTTTCGTTTAAAAGCGCTCTTAACATTTCGATATCTGCAACGCGCTTTACAAAACTTAAAGCAACCCAGTCTAATTCTTCTTTGATAATGAAAGCAGCATCTTCTAAATCTTTTTCAGTCAAAGCTGGTAAAGATATTTTAGTATCTGGTAAGTTTACACCTTTTTTAGAAGAGATGATACCGCCTAAAGTTACTTTTACTTTTACATCACCATTTGCTTCTACACTATGAACAACCACTTCGATTTTTCCATCGTCAATCATAATGGTATTGCCTACTACTACATCACCAGCAAGGTTAGGGTAGGATACATAAATCTTCTCTATCGTACCTACACATTTTGTATTGGTGAAAGTAAGGATATCACCTTCTTTAACTTCTAGTCTATTGTTCTCGATTTCACCCACTCTTAATTTTGGACCTTGTAAATCTCCTAAGATGGCTACTGTGCAATTTAATTCTTTGTTGATGCCTCTAATATTGTCAATGATTTTCTTTTTGTCTTCATGACTTCCATGAGAGAAGTTTAAACGAAATACATTCACACCTGCAATCACCAATGCTTTTAATTGGTCGTATGTTTCACATGCTGGACCAACTGTTGCAACGATTTTTGTTTTATGGTGTTTCTGTTTGTAAGTAGGCTGACTCATTGTAATAATTGGGGTTGGGTTTTAATTCTTTTTATTTTTAGCTCGCTAAGATTTTTACAATCTTTAACCATTCATCTGAAATTTTTTGTTTTGCTTTAACGGCATTGTCTAATGGGGTATATTTCATTTTATTATCTTCGATACCTACCATTACATTGTGTTTGCCGTTCAATAAACATTCTACCGCATGATAGCCCATTCTACTAGCAATCAAACGATCTAAGCAGGTTGGTGCGCCACCTCTTTGTATATGACCTAAGATGCATACACGGATGTCTGCATTTGGTAATTTAGTTTTTAAATAATCGCCCACTTGGTTACCGCCTCCAAATTCATCTCCTTCTGCCACTACAATTAGATTCACTAATTTTTTACGTTTTTCTTTTTCGGTTAAGTTGGCTACTAAGGCTTCCATATCTGTTTTTGATTCTGGAATTAAGATGTTTTCGGCACCGGTAGCAATACCACTATGTAAAGCAATATATCCTGCATCACGACCCATTACTTCCACTACAAATAGACGATCATGTGCATCCGCAGTATCTCTAATTTTATCAATGGCTTCTACCGCAGTATTCACTGCCGTATCAAACCCAATGGTAAAATCACTTCCTGCAATATCTTTATCAATCGTACCTGGTAAACCAATACAAGGGATATCGAATTCGTTACTGAATTTTTGAGCACCTTTAAAGCTTCCATCTCCACCTATGACAACGATGCCATCAATGCCTCTTTTTTTAAGATTTTCGTAAGCGATTTTACGACCAGCTGGTTCAAAGAAGTCTTTACTTCTAGCTGTTTTTAAAATTGTTCCACCTCTTTGTATGATGTTAGCAACCGATTTTGAATCCATTTGAAAGATATCATCTTCGATCATTCCATTGTAACCTCTAGTAACCCCAAAAACATCTAATCCATGGTATAATCCTGTTCTAACAACAGCTCTGATAGCGGCATTCATACCGGGGGCGTCTCCACCAGATGTTAAAACAGCGATTTTGTTTACTTTTTTAGTAGACATATTGATTCAATTTGTCATTTAATGAATTGATTTACAAGCGTAAATCAATGGGTTATCGAAAGAACGGAGCCCCAAATTTAGACAATTGAAAGCAATAATCCATAACCACTTTATATATGTGGGTATTTTTATTTTAGTATACAATCGGCCGTTAGTTTTAGGCTGATTTACTTGCTTTCAAGGACCAATAAATCATTAAAAGCAATTTCATATTCTTTATTCATGGAACGAATCAAAGCTTGCTTATCATGGTAATTTTTTTCAATCAATTTAAGGGCCGCAGGGTCAGCATAAGTAGAAGGATCGGCCATTTGTAGTTCAATGGCTTCTTTCTCTTTATTCAGGGTATTGATATTTTGTTCCAATTGCGCAATGGCTTTTTGGAGCTTTTGAATTTGTTTTTGCAATTCCTTGTCGATAGGGCCTGCTTTCACTTCTGCTACCACAGGCTCCACTTTCTTTTCAACTGGTTTTGGTGCTTGTTTGATGGCTTCTGGATTGGCTGCTTTTTGCTTTGCC
>JBILQZ010000146.1:0-4388 GCA_044372935.1 Sediminibacterium sp. | reverse complement strand
ACCACTTTGAATTACTTCTTGAGTAAAACTGTTCCATTCATTACATGAAGGACATTTACCAATCCATTTGGTACTTTCATACCCACAGTTATTGCAGAAAAAGGCGGTTTTAATTTTGCTCATAGGTGTAAAATAGTAGGTATTTCTTAAAAGCAAAAGGGCCAACATTACTGCTGGCCCCATTACTTACTAACCCATTAAATTCTTCCACTAAATTACAATAATGGGCCACATCTCAAAATTATTTTTTGAGTGAATCACTCAAAAAATTGAATAATCAGGTATAATCTCCATAAATCTAAAGGGCTATTAATTGTTTATATATTGTATATATATTTAATATGAATAAATGCCCCTTTATTTATTTGCTGCTTATTTATATTCGCCGATTTTTTATACCAATTCACCCAACAATGGGTCTTTTTTTTCCAAAAAGTTGATTTGTAATTGTTTGAACATTAATCAAATATAGCTAAATGGAATAATTTTAAAGCCCTCCATTTTAATCAAATAAAATCGCTTAAATACATACTCATATTGATTTATAAAAATTTAGAACTCCTCAGATAAATTCGTAAAAACTAACAAAAGCTCATTTTTCAAACTTAAAATAGCCTTAAAATTAATAAACTGTTAACATTTAGCGCAGCTATTTAGTTACTTCGACGGTCAATTAACCTGATAAAAGGTCTATTTACCTAAAATTAATTACATGAGAAAAAAACTGCTGATGAGTTTTTGTGCCTTTCTATTAGTCCTTTCGACTGGTTTGGCTCAAACAACTACTATTACTGGAAAAGTAGTAGACGACAAAGGAAATGCTCTATCTGGAGCTTCTGTACTTGAAAAAGGTACAAAAAATGGAGTTAGTGCCGATGCAAATGGTGCTTTTTCAATTAAAGTAAAAACTGGAGCAACTTTAATTGTTTCAGAAATTGGATTTGAAAACCAAGAAGTAAGCACCAAATCAAGCAATTTATTGGTTAAACTTGTTACGGATACTAAAGCATTAAGTGAAGTTGTAGTAACAGGAGTTGGTGTGGCTACTAGTAAGAAAAAATTAGCTATTGCTGTTGAAGCAATTACTGCTGATAAAATTCCTGCTGTACCAACAGTGGATATTGGTAGTGCTTTGGTTGGTAAAATTGCAGGTGCTCAAATTAGTACTACAAATGGTAGTCCTGGTTCACCTACACAGATTCTTTTAAGAGGTATTAACTCTATCAATGGATCTACTGCTCCAATGATTCTTTTAGATGGTATTCAAATTGCATCTACAGGATTGGAAAATTTAGATCTAAACGGAATTGAAAGAGTAGAGGTTGTTCAAGGACCTGCTGCTAGTACATTATACGGTGCTCAGGGTGCAAATGGAGTTATCCAATTATTTTCTAAAAAGGGAAAGATGGGTAAAGTGAGTATCAATGTATCTTCTAATATGGTTACTAATGAATTACTCAATATTGGAAATGTAAATAAATCACAAACACATTCATTCGCAGTAAATGCTGCTGGTGAAGTAGTAGATGGAGGTGGTGTTCCATTGTCTTTTGATAAAACTACGGGATCATACTTAACCAATCCAGTGTTTAATTTAATTTCTCCATCAAGTAAGTCTAATCAACCGTACAATAAGAATTTGCTTTGGTACAATCACTACGATATGTTCTTTCAAAAAGCAAAGGCTTTTAATAATTCAATCAATATCAGTGGTGCTACAGAAAAGACCGACTTCTCTTTTTTATTAACAGATTCACGTCAAGAAACTGTATTTAAAAATAATGGAGATTATGCAAGAACCAATTTAACTGCAAATATTGGCGTTGAATTGGCTAAGGGATTAAAGTTTCGTTCAATCACTCAAGTAGTTAGAACCAATGATACCCAATTGGATCCTTCTGGAAGAAATATGTTGTATGCAATCAACAACTCTCGTCCATTTGCTAATTATTTAGACCGTGATGCTCAAGGAAAAATGTCGCCATATTTTGGTGATGCAACTGGTGTAAATGGATATAATTTTAATTATGTAGTAGAGAATGCCAATGTTTCCGATCAAACAATTGATCTAATACAAAACTTTAATTTAAACTATCGTTTAAACCGTTTTGTAGAGTTAGATGCTAAATATGGTATTAATAGAAGCACTTACAATTCTCGTTATGAGATCAAAGACCAAATTGGAAATGAAGGTGCAGAATTCTGGCAGTATTGGGCAGAGTTTTATTCTCCAAGAACTTCATTTGCTTCTCCTACAACAGGAAGTGAGTCTGGTGAAATTAATGAAAGAGTATTTACAAGTACTTTCCAAAACTTTACTGCAAATGCAAACATTAAGTTCGACTTTGAGAAAGATTTTAAATTAAATATTCCTTTGAAATCTACCACTTTAGTTGGATGGGATTATAGAAATAGTAAAACAACAGATTATTGGACCTACGGTTCAAATGCACCAGACTTTTCTCCTTACAGAGCAAGTAATATGGCTGTTTATAGCATTGCTAGAGATCAGATCTCTCAGTTTGTAACGTATGGTGTTTTAGTAAACCAACATTTTGACTGGGGTGAACTTGCTGGTATTAGTGCTGGCTTACGTTCAGATTACTCATCAGCTTTTGGTCAAGGATCTACACCTTTTACTTTCCCTCGTGGAGATTTCTACTTAAGACCTTCTAGTTTTAATTTTTGGCAAAATGCAAGTATCAGTAAAGTAATTAATGAATGGAAAGTTCGTGCTGCTTATGGTGAGGCTGGAATTCAACCAGGTGCTTACGATCGTTTTCCTATCTTAACAACTGCAACTATCGGAAATCAAACAGGTTTATCTACTCCAATTGCTAACGCTAACCCTAATTTACAGGTAGAAGTTGCGAAAGAATTAGAAATCGGAACAGATTTTGGATTTAAACTTGGCAAGGGTAATTGGTTTAACAATGCTGGACTTTCATTTACCTATTGGAATAGAACTTCTGAAAATGTAATTGATCGTGTAGATGTTGCGCCAAGTATTGGAATTGGTCGCCAGTTAACCAACTCTATGACTTTAAAGTCTAATGGAATTCAAGCTTCTTTAAACTTAAATGTTTATCGTAATAAAGATTGGAACTGGGATTTCACTGCCAACTTTAGTAAGCAAAAATCTTATGTAGATAAAGTGCTTAATGGTGCAGAAATCATCAAACAATCTGCTGCAGGAAGCTCTCAATATATCATTAGAGCAGGAGAGCAAATTGGTCAAATTTATGGTTATATTTTCCCTAGATCAATTGGAGAGTTAGACCCTAATGGCAAACCAATTATTCCACTTGCAGAACAAAAAGATTATGTAGTAGCAAGCAATGGTTATGTAGTTAATAAAACAACACGTCAACCTTATGCATCTGCTGATCGTTTTGGTTTAGGTGATCCAAATCCTAACTTTAATATGTCTTTCATCAACAGTGCTTCTTATAAAGGTATTGTAACGCTTGGTATGCAATGGGATTGGGTAAGTGGTAGTAATTTGTACAACCAAACTAAGCAATGGATGTATCGTGATGGTATTCATGCGGATTATAGTAAACCTATAAATATTGATGGTCAAACAGAAGCTTGGTCTGCATTTTATCGCGGCGCTTATGCTGTTCGTGCGGCAAATGGAACAAAGAGTTATTTTATGGAAGATGCTTCTTTTTGGAGATTGCGTAATATTTCTATTGGAGTAGATTTTGCAAAATTTGTTCATATCAAAGGAATCAACAAATTGCAATTGGTATTATCAGGAAGAAATATTGCAACTATCACAAAGTATTCTGGATATGATCCTGAAGTTAGCTCTGGAACAAATAATTCAGCATGGGATCGTGCAGTAGACCACAATACTATTCCAAATATCAAAAGCTATATGATTGGCCTTAATATTGGATTTTAACCTTTAAATTTTATAAAATGAGATTGAAAAAATATATACATGGTTTTGCACTAGCTGGAATACTGTTAGGAGCAAGCTGTAAAAAAGAATTAACGGTTAGTAACCCCAATAACCCAACTCCTGATGCGTTAAATTCTGAAACAGGTATTACCACTTTTGCAACTGGAGGGGTTTATATTACTGGATTTAGGACATTAAAATACGCCGATGGTGTATTTGGGCCATTCTTCAGTGGTGCAATGGGTTTTCATGAAATGATGGGTGATGTATTAGGAGCTGATGCTGCCAATGCATACTTAAATCAATTGGGTTGCCCAAATTCAGTTACACATGATAATGGAACTACAGTTAATAATCCAAATTCTCCGAGCACGCAATATGCTTTAGTTCGTCAATCAAATACCAATTCACAAGCAGGAAATAATTTCTTGTATTATGAGTGGTCTCATATGTACAATTTAATTGGTGCTTGTAATTT
>JBILQZ010000145.1:0-4398 GCA_044372935.1 Sediminibacterium sp. | reverse complement strand
CCACAGAGTTAACACTGGTTAAGTTTTGACCCACTTTAATACCGATACCTAATTTCTCTTGCGCTTGTGCAGTTAATGCTACCAACAAACCAAAAAGGAGGATATATTTTTTCATAAGAATTAAATTTTTATACTGAATCGTATTTGCTCTACCTATAGAACGTTTAAATGTCAAAATTGTTACATTGTAATTGCGTTAAGCTAATTCCAAGACGGTAATTTCTGGCATAATGCCTACCCTACCTGGATACCCTAAAAACCCAAAGCCTCTATTTACATACAATTGCTGATTGCCTTGTTGATAAAGACCCGCCCATTGTTTATAGACCCATTGAACAGGGCTCCATTTAAAATAAGGATTTTCTAAGCCAAATTGCATCCCATGAGTATGTCCAGAAAGCATCAAGTCCACTTGAGGATATTCCGGCATCACTTGTGCTTCCCAATGACTTGGATCATGACTCATTAATACAATCACTTCATTTGGATCCAAACCATTCATGGCTTTATCCATCTGGCCATATTTTGGAAACCTTGCTTTTGCGCCCCAGTTTTCAATACCTACTAAATTAATTTTTGCACCCTTATATTCAATCACCACATTTTCATTCATGAGTAATCTCCAACCCATTGACGCGTGCACTTGTTGCAATGCATTTAGGTTGTCCATTTTTGCTTGTTTAGAAGGCCATTGCACATAATCACCGTAATCATGGTTGCCCAAAGTGCTGTAGACCCCTTTGGTAGCAGTCAATTGACCAAAAACAGCAGTCCAAGGTTCCATTTCACTCGCCCTGTCATTCACTAAATCACCTGTAAAAAGAATGAGGTCTGGATTTTGTTTTTGAATTAATTCTATCCCTTTTTGAACCGCCTCTTTTTCTTTTAAACTACCACTATGAATATCACTGATATGTACAATTTTAAAACCCTTGAAGGCAGGAGGTAAATTTTTAAGGGTCACTTTTTTATGCACCAGCTGGTACTTGTATTTATTTCCAAAACCATAGAGTAAGGAAAAAAACAAAGTAGAAGAAACCCCTACACCAAGCCAGTTTAAAAATGCAGACCTTGGAATGCCTTGTTCTGTATTTAAAAATTTCGCACCTGCGGTTGAAGCCACTTTGCCCATGGTCCAAAATGTTCCCCTCCTAACATCATCCACCAAAAAAAACAGCACCAAGGTGATTTGAGTGATGACCCATCCTATGCCGATCGAAAAAATATATTGTCTAAAATAAGGGTTGACCACATAGGGGAAAAGCATAAAAGAACCCAAACTAGCGATACATAAAAACCAGTACCCATAACTAACAGCTGTTCTTACCCCAATACTCGCCCCATTTAACATGATTTTGAGGACATGGAAGATGTAAAAATCAATCAAAATCAAGAAACTAATGAGAATGAATACAAAAACGGGGTTCTTCATGGTGGTTATTAAGCTGTAAAATTAAGTTTAATCGGCTGCTTTATAACAGATTTAATCCCAAATTGTTACTATTTATGCCGTATTTTTGGACCAAATTAAGGAGTTCACCCTATGGCAAGAATTATCGGTATAGCAAATCAGAAAGGAGGCGTGGGAAAAACCACTTCGGCTATCAATATTGCTGCAAGTTTAGCTGTTTTAGAATACAGGACATTACTTATTGATGCTGACCCTCAAGCAAATAGTACCACTGGAGTTGGATTTGACCTTCATAATATCAACACAAGCTTATATGATGCAATGATCAATGGTACCCCATTGACAGATGTTGTTTTAAAAACAGAGATCCCTCATTTAGACCTTATCCCTTCACATATAGACTTAGTGGGTGCAGAAATTGAATTGGTTAATTTCCCCAATAGAGAAAATGTATTAAAGAATTTATTGACTGCCGTAGACGATCAATATGATTTTATCATTATTGACTGTTTGCCTTCTTTAGGTTTGATTACCGTGAATGCATTGGTGGCGGCGAATAGTGTGATTGTACCTGTTCAATGCGAGTTTTTTGCATTAGAAGGATTGGGCAAATTGTTGAACACGATCAAGATTGTTCAGAGCAGGTTAAATCCTGATTTACAAATAGAAGGCATTTTAATGACCATGTATGATGGTCGTTTAAGATTAAGCAACCAAGTGGTGAGTGAAGTTAGAAAGCATTTTGATGATATGGTTTTCAATACCATTATTCACCGTAACACTAGATTAAGCGAAGCACCAAGTGTCGGAAAACCTGTTATCCTATACGATGCAGATAGTAAAGGCACTGTGAACTACTTGAATTTAGCAAAAGAAATTTTACAGAAAAATGGCATGACTAAAATGAGTAATGCCGAGCGAATAATTGAATAGTACTATGAGCAAGAGCACACCTAGCAAAGACCTAATTGGTAAAGGACTTCGTTCTTTATTACAAAATATGGATGCAGAGTATAAAAACCCTGCAGGCAAGGTTCAACCTGCTGCTATCGAAAAAGCAGTAGCCACCAACAGAATTGCATTGAGCGATATCGTGGTGAATCCAAAAAATCCACGTAAAGATTTTGATGAAAAAGCATTGCAAGAATTGGCTCAATCTCTTAAAATGCATGACTTGATTCAGCCTATTACCGTAGCGCAATTAAGCAATGGAAAATTTCAATTGATTGCTGGTGAAAGAAGATTCAGGGCTGCTAAAATTGCTGGGTTAAAAGATATTCCTGCTTATACTAGATTAGGAAATGATAAAGAATTACTTGAACTCGCATTATTAGAGAATTTACAGCGTGTTGATTTAAATGAAATAGAAGTCGCTTTGAGTTATCAAAGAATGATGGACGAATTGAATTATACCCAAGAACAAGTGGCAGAACGCATGGGTAAAGATCGTTCTACCGTATCCAATTATATTCGTTTATTAGAATTACCTCCTGCTATACAAGCTGCATTGCGCAATGGAACTGTAAGTGTGAGCTTAGCGAAATTATTGATTGGTAAAGAAGTAGACAAACAATTGTACTTGCTTAAAGCTATCCTTGAAAAAGGATTAACAGTTCGTCAAACTGAAGCTTTGATCAAACAAATGAACCCTAGTGCTGGCGGAAAACAAAATGCAAATGCTAATCAAAGCAATCAACTATCTCCTGTTTACCAACGCTTGGAAAATAAATTGAAAGACCATTTTAGTACGCAGGTTCAATTGCAACATCAAAAAAATGGCGCTGGAAAAATCATAATTAGCTACAATGATCTAAATGCTTTGAACAAAGTATTAGATGCGATGCAAGTAAGTATCAGTTAAATGAAGGGGTTCTATACCATATTGTTTTTGTTGTGTTTGCAACAAACCTTGTGGGCACAAGATAGTACCTTACCCTACCAAACACATACCCCAAAAAAAGCAACCAATCGATCCGCCATCATTCCAGGCTGGGGTCAAGCTTATAATAAACAATATTGGAAAATCCCTTTGGTTTATGGCGTGCTGTCAGTTCCTGTGGTGACCTATGTCTACAATAATGATATGTATGCCAAAACAAAATTTGCTTACGAGGCAAGGGTGATGGAAGCCAATGGAGATAAATCCAATGTAGTAAATATAGATCCTACTTTAAAAAATTTAAGCGCGGGCTCTTTACAGAGTTACCGCAATCTTTTTAGAAAAAACAGGGACTATTCTATCATGTGGTTTATTATTGCATGGGGCATCAATGTGGTAGACGCCTCTGTATCTGGACATTTAAAAGCATTTGATGTAAGTAATAATTTGAGTTTGAAAATGGCCCCTATGCGCCCTGATCCTTATCAACAAACTGGTCTCAGTTTACAACTCCAATGGAAGTATACAAA
Organism: Sediminibacterium sp.; assembly: GCA_044372935.1. Lineage (GTDB taxonomy): Bacteria > Bacteroidota > Bacteroidia > Chitinophagales > Chitinophagaceae > Sediminibacterium. The sequence goes on along the minus strand of JBILQZ010000145.1, from coordinate 578 downwards.
ATAAATTAGTAAATATAATAGGTATGAAAATTGCATTGATTGGATATGGTAAAATGGGAAAAGCAATAGAGGCAGTTGCGCTTGAAAAAGGACATCAAATTGTTTTCAAAATTGATGTATCTAACGCAGCCGATTTTACACAAACCCTCGCCGATCAAGCAGATGTAGCCATTGAATTTACAGGACCGCATAGTGCTGTTCAAAACCTACTTAAATGTATTGACTACGGCCTTCCAGTAGTGAGTGGCTCCACCGGATGGTTGGAAGAATGGAATAAAGTGGAAGCTGCTTGTAAAGCAAAAAATAGCACCCTTGTTTATTCAAGTAATTATAGCATTGGCGTGAATTTGTTTTTTGAAATCAATAAGCAATTGGCCAAACTAATGGACCCTTATTTGAATTACGATGTCTCTATGACAGAGATACACCATACCGAAAAAAAAGATGCACCTAGTGGTACTGCTATTTCATTGGCAGAACAAATTATTGCAAACTTAGGCCGAAAAGATAATTGGATCAACGATGCGGCAAGTAACCCAAATCAAATTAGTATTAGATCGGAAAGAATAGATCCAGCA
>JBILQZ010000144.1:0-4400 GCA_044372935.1 Sediminibacterium sp. | reverse complement strand
TATTAAAATTAGAAATTTCTACTAAAAGAACCCTAACTTATTTTTGTCATAAGAGATCAACATGTTTTTAGTTTGTCTATAATGACTCAACATCATTTTATGTGTTTCTCTGCCGAATCCAGATTTTTTGTACCCACCAAATGGCGCGTGTGCTGGATATGCGTGGTAACAGTTTACCCAAACACGACCCGCTTGAATGCCTCTTGGTACTTGGTATAACTCATGTGCATCTCTAGTCCAAACACCAGCACCTAAACCATATAAAGTGTCGTTGGCAATGGCCAATGCTTCTTCTGTCGTTTTAAATGTAGTCACACTAGTTACTGGTCCAAAAATTTCTTCTTGGAATACACGCATCTTGTTATGGCCCTTGAAAATAGTTGGTTGAATATAATAGCCACCGCCTAATTCACCGTCTAATTTATTGGCATCACCTCCGCATAATACTTCAGCTCCTTCTTCTTTACCAATTTTTAAATAAGATAAAATCTTTTCAAATTGGTCATTAGAAGCTTGTGCACCCATCATCACAGAACCATCCAAAGGATGTCCTACTTTGATTGCCTTTGTTCTTTCTACAACACGCTTCATGAATTTTTCATAAATATTTTCGTGTACTAAAATTCTAGAGGGGCAAGTACAAACTTCACCTTGGTTCAAGGCAAACATAACTGCACCTTCTACAGCTTTGTCAAAGAATTCATCGTCTGCGTCTCCTACTGATTCAAAGAAAATATTTGGTGACTTACCACCTAATTCCATGGTAACAGGAATTAAATTTTCAGATGCATATTGCATAATCAAACGACCTGTAGTGGTTTCACCCGTAAAAGACACTTTTGCAATTCTTGAAGAAGTTGCTAAAGGTTTTCCAGCTTCAGGACCAAAACCTGTCACTACGTTTAACACACCTGCTGGTAAAATATCTGCAATCAATTCTAAGAAACACATAATAGATGTAGGTGTTTGCTCAGCTGGTTTTACTATCGTGCAACAACCGGATGCCAATGCTGGAGCAATTTTCCAAGTAGCCATTAACAATGGGAAATTCCAAGGAATAATTTGACCTACTACACCAATCGGTTCATGTAACACAATACTCACTGTAGTTTCATCATGTTCAGCAATGGTGCCTTCCTCTCCTCTAATGACGCCAGCAAAATAGCGGAAATGGTCAATACATAATGGTAAATCAGCAGCACGTGTTTCTCTTAAAGCTTTACCATTGTCGATTGTCTCAACGGTTGCTAAGTACTCTAAGTTATCCTCCATTACTTGCGCAATCTTTAATAATAAATTGCTACGGTAAGTAGGAGATGTTTTACTCCAGGTGACAAATGCTTTTTCAGCAGCATCCAATGCCAGATCAATATCTTCTTTGCCAGATCGAGCGGCTTTGGTGAAGACTTTACCATCAATCGGTGAAACATTATCAAAATATTCACCTTTTACAGGAGGGACAAATTTACCTCCAATGAAGTTGTCGTACTTGTCTTTAAAAGTAGGACGTGATACAATTGTTGACATAGCTTTTATCGTTTTAGGATGTAATAGTATTTAGTTTTGTTTAAAAATTATAGTATATTTAAGTCAGTTTATAGCACAAAATCGACATCGACTTTCTGTTATAAATTATAATCTATTGTGATTCAATATTTTAAAGCTTGACCAATGGGGCAGACCAGACCACTTAATCCAGTAAGCCTAACCCAAGAGAAGTCCTTAAAGACTTTGGTGGAAAATAGGACTGCCTATACATTGGAAAAATGTGAACTCAATGTTTTTGAAACACACCAAGCAACTGCAGCAGTACCCCTTACTTTTAATGATTTTGTAGTGACTTCTATGTTAAGGGGTAAAAAGGTCATGCACCTTTTTGACCAAACAGGTTTTGATTATTTACCAGGCGAAACGGTCTTGGTCCCAGGGGGTGTTACTATGAATATTGATTTCCCAGAAGCCACGAAAGACAATCCTACACAATGTATTGCGCTGGCAATCGATCATCAAAAAATTGAAAACACGCTGTCTTTTTTAAACGACAAGTATCCTCGAATGGGGGATGACTATTGGAATTTTAGTAAAAACAATTACCATTTTCAAAATAGCATTGAGATTGCTAATTTGTTAAATAAAATTATACATATCTGTTCAAGTAGCTTGCCCCTTAAAGACGTATTAGCTGATTTGAATTTACAAGAACTCATTGTCAATATAATTCAATCACAAAACAGACTTGAGCTAGATCAATTAGGCGAGACCAAAAGCAATTCAAATGCAAGCCCCTTGGCCTATATTACTGGTTTTATCAAAGCCAATATCAATGAAGATATCAAGTTGGGTGTCCTTAGTGAAAAAGCCTGCATGAGTAAGGCTACTTTTTATAGGTCGTTTAAAAAAGAATATGGTATCAGCCCTTTGGAATATATTATTTCAGAAAAAATCAAGTTGGCAAAAAAATTATTAGCCGATCCAAAGAATACCCTCAAATCTGTCGCTTTTGAATGCGGCTTCCATGATGTCAATTATTTTGTCCGTTTGTTTAAGAAAATGGAATCCATTACGCCTGGTCAATACCAACAACTCCTCTTTGGCGCCACCAGAAAGGCTTAAGCCTGAATTGTCGATTGATTATTCTATATTTATAAGGGTATTAACCTGTCTAATTTTTGTACATTAGATGCTTAATTAAATTTAAAAATTTGCCTACTATGAAGCAATGCCTCTTTTTTGTTTTGATTTTTGGTTTTATCTCTACCAAAGTAGTCGCTCAGGTTCCAGAAGATGTTTATAAAATGGAGTCAGTTACAAGACCCAAGGTTTCACCCGAAGGAAAGTGGATCTTATACAGTCAATCTAAAATTGATATTGCAAAAGATAAAGCAGTTTCAAAATTATACATGATGTCTTCCGATGGTAAAGAGACTATTACATTAACCGAACAAACAAAAGGGGTAGGCAATTACCAATGGAGTCCTGATGGAAAGTACATTTCTTATTTATCAAAGGGCAAGGACGAAGAAAATGGCGCCCAATTGTTTTTGATGGATCGTAGAGGTGGAGAAGGCATTCAATTTTCTGATATCAAAGGTGAGATAGAAGATTATACATGGTTTAATAGTGGCAAAAAGTTGATCATGGTGGTGAAAGATTTTAATTATGCAGATACCGCGAAATCAAAAGTGAGGGTGCCATATGAAATCAATCGTTATAAGTTTAAAGAAGATTATGAAGGTTATTTAGACAATCGAAAAACGCATTTATATGTTTTTGATATTAGTACGAAAAAGTTAGATACTTTAACAAAAGGAAACTATAATGAATCTGGTGTGGCGATTAGTTCAGATGATTCTATGATTGTATATACGAGCAATACAACCTCTAATCCGGATAAAAATTCGAACACAGATTTATTTTTGTTAACGCTCTCAAATCAAGCAAAGCCCTCTCAAATAACTACTTATAAAGGGGCAAACAATAGTCCTGTATTTAGTCCAGACAATACCAAGGTTGCTTTTTTGCAATCAAGCTCTGAAAGAAATTACGACATGTACGATATTACCCAATTGGGTATCTATGATCTTAAAACAAAAACAGCATCGATTGTTTCCAAAAATTATGATCGCGCTTTTTCTTCTATTTTTTGGACTAGAGATGGTCAATCTATTTTGTCTTTAATTGAAGACGACAGAAAACAAAATTTAGTAGCATTTAATATTCAAACACAAAAGGCTAGTTTATTAACCAATGATATGGGTGTCTATAGCTCCATGGATATGAATGATAAAGGAGATCTTGTATTGTTGTATAGTAATTTAGAAACACCGAATGAAATTTATAGTTATCAAAATTCAACCACCAAACGCCTTACACATTTACAAGATCGTTTTGTAACTCATTTTAAAAAGGGATACCAAAAAGGTTTCCAGTCAGTATCTGCGGATGGCACGTTGGTATCTGGTATTCTACACTTGCCAGATAGTAATGCAAAAAAGTTGCCATTAATTTTATTTATACACGGAGGTCCTGTCGGGCAAGATGACTATTCATTTGATATGACGTCAAGAATTTATGCCCAAGCGGGCTATGCGGTTGCCAACGTAAATTATAGGGGCAGTAGCGGTCGAGGTGTCGCTTTTACCAATGCGATTTATGGAGATTGGGGTAATAAAGAAGTAGTAGATATCATCGGCGCTGCTGATTATTTAATCAAAGAAGGTATTGCAGATCCAAACAGACTAGGCATAGCAGGTTGGAGCTATGGGGGTATCTTATCTAACTATACGATAGCTACAGATAAAAGATTTAAAGCTGCTGTAAGTGGAGCAGGTAGTTCATTAATGATGTCTGTCTATGGATCGGATCAATATATTGCTCAATACGAAGAAGAAATTGGCAAG
>JBILQZ010000143.1:0-4404 GCA_044372935.1 Sediminibacterium sp. | reverse complement strand
CACAGGTTCGGGTTGTATTGCTATCTCCTTAAAGAAAGCATTACCTACTGCAACTGTGTCCGCAATAGATATTAGCCCAAATGCAATCAAAGTGGCAGCATCGAATGCAGCAGCTCAAGAGGTTGTAATTCAGTTGACCACATTAGATATATTGGATACTGCTTTTTTACCAGATCAATACGATGTTATTATAAGCAACCCGCCTTATATCCCCATGCAAGAAATGGGCAATATGGAATTGCAGGTAACAGCACATGAGCCTAATATTGCTTTATTTGTTCCTGACGAAGACCCATTGGTGTTTTACAAAGCCATTGCTAGACTTGCAAAATTACACTTGTCTGAAAATGGGCAATTGTTTTTTGAAATTCATTACGACCAAGGCGAAGCATTGGTGAAATTATTAGACGACATGCATTTTCATGCAGAACTCAGAGAAGATCTTTTTGGGAAAGACAGAATGATCCGTGCTAGTTTAAAACCAAGATAAAGCAGTTAATCCTTAATGTGTTGGAGCTACTGCCACTACTGGTGTGGCACCTAATTGTTTTATGATTTGCATCACTTGTATAGTAACGCCTAGATTGGCTACACTATCTCCATTAATGACAACAGATGGCTTCTCTGTTTCTTTCGCTAAAAACATTTGTAGTTGACTCGACAAAGAATCTAATGCAACTGGAGTTGACCCAATAAATAAATGTTGGTCTTTATCAATCGTCACTACGACAGTTTGTTTTGCCTTGGTATCACTTGCAGCTTTTGGATTAGATACTTTAATCACATTTGGATTAGCTAAAGTAGATACAATTAGAAAAAATAATAATAGTATAAATAAGATGTCATTCAATGCACCTGTATGGGGCTCTGGATGATTTCGAAAACGATTTCTTAAATTCATAAACGCTAGATTAAGCTTGAGTTGGTTCTTGTAAAATATCTAAAAAATCTGCACTCGCTCTTTCCATTTTATTTGCTGTTTTATCAATCTGCGTAGTCAAGAAATTATGTCCCACATAGGCTATTAGACCAATGATCAAACCGGTTGCAGAAGTGATCATTTTAGTATAAATACCCCCAGCAATGGTATTCAAAGTGTATTCTCCAGTAGAAGCAATGCCATAAAACAATTGCACCATACCAATAATGGTACCTAAAAATCCAAACATAGGTGCTATACCAGAAACCAAAGAGAGAATATTTAAATTTCTTTCCATAGAATACATCTCTAACTTACCTACATTCTCCATGCTTTTTTCGATGGCATCAATTGGCTTGCCGATACGCATGATTCCTTTTTCAATCATATTCGCCACTGGATTCTGTGTGTTTTTTGCTATCCCTTTTGCTGCTGCTATATTACCAGATAAAATATGGTCTTTAATCATTTTCATGAACTGAGGATCCATTTGTCCGGCTTTTTTAATAGCTAAAAATCTTTCAATGAACACGTAAATCGCGATCACTAATAATACATACAATGGATACATGATCCATCCACCTTTTTCTAATAAACTAAATAAAGAAATTTTAGTTGCCGCAACTTGTAACAAAATCAACATAGGATTAGTATTTATAGTTTAAAGTTAATTTATTTCTACCATATAGGCTAATACTTGCACGGCTTGCTGCATATCCGAAACGCCGATCCATTCTTGCTTGCTATGGATGGCTTGCATGCCCGTAAAAATATTAGCAGTAGGCAAGCCCATGAAACTCATCCTACTTCCATCCGTTCCGCCACGTATTGGCTCTATCACTGGTGCGATGCCTGCTTTTTGATATGCCGAAAGGGCCAGTTCAACCATCGCTGGATGCAAATCGATGATCTCTTTCATATTACGGTACTGATGCTTCACTTGTATTTGCAATTTAGCCCGATTATAATTTGGATTTGCTTGCACCACTTCGTTTGCGATTTCCAAAATACGGGTTTCATATCGCTCTAAATTTGCGGTATCAAAGTCACGAATTAAAAACTCAATTTTGATTTGCTCCGCTCCACCTTCAATATGCGTAGGATGTACAAAGCCCTGCTTCCCTTCTGTATGTTCTGGACACCATGTTTCTTTTGGGAAGGCTGCTATAATATCCGCGGCAATTTTAATTGCATTTTGCATCACCCCTTTTGCCGAGCCAGGATGTGCCATCACTCCATCAATCGTTAAAATCAATTGATCTGCACTAAAACTTTCCATCTCAAAACAACCTAATGCACCTCCATCTAATGTATAGCCAAAATCAGCATTTAATTTTTTAAAGTCAATATGGTCTGCGCCCTTTCCCACTTCTTCATCCGGTGTAAATAAAATTTTAATTGGCCCATGTTGAATGGTTGGATTAGCCATCAAATAAGCAGCCAAACTTACAATGATGGCGACGCCTGCTTTATCATCTGACCCCAATAAAGTGTGTCCACTTGCTGTAATAACTTCCTTGCCAATAAAATTTTTAAGGTAGGGGTATTTTTCAACGGTGATGACTTGACTTGGGTCATCGGGTAACACAATAGGTGCACCTGTATATTTTTGGTGTAAAATAGGCTTTACATTAGTGCCACTGCAATCTGGGGCAGTATCTACATGGGCACAAAAACATATAACGGGCAATTGAAGGGCTGCTATTTTTTCAGCAGATCCTGTTGCAGGAATAGTCGCCATTACATACCCATTGTCATCCATTGTGGCATCATTTAAACCGATCTCTTTTAATTCATTTAGTAAAACTTGAGCTAAGTTTTTTTGCTTCTCTGTCGAAGGAAAGCTTGTGCTATTGGGATCACTTTGTGTATCAATTTGCACATACCGCATCAATCGCTCTGCTACACCAAATGCATTCCATTCCATAGTTTAAAATTTTACGAAGTGAAGGTATAAAAAAAGGCATCCAGAATCAACTGAATGCCTTTATAAAAATGCTTTTAACTTTTGTTTATGGCATGATAATAGTCGACTTTGGCGTGATCCCAACTAATTCAAGATCGAAAGTCAAGTCTTGACCAGCTAAACTATGGTTGGCATCTAAAACCACCACTTCTTCTTTTACTTCTACCACGATCACTTGAAACTGTTGACCTTGACCATTGTTCATAGTAAGTGCCATACCAATTTCAGGATTTAAATCTGGAGGGAATTGTGTTTTTGGGAACTCAACAATCATTTCTGGTTGTTTAGGACCGTATGCCTCCATAAATGGAATATGAATTGTTTTCTTTTCTCCGATTGTCATTCCTAAAACACCATTATCAAAACCAGGAATTACCATACCAGACCCAACTTCGAACTCTAGCGGGGCTCTTCCTTCAGAAGAGTCAAATGTTTCACCAGTCGTTAATTTACCGTGGTAATGCACTTGAATGGTATCCCCATTTTTTACTTGTTGCATATTGATTTTTTTAAATAAAGCACTTAAGGTGCAAAGGGCAAAAGTACTAAATTCTAGTTAACTTTGCACTATGAATGACCAGCCAAGAATTGTATTTATGGGAACCCCGGCTTTCGCTGTAGCATCTTTGAAAGCTTTGTTAGAAGCCAAAATGAATGTAGTTGGCGTAGTGACGGCACCCGATAAGCCAGCAGGAAGAGGCATGCAACTCCAACAAAGTGCGGTCAAACAATTTGCACTCGAGCATCATTTACCTATCGCACAGCCAGAAAAACTAAAATCACCTGATTTTTTTGCACAGATTCAAGCTTGGCAACCGGATATTCAAATAGTGGTCGCTTTTAGAATGTTGCCTGAATCTATCTGGTCTTTCCCTCCAATGGGAACCTTAAATGTACATGGCTCTTTATTGCCTCAATACCGTGGTGCTGCTCCAATCAATTGGGCAATCATAAATGGAGAAAAAGAAACTGGCGTAACCACCTTTAGATTACAACACGCTATTGATACGGGGGATACTTTATTACAAGAAAAAATTATCATCACCCCAACAATGACAGCCGGTGAATTACATGATACGATGATGGAAGTAGGCGCTACCACTTTAGTAAAAACATTGAAAGGTTTAATTGCAGGATCAATTTTAGCTACACCTCAGGCTGATGCAACACATTTGAAACATGCGCCTAAATTATTTACGCAAGATTGTACAATCGATTGGACAAAACCAGTTGATCAAGTGCACAATTTAATTAGAGGCCTTGCCCCATTCCCTGGTGCCTTGACAAAAGTGGACGGAAAAATTGTAAAACTATTTAGCACTTCGATCCTTCCTGAAATACCAAAAGAACCAATAGGCAGTTTTGTAACAGACGGCAAAACCTACGCTAGATTTGCTTGTGCAGATGGGTACATTCAACTGAACGATATTCAATGGGAAGGCAAAAAGAGAATGCCGATTACAGATTTTTTAAGGGGCTATAAACCTTTATAAAGAAAAGGCTTTTTCAAAATCTGCTT
>JBILQZ010000169.1:0-3928 GCA_044372935.1 Sediminibacterium sp. | reverse complement strand
CACGAGAATTAAGAACAACAAATTTAAAATCGATGTCTTCAATTTTACCTCTTAGAGATTTGAATACCGTTTCTCCCGTCAATTCTCCTTTTTCAACCATGTGACCATGTATTTTCCGCATCATGTATTCAATTCGGTGTTCCTCCTTAAAGCCTAGCTGTAAACTCACATAATAACAAGACTTATCGATTACTTCATTCACCGAATAGTGAACTCCCCATGGTTCATTTAAAATATCTAAATGAAGGAACCAAATAATATCTGCTTTACGCGGCTTTTTCATGAAAAGGGAATGGTATACGGTAAGATCTAATTTTTTACATGTGTCACTGCGAGTTGGAAAAACCAAATTAGATGCTTCAAAGTTAATTTCTGGGTCGTTTTTAACGGACATAATCAAAGGTTTAACCTCATCCATTGAAATATATTCTGTTATACTCGTTCTTAGTTCACGGGCTTTAAAATAAAGGAAAAGCAGAAGAAAGAAACCAATTGAAAGAACCAATGTAAACCAACCACCAGAGATAATTTTACCAAGATTTGACATCAAGAAAATGGATTCAACAATTAAGAAAACACTAAAAATTATAGCATAAATTAGTTTTGCTTTGGGGTATTTTAAGAATAAAAGAAATGCCAGTAATAAGGATGTCATTACCATATTTATCGTTATTGCCAATCCATATGAATGTTCCATCGCACTAGATTTTTTGAAAATGGCAATTACTAATAAACAACCCCCCATCAAAAACCAATTAATAAAAGGAATGTATATTTGACCTTTGTGATTGGTTGGATATTTCACTTTCAAGTTAGTCCATAACTTTAGTTTAATGGCCTCGTTCATCAACGTAAAAACTCCAGTAATTAAAGCCTGAGATGCGATAATCGTTGCCGCTGTCGCTATTATTATTGCAAATGGTAGCATTTGGTTTGGAACCATCGCATAGAATACTGTTTGATTTTTGGCTAGTACAAATCCATCGGAAAGACACAATGCGGATTGACCTAAGTAATTGATGAATAATAAAATTGATACGAATGCCCAATTTATCCGAATGTTTCCTTTTCCACAGTGACCTAAATCTGAATAAAGTGCTTCTGCTCCCGTTGTACAAAGAAAAACTGATCCTAAAACAGCAAACCCACCATCAACATTGGCAACGAGATTGTATGCATAATATGGGTTGAAAGCATTCAATACAACTGGATTTTTAATTACATTAATAATTCCAAGGTATCCGAGGAAAATGAACCATATAATCATTATTGGACCAAACATTTTTCCAATAGCGGCCGTTCCAAATTGCTGGATTGTAAATAGAACAACAATAATTGCCACAACAATAGGAATCACGGGAGTATCGGGATAAATGGTTTTAATTCCCTCAACTGCCGAAGAAATAGAAATTGCAGGTGTTATAAAGCCATCTGCTAAAAGCGTTGCGCAGCCAATTAATGCTGGAATTATAACCCATTTAATTCGTCGTTTTTTCAATAAGGCAAACAAAGCAAATATCCCACCTTCTCCATTGTTGTCGGCATTCAAAGCGAAATAAATGTATTTCACTGTGGCTAATAAAATCAAAGTCCAAATTACGCATGAAAGAGCCCCAAGAATAAAATCTGGTGAAATGTGTTTGCCCCCGCCAGTAATAGCTTGAAAAACGTATAAGGGTGAAGTTCCAATATCTCCAAATACAATTCCTGTTGTAATTAAGACACCGGCAAGTGATATTTTGTGCGAAGAATCCGACATTTTAAAAAAATTTGGCTAAAATTAATTCAAATATATGTTGTGTATTTATTTGATGACATTTATTTTTTATGTTTCAATTAAGAGTTTAGCAAAAGATTTATCTTTGCCATACGTTAAGCCCACGTGGTGAAATTGGTAGACATGCCATCTTGAGGGGGTGGTGCCACTAGGTGTGCTGGTTCGAATCCAGTCGTGGGCACTTTTTAAAGGCTAAACTGAAGTTAATAGTTTAGCCTTTTTATTTTTCCAAATTTTTCTAATTTTCTTGGCGTTGTGCTTTTTTAATTCTACTTACGGAATATTACTTTGTTCATTTTTGATTATTACTTTTTTATTGTAGATTTGTGAAAAATTAAATAATTGTAGATATGAAAAAACTATTACTTTCTGTTTTAGCTCTATCGTTTAATTACTTTGTTAACTCACAAGTAGTTGTTCGAGGAATTTCTCCTGCTCCCATCGTGAATAATTATAATTTCACATGGGCAGATCCAGCTGGTGGTGATTGGGGAACGCCAGATTTAACTATCCCGGGAACCTTTGTTCAGGGTGAAATAATGTTGGTTAATGATGGCTCTTCAGGTACCAACGCTCAAGGCAATCCAATTTCCGCAGAAGGTTGTAATACGCTCGTAGATAATTTTGGAGGAGTGGTTTCGTCTTTAAGTATTATTGATGGAGGTTCTGGATATTCGAATTCAACAAATGTTTCTTCAACTCTTGGTTCAGGTAATGGACTAACACTTAATTTAACTGTTTCCAATGCAGTAAATAGTTTAAACAATACTAGTTTAAACCCGGGTTCTGGTTATTCGAATTCTCAAAATGCTGTGACAACAACAAGCGGTTCGGGAACTGGGTTAACATTGAATGTTACAGCTGAATCCATCGGACAAGTTTACTCTTTAAATAGTTCGAACATAGGCCTTTTTGGAGGTTATTCTGATTCTACAGGTACTTCTACAACTACTGATGGATTAGGAATAGATTTAACATTAGACATTACAGCAAGTCCAATCATCGATACTGTTTCAAGTTTAGATTCCTTATCTTTAAATCCAGGTTCAGGATATACTAGTAATTTAAACGTTTCAACTTTATCAAACAACCCGAATGCATCAGGTTTAACAGTTGATATCGCAGCTGAAACCATCGGTGAAGTTATAAACTGGAGTCCTAATTCACAAGGATCCAATTACGTTGATTCTTCAGAGGTATCTACTCAATCAGTAAATGGCACAGGAATGAATTTAACAGTTGGTTATACAACCCTTGCTGGTGTTATTGATTCTATTTTTATAGTTAATCCTGGTTATGGTTATAATCTTAATGATACAATCATAATTTTAGCAGGAGATAGCACAGCTTCAATTATTATAGATTCTGTTTCCTTAGGTCAATTAATCTCCGTGAGTATTAATAACCCTGGAAGTGGATACGCTGTAGGTGATACTATTTCAATTGCTGGTGGTCAAAACGGAATCATTTTAGTAGAGTCTATCGGAACTACTGGTGGAAATATAACTTCTGTTTTAATAAATGAGCCTGGTCAAGGTTATGAAGTTGGAGATTCGATTTTTATATCAGGAGGTTCAGCCTATGTTTTAGTTGATTCTGTTTCTCAAGGGAAAATTACTTCTGTTCAAATCAATCAGTCTGGAAACGGTTATGCTGTAAATGACACTATTTATATAAGTAATGGTACAAATGGATCAATTCTAGTTCAATCAATTATTGACAGTATATCTTCTGTAACAGTTCAGAATGGAGGAACTGGATATTCAATAGGTGATACTATTTCAGTTTCCACAGGCAATGGTAATGCTTTGGCTAAGGTTGAAAGTTTTAAAGGATTTATCGCAGTGATTTATCGTAACACATGTGAATTTGGAAAAAAAGCTCTAAATGCTCAAAATGCCGGTGCGATAGCAGCTATTATCGTTAATCGTGATCCTGAAGCTGTTGAGATGGGTGGAGGAGCAAATGGTGTTGATGTAACTATTCCTGTAGTTATGTTATCTAGTCTTGATGGAGCAATTTTAGTTAATGAAATGGCAAATGGCCCTGTAGAAGTATTTATTGGAAACAAACAAAACCTTTTAGCTAACGATGGTGGTTCGAGCAATGATCAAGCGTTAATTTCAAGATATGGTTCAGTACCACTTAATA
>JBILQZ010000142.1:0-4431 GCA_044372935.1 Sediminibacterium sp. | reverse complement strand
CTAATCTCTTTTACCTAATTAAAGATCTTTTTGGCATCGAGCTCAATGCGTTGAAATTGGTCAACTCATTTGGCTTTTTTGTTGCTTTAGCTTTTGTGGCTTCTGGATACGTGCTCTTTTTGGAATTAAAAAGAAAAGCAGCACTTGGTCAATTTACCTATACAGAAGAAAAGGAAATTATTGGGGCACCTGCAACCACTGGGGAACTAGTAAGTGCTGGTTTTTTTGGCTTTTTGTTTGGTTATAAATTGGTAGGCGCTTTTTTAATTGCAGATGCCTTAAACAATACACAAGCATTTATTTTATCTCTTCAGGGGAATATGGGTGCTGGTATTTTAGTAGCTGGCATAATGGTATTTTTAAAATGGAGAGAAAAGGATAAAATAAAATTAGTAAAGCCTGAAACCCGCACGGTACAGGTATGGCCACAGGATAGAGTAGGCGATATAGTTTTACAAGCTGCCTTATGGGGTTTTCTGGGTGCAAAGATTTTTCATAATTTAGAAAACTTAGAAGAGTTTAGTAGAGATCCAATTGGGTCATTAATTTCATTTAGTGGATTGACCTTTTTTGGTGGATTAATTGTTGCGACGATTGCGATCATAATTTATTTAAAGAAATTAAAAATATCCGTGATTCACTTTGCAGATGCCATGGCACCTACCATGATATTTGCTTATGCGGCAGGTAGAATTGGTTGTCAAATTAGTGGTGATGGGGATTGGGGTATTGTGAATACAAATCCTAAACCTTTTACATTCATTCCAGATTGGGCATGGGCCTATCAATACCCTCATAATGTAGTCAATGAAGGGGTAGCGATACCTGGATGTGTAGGGGCTTATTGCAATCAATTGCCTTTACCTGTCTATCCAACCGCTTTGTATGAGATTATCGTAATGTTCATCTTATTTGGTATCATGTGGAGTTTTAGAAAAAAGATCACACAAGCTGGAATCCTAACAGGGATTTATTTAATTTTTGTAGGAGGGGAGCGTTTCATGATTGAAAAAATAAGAGTCAATAACAAATATGATTTTTTACCTTTTCAACCAACCCAAGCAGAGCTGATTTCCGTATTATTAATACTAGCAGGTATCGTATTTTTAATCCGATCAAAAGCTTGGTTTCCAAAGAAAGCCGCATCAATTTAATTCATTCATTTTCAATAATAAATAGCATCTTATCATCTTTTAAATTTTCATTATGCCCTCATTTGATATCGCAAGTTCAGTAGACGTTCAAACATTAGACAATGCTGTGAATGTGGTGAAAAAAGAAATCACCAATCGTTTTGATTTTAAAGGCATTCATGTGGTGATTGATTTGAATAAAAAAGACTACATGATCAAATTAGAATCAGATTCTGAGATGAAAGTGCAGCAAATTGTGGATGTTCTTTTAAGTAGGTCTATCAAACAAGGGATTGACGCCAATGCCTTTGATCTGTCAAAAGAGCCTCAGCCAAGTGGCAAAATCTTCAAAAAAGACGTACCGGTAAGAAACGGCCTTAAGCAAGAAGACGCTAAAAAGATCTCTAAGTACATCAAAGACAAGGGGTTAAAGGTACAAACCGCTATCATGGACGATATTATCAGGGTAACGGGTAAGAAAATCGATGATTTACAGGAAGTGATCACCGCTTGTAGAACGGAGAATTTCGGGGTTCCTTTACAATATATCAATATGAAGTCCTAAATAGGGGCTTCGAAAGCTAAAAATTTGGCTAAAATGGCATTTTAACCTATTTTTGCAACCTATTTTATAATTGTCACGGCAAAAACCGTGCAGCCTTAAAAATCATATTATGAAGCAAGGTATCCACCCAGAAGCGTATCGTTTCGTTGTGTTTAAAGACATGAGTAACAACACTTCTTTTTTAGGTAAGTCTACAGCAAACACCAAAGAAACAATTCAATGGGAAGACGGTAATGAGTATCCAGTTATCAAATTGGAGATTTCAAACACTTCTCACCCTTTCTACACTGGTAAGAACATGTTAGTAGATACAGCTGGTCGTATCGATAAGTTCAACAAGCGTTACGCAAAAGCAAAATAAATTAAAGCATTTAATTTTCATAAACCCTTTCCAACATCAAGTCGGAGAGGGTTTTTTGTATATTGTACCCAATCAATACTTACCTTTGTCCAGCAGGATTGCTTAAAAGAAAGATTATGCAGAAATTAGATATTTTAGCCTTTGGTGCCCACCCAGATGATGTGGAGTTAGGATGTGGCGGAACTTTACTTGCGGCGGTGGCATCAGGAAAAAAAGTGGGTATTGTTGATTTAACAAAAGGAGAATTAGGTACCAGGGGTACTGCATCCATTCGTTTAAAGGAGGCTTTATTAGCAAGTGAAATTATTGGTGCAAGCATTCGGGATAATATGGGTATGAAGGATGGTTTTTTTGTAAATGACGAAGCGCATCAATTTGCCGTTATTGAAATGATAAGAAGGTTTCAGCCTGATATCATTTTATGCAATGCGCCAGAAGACAGACATCCAGATCATGGGAGAGCCGCTAAATTAGTTGCAGATGCTGCTTTTTTAGCTGGATTAGTTAAGATTCAAACAACACATAACGGAGTAGCACAGGCAGCATGGAGACCAAGTCAAGTTTTTCATTATATCCAATCTAGAAATTTACAACCCACATTTGTAGTAGATATTAGTGCGCATATGGATAAAAAGATGGAATCTATTTTAGCACACAATTCACAGTTTTATGATCCAAATTCGAATGAGCCAAATACATTTATATCCAGTAATTCATTTTTGGAATTCATCAAAGGCCGCGCTAAAGAACTAGGCCAACAGATTGGAGTAGCTTATGCAGAAGGGTTTATAAGTGAAAAGATGATTGGTATAAGTAGTTTTGATGGATTGATTCAAAAGACTACTTAATATTAAATAAATGAATACATTCTATTCAAATGGATGCTTCATTAAACTATAAAATAAAATTATCAGAATTTTTTAAAGACGAAATATGGCAATAGTAAAATGTGGTTTAATTCAAATGTCTTGTACCGCAGACGTACAGTCCAATCAAGCTAAAGCAGTAGAAAAAATTAAGGAAGCAGCTAAGCAAGGCGCACAAATTATTTGTTTACAAGAATTGTACACCTCCTTATATTTTTGCGATGTAGAAGCGTATGAAAATTTCAAATTAGCTGAACCTATTCCTGGTAAAACAACGGATGCATTAAGTGTATTAGCAAAAGAATTGAATGTGGTGATCATTGCTTCTTTATTTGAAAAAAGAGCGGAAGGTTTATACCATAACACTACTGCCGTGTTAGATGCAGATGGTGCATACTTAGGAAAGTATCGTAAGATGCATATTCCAGATGATCCAGCGTACTATGAAAAATTTTATTTCACTCCAGGTGATTTAGGTTATAAAGTATTTAAAACAAAATATGCGACCATTGGGGTATTGATCTGTTGGGATCAATGGTACCCAGAGGCAGCAAGAATTACCAGTTTGATGGGTGCAGAAATGTTATTTTATCCAACCGCGATTGGTTGGGCAACTGCACAAGACGAAGCAACCAATGTGGAACAATACAATGCATGGCAAACCATTCAAAGAAGTCATGCAGTGGCAAATGGCGTGCCTGTGATTAGTGTGAACCGTGTGGGCCTAGAACAAGAGGGTCGTATGAAATTCTGGGGAGGAAGTTTTGTAAGTAATCCATTTGGTACTTTATTATACAAAGCATCACATGATCAAGAAGAAATTGCAGTGGTTGATATTGATACAGAAAAATCGGATAGTTATAGAACGCATTGGCCGTTCTTACGTGATCGCCGAATTGATTCTTACCAACCTATTACAAAAAGATATATAGACGATGCGCAATAGTAATTTTGAAAATTTAAAAGAGGCGATTCAGCAAGGGGCCACTCCAAAATCTTTGGGTTATCATTTCCCTGCAGAGTTTGCTAAACAAGATGCCACTTGGTTAAGTTGGCCTCATAAAGAGGCAAGTTGGCCTGGCAAATTAGATAGTATTTATCCATCTTATATAGCCTTCATTAAAATTTTGACACAATCACAACGTGTTTGTATCAATGTAGTGGATGCGGCAATGCAAGCGGCTGCAGAAAAAATGATGCAAGCATTGAATGTGGATTTAACTAAAGTGCAATTTTACATTCATCCAACCAATGATGCTTGGTGTAGAGATCATGGACCAAGTTTTTTAATTGGCAAACATCCGGAAGCACCGAAAGCAATTGTAGATTGGAATATCAATGCTTGGGGTGGAAAATATCCACCTTATGATTTAGACGACGTGATTCCTACGCGTATAGCTGCTGCATTAGAACTGCCTGTATTTTATCCAAATATTATTATGGAAGGTGGGTCTGTTGATTTTAATGGCGCTGGAACCGTTTTGACTTCTAAATGTTGCTTGTTAA
>JBILQZ010000141.1:0-4470 GCA_044372935.1 Sediminibacterium sp. | reverse complement strand
CCTTTTGATTGTTTGGTATTCAGATTAAAGTGCTAATTACCCAACGCACTACATGCTTACCCCAACCGCTACGCTTGCTGTCAAAACCATACGACCCCATACATTGCGATTAAAGCAACTACAAAATTACAACTATTAAATGGATTTTACTAGACTACTTATTTAAACAATCGCCAGAAGTCCAATCCTAATGCATATAACATCAAGCCAAACATCAAGATCATACCAGCAATTTGTGCGTATTCCATGAATTTATCACTTGGCTTACGTCCAGTAATCATTTCAAATAAGATAAATAATGCATGCCCGCCATCCAAAGCAGGAATAGGCAATACATTCATAAAACCTAAAACAATGGAAAATACGGCAGTCAAGGTCCAGAATCTTTCCCAATCCCATTGTGAAGGAAATGTATTTCCAATACTAATCAAACTTCCTAATGAATCGTTTGGATTTACTTTGCCTGTAAATATTTGCTTGATACCTGTAACATAATTATCTAAAGTACTTATACATCTTTGAACTCCTTTAGGAATCGCTTCCATAAAGTTATAATCTTGATGCACCGTTTTGAATAGTTGCATTGGCAATTTTACAAACAAACCCAATTGCGCTTTATTATTAATTAAGGTTCTAATTTTTACTGTATCAGTTCCACGTTTAGCCAATACCGTCACTAAAGAATCGCTAAAGTTTTTCTTTACTTCAATAAACTCATGTTGGTATCGAACAGACTGTCCATTGATACTTAATAAAGTGTCATTTTTTTGAAAGCTACCTTCTACCACCACGGCAGTTTTTCCAATAGAATCGACAATAACTGGAAACAAGGGTAAAACAAATGCAGTACTATTATTTGCATTAGATAGTTCAGCTGCTACAGAAGATGGGATTGTTAAGTTGATCATACTATCCCCTCTTTGTACTTGAATCGTTTTTGCAGCATCTATTACTATTTTAGATTCCAATTCAAAAAAATCTGTCAACTCCTGTTGGTCTATGGATACAATAATATCTCCATCTTGTATGCCCATTTTTTTTGAAACCTCAGTAGCATGTACGCCGTAGCTGAGGTTTTTAGAAGGTAAAAAATTATCTCCCCAAAACCAGGCAATACCTATAAATATAATGATCGCTAAAATGGCATTCACGATGACGCCACCTAACATGACAATCAATCTTTGGTAGGCAGGCTTTGATCTTAACTCATAGGCTTCTGGGGCTTTATTCAATTGCTCTTTATCCATGCTCTCGTCGATCATGCCCGCAATTTTTACATAGCCCCCAAAAGGAATCCAGCCAATACCATATTCTGTCTCTCCAATTTTCTTTTTCCAAAGGGTAAAACCTGGGTTAAAAAATAAATAGAATTTTTCGACTCTTGCTCCAAATAAACGCGCAGGTATAAAATGTCCTAATTCGTGTAACACCACGATGATAGAAAATGATAAAATAAATTGTGCAGTTTTTGTAGCAAGTACAGTTAAATCGATAGCAGCTAGGTACATGTTTATAGTTGTATTAAAGAAGCAGCAAAATCTCTTGCAGCTCCGTCGGTTTCGTAATAGTCATCCAAACTAGGTTGGGCGATAAAATCAATTTTCTCTAAGGTTCTTTCAATAAGGTCTGTCATATCTAAGAATCCAATTCTATTTTTCAAAAATGCATACACCGCAATTTCATTGGCAGCATTTAAAACACAAGGGGCATTTCCTCCACGATACATAGCTTCAGTTGCCAATAATAAATTTCTAAAAGTCTTTACATCCGGCTCATCAAAAGTTAATGTGTTGGGCTTATCAAAATGGTATCTCGGAAAATCATTGGCCAATCTTTTTGGAAATGCCATTGCATATTGGATAGGCAATTTCATATCTGGTAAACCCATTTGTGCTTTGATACTTCCGTCTTGAAACTGAACCATACTATGGATAATACTTTGAGGATGTACCACCACTTTGATTTGATCTGGCGTTAGGTCAAATAACCATTTTGCTTCAATCATTTCTAAGCCCTTATTCATAAGTGTAGCAGAATCGATGGAGATTTTTGCACCCATGCTCCAATTAGGATGTTGCAATGCATGATCTCTTTTTACATTCACTAAGAAATTAGGCTTCTTGCCTAA
Source organism: Sediminibacterium sp. (assembly GCA_044372935.1). Lineage (GTDB taxonomy): Bacteria > Bacteroidota > Bacteroidia > Chitinophagales > Chitinophagaceae > Sediminibacterium. Next base: position 2,342 of record JBILQZ010000141.1, on the reverse strand, counting down.
GAATGGTCCGCCACTTGCAGTAAGTATAATTTTTTCGATAGGATTATTTCCTTCTCCAACAAGACATTGAAATATTGCAGAGTGCTCACTGTCCACTGGAATAATAGCAGCACCTTTTTCTCTTGCAGTGCGCATCACAATGTCACCCGCTACGACCAAGGTTTCTTTATTTGCTAAGCCAATAGCTTTCCCATTTTCTACTGCAGTAATGGTTGGCTTCAAGCCTGCAAAGCCCACAATACCTGCCATCATAAAATCATAGCAGTCCATTGCAGCCACTTGTTCAAGGGCTTCTTCTCCAGCAAATACTTTAATAGGTTTTCCTTCTAATGCTTTTTTAACGATAGCATATTTGCCTATCTCACCAATCACCACAATATTGGGCTCAAATTGTAAAGCTTGTTCAATTAATAAAGACTCATTAGAATGTGCCGTCAAAATTTCAGCAACGAATAAGTCTGGGTTCGCTGCGATCACCTCTAGGGTTTGTTTCCCGATGGAACCTGTTGATCCGAAAATGGCAATTCTTTTTTGACTCATCCAGTTGTTACTTGTGGTTAAAAATACACTTTTTATTTTATTCTTACTATTTGCCTAATTGAAGGTGCAATGCATCCGCAATTTTTCGGTCATTACTTAATCTTGGTACTTTATTTTGTCCGCCTAATTTTCCTTCAGACTTCATGTAGTCAATAAATGCATTTTTCGGCAAAACGGTGATCACCAATGGGGCCAAAATATGACCTGTAATCAGGTCTTGATAGTATACATTTTTAGCACACATAGCTTGGTCTAATTTAGATTTAAACAGCTCCATATTCAAAGGTGCTCTTTCAAATTCTATAAGCCATTCATGGTAACTTTTTCCGGCATCTTGAGCAATTTTTGGAGCCACAGTAAACTCCACAATAGATGTGTTCATTGCACCAGCCACTTCTAAGATGGCCGCTTCTACTTCCTCTCCAATCACATGTTCTCCAAATGCAGAAATAAAATGTTTCACCCTTCCTGTAACAATGATTCTATAAGGATCGATGCTTACAAATTTAACAGTGTCGCCAATATTGTATCCCCATAAACCTGCATTGCTATTGATGATGAGCGCATACTGTGCACCTAATGTCACTTGTGATAAATTCAATCTTACAGGATTGGCCTCATGAATATGCGCTAAAGGAATAAACTCATAATAAATACCGCTATTGGTATTTAATAACAATCCTTGCTCTTCTCTTGTGTCTTGAAAAGCGAAAAATCCTTCACTAGCCGGAAACAATTCAATGGTGTCGATGGACTTTCCTATCGTGTCAAATAATTTAGATTTATAGGGTTCAAAATTCACACCCCCTTGTACCAAAACTTGTAAATTGGGGAACACTTCTTTCACCGATTTGCCAGATTTTTCGACAATGCGGTCAAAGTACATTTGCATCCATGGAGGAATCCCTCCTACCAAAGTCATATCTTTTAATATAGTTTCGGCTACAATCTGATCTAATTTCTCCTCCCATTCTTCGATACAATTGGTTTCGTAAGTTGGCAATTGATTACTTCTTAAATAGGCAGGGATATGATGGTTCACAATCCCGCTCAACCTTCCAGTAGGAATATCTGCTACCCTTTCTAATACAGGTGAGCCACTTAAAAAAATCATTCGGCCATTCACAAACTGCGTTTGACCTGTGGTGGCCATATAAGTTAACAAGGCGTTTCTAGCCCCATTAATATGATTGGAAATTGAATCTTTAGTAATAGGGATGTATTTTACCCCACTTGTCGTGCCACTTGTTTTTGCAAAATAGATGGGTTTCCCCTTCCAAAGGACGTTTTGAGTCCCCTTTTTGATTTGTTCTATATATGTTTTGAAAGCCTCATAGTCCCTTAAAGGCACTGCTTCTTGAAATTCAGCGGGGCTTTGTACCTGGTCAAATTGATGGTCTTTCCCAAAAATGGTGGTCTTTCCTGTCTTAACTAATTGATTTAGAATACTTTGCTGATCTGCCAGGGCGGTATGACGCTCCTTTTGAATTTGGCGATAGATAACACTTGCAAAGGGTTTTGCCAATAATGACTTAATATTCATGTGGTTCAGTTAATGACTTATACAGTCAGGGGCAAATTTAGGGGGTATTTTACGGAACATCAAACCTGGAGGGCTTTTTGAAGCCTAAAAAAATGCCAAATTATATTTTTCAAGAATTCCTTGCATATTGAGATAATTATAATTACCTTTGCCCTCCTAATTTTGGACAATTATGTTAGCAGTAGTTAAAATCGCAGGACAACAATTCAAAGTACAAGCAGGAGATAGCTTGTATGTACCTCACCTGCAAGGTAAAACC
>JBILQZ010000140.1:0-4487 GCA_044372935.1 Sediminibacterium sp. | reverse complement strand
TGAGTTTAAAAATCAGCGCGAAAATACGAAGCAATTAGATAGGATTCGTTGTATGTTGCTTATTTTTAACACAATAGACCAAATTCTTCGACAAACTGCTCATCGGCCTATAGGTTAATTCAGCCCTTTTATCAACCGCCCTTCAATATTTTAGGGCTATACGAATGAATGTGCTAATTTTACGACATGATTAAAGTATTAGGGATCCTTTGGAATAGCTTTAAAATGGCCATTCAAGAGCTTAAAGTAAATAAATTAAGAACCTTTCTTTCTTTATTTGGTATCACCATTGGTATCTTTTGTATCATCGGCGTTTTAGCAACAATTGACAGTTTAAAGTCAAAAGTAAAGAGTGATTTGTCCAGTTTTGGTAGCAATACAATATATATTGATAAATGGGATTATGCGGGAGGCCCTGATTATCCATGGTGGAAATTTGTCAAAAGACCTTCGATGAAGATCTCTGAAATGGAAATGGTCAAAAAGAAAAGCACCCTTGCAGCAAATACTGCATTTTTTACTTCTACCAATGCCACGTTTACTTATGAAGAAAACGTATTAAAAGGAATTAATATATATGGAATCACAGAGGAATTCAAAGATATCCAAGCGTTTAATATTGGATATGGACGATTTTTCACGGAGGCCGATTTTCAAAGAGGTATTCCTGTAGGCGTAATCGGTTATAAGGTTTCAGAAGAACTTTTTGGGAAGGCTGAAAAAGGGTTGGGTAAAGTGGTGTCTTTCAATGGACGAAGATTGATGGTGATTGGCATCATCGAAAAGCAGGGTAGCAGCATTATTGGCGGATTTGATTATGATAGAACTTGTTTGTTTACTTATAATCATTTTGCATCCATTTATAATCCAGATAATTTTAATCCATACATCATGGTACAAGCAAAACCTGGAATTACTTCCAAGGCTTTGCAAGAGGAATTAACGGGGGTGATGCGTCAATTAAGAAAGTTAAGTCCTACGCAAGAAGATAATTTCACTTGTAATGACGTGGCTCAATTTAAAGACCAGGTGGAAGGTTTCTTTGGCTCTGTAAACCAAGGTGGCTGGGCGATTGCAGGCTTATCATTATTAGTAGGAGCTTTTGGGGTAGCCAATATTATGTTCGTTACTGTTAGAGAAAGAACGAGTCAAATTGGATTGAAAAAAGCAATAGGCGCAAAAAGTTCTACTATTTTATATGAGTTCCTTTTAGAAAGTGCTTTCTTATGTATTGTAGGTGGATTAGTTGGTTTATTTTTAGTTTGGTTATTGACCTTGGCATTGAGTTCGGTTTTACCATTCCCAATTACCATCGCACCGAATATTATTTTTATGGCATTGAGTTTATGTATTGTTTTGGGTGTGATTTCTGGGATTATTCCTGCAAGAATTGCTGCTAAAATGAATCCAGTAGAAGCCATAAGATCAAAGTAAGGATATCTATTTATAGATTACCTTTGCGTTGTGCAAAAATCAATTACAATACTTGCTATTGAGTCTTCTTGTGATGAAACAGCGGCGTCTGTGATCATTGATGGCGCTATCCATTCAAATTTTATTGCCAATCAATTGGTACATGAACAATATGGTGGTGTGGTGCCAGAATTAGCAAGTCGTGCACATATGGAAAATATCGTTCCAGTAGTGGAAGAATCCTTGAAAAAAGCATTTCCAAATTTAGCGCACCAAGCACGTTTAGCTCAATTAGATGCCATTGCATTTACACAAGCCCCTGGTTTGATTGGCAGTCTTTTAGTGGGCACTCAATTTGCAAAATCACTCGCATTAAGTTTAAATAAACCATTGATAGCAGTGCATCATATGCAAGCGCATGTGTTAGCCAATTTAATTGATGACCCACGCCCTTCATTTCCTTTTTTATGTTTGACAGTGAGTGGAGGCCACACTCAAATTGTACAATGTTCGAGTCCATCTGATTTAACGATTATTGGTCAAACCATTGATGACGCTGCTGGAGAGGCTTTTGACAAAATTTCCAAATTACTTGGTTTGCCTTATCCTGGTGGACCTGTCTTAGATAAATTAGCACAGTTAGGTAATCCAAAAGCGTTTGAATTTGCAAAACCAATGGTTCCCGATTTAAACTATTCTTTTAGTGGTTTAAAAACCAGTGTCTTATATTTTTTACAAAAACAAGAGCCCGGATTTATTGAAGCGAATTTGAACGATTTATGCGCATCTGTGCAATATACCATCGTTGAAATCTTATTGTATAAACTAAAGAAAGCAGTGATTCAAACCGGCATCAAAGAAGTTTGTATTGCTGGCGGAGTGAGCGCTAATTCAGGGGTTCGTAAGGGTATAGAAGCCCTAGGCATTAAGATGGGCTTTAAGACCTATCTACCTGCTTTTCAATACTGTACCGACAATGCAGCCATGATCGCTATTACAGCGCATTACAAATACCTGAATCAAGCTTTTGAGCCCTTGTCTACTTCTGCACATGCAAGATCGGATTGGTAAGCGGAAATAGCTTAACTTTGCAGCCTCAAAAACAGTTGAACAAATGATTAGTGCAAGAAACGTCACATTGGCATATGGTAAAAGAGTACTTTTTGATGAAGTGAATATTAGCTTCACCAAAGGGAATTGTTATGGTATTATTGGAGCCAATGGTGCCGGTAAGTCTACTTTTTTAAAGATTTTAAGTGGTGAAATTGAACCCAATAAAGGCGCTGTAGAAATTACTCCAGGAGAGCGTATGTCTTTCTTGAAGCAGAACCAATTTGAATTTGACGAGCAAACAGTTTTAAATACAGTCATGCAAGGCCACAAGCGTATGTGGGAAGTGATGCACGAAAAAGATGCTTTGTATGCGAAGGAAGATTTTACGGAAGCAGATGGTTTAAGAGCGGGTGAATTAGAAGGAGAATTTGGTGAAATGGGCGGCTATGAAGCAGAGAGTAATGCAGCGAGTTTATTAAGTGATTTAGGGGTGAAGGAAGATATGCACCAGTCTTTAATGAAAGACATTCCAAGTAACTTTAAGTTGCGTGTATTGTTAGCGCAATCCTTATTCGGTAATCCTGATATCTTATTATTGGATGAGCCTACCAACGGTTTGGATATTGAAACAATTGGTTGGTTAGAGAATTTTTTAGCAGACTACGAAAACATTGTGTTAGTAGTGAGTCACGATCGTCACTTCTTGGATACAGTTTGTACGCATGTATCGGATGTGGATCGTTCTAAGATTAAAACCTTTACTGGTAACTATTCATTCTGGTATGAGTCATCTCAATTGATGGCGCGTCAGATGTCGGATAAAAATAAAAAGAATGAAGAAAAGCGTGCTGCTTTATTGGACTTTATCGCCCGTTTCTCTGCGAACGCTAGTAAGAGTAAACAAGCTACTTCTCGTAAAAAAGCATTAGAAAAATTAACGATCGAAGAAATTGAACCATCTAACAGAAAGTACCCTGGTATTATCTTTCAGCCATTGCGTGAAGTGGGCAATCAAATTTTAAATGTAGAAAAATTACAAAAATCGGTGGATGGTCGTGTTTTATTTAAAGACGTTACTTTCTCTGTGAGTAAGAATGATAAAATTGCTTTTTTAAGTAAGGATCCTTTGGCGATTACTTATTTTTTTGACATCATCAATGGAGTAGGTCAATCAGATGCAGGTACACTAGAGTGGGGTACTACTATTACAAAGGCTTATTTGCCAATGGAGCACAACGAAGAATTTACACAACCATTGACTTTGATGGATTGGTTAAGACAATTTGTGCCATCGCATATCACGGATGCAGATGAACCATTTATCCGTGGGTTCTTAGGAAAGATGTTGTTCAGTGGTGATGATGTCATGAAAAAATCGAACGTATTAAGTGGAGGAGAGAAAGTACGTTGTATGGTTAGTAAGATGATGTTGCAGAATCCGAATGTGGTGATTTTAGATCAGCCAACCAACCACTTAGACTTGGAAAGTATCCAAAGTTTCAACGAAGGTTGTCAGAATTTCCCTGGTATTGTATTAATGACCTCACATGACCATACCTTTATGCAAACGGTAGCCAATCGTGTGATTGAATTAACCCCTAAAGGCATCATCGACAGATTGATGACTTTTGACGAATATATGGAAGACAAAAGAGTTCAAGAATTAAGAACAGAATACTATTCTTAAGGGTTAAAAGGGGTTAAAAACCAACATTTTAGCAATAAATGGACCTTTTTCTTCGTTTGAAAGAAAAAAACTTTAAAAAAATGGGACTGTAAGGGATATTTACTTACCTTTGCCGTCCGTAAAAAATTATTTCTCATGGCTAGAGTATGTCAGATAACTGGAAAGAAGCCGATGACTGGAAACAGCGTATCGCATTCTAATATTAAAACAAAGCGTCGTTTTCTTCCGAACTTACAAAAGAAGCGTTTCTACTTTGTTGAAGAAGATCGTTGGATCACTTTAAAAGTATCTGCTGATGCTTTAAGAACTATTAACAAAAATGGTTTGGCAGCAG
>JBILQZ010000025.1:0-16619 GCA_044372935.1 Sediminibacterium sp. | reverse complement strand
GTTTGGCAGACCTTAGCGTCCGAAAAATTCAAACAAGCTATAGAAATCGTTAAGCCTCAGCAATGGATTGACAATGATATGGTTAAGACCATTTTCCGTCAATTAGTGGAGTCTCCAACTTACCAAAGCTATATTCAGGAGGAAAATAGAGATAAAACAAAGGAAGCGGCCATCTTAAAATTCATCTTTGGAGAGCTTATTTTAAATTCAACCAATACAGTCGAAACCATTGAATCACAGTTTTCTAATTGGGATGACGATGGGGACATGATCATTGGATTTATGTTGAATTATTTTCAAAAGCCAAATTCAGTAGATTTCTTGGATTTAGTTGGGGACGAAAAAATGAAATTTGCGAAGGATTTATTACGCACAGCCATAGAGAAAAAGGACGTGACAGAAGGGTTGATTGTGCCAAAATTGAAGAATTGGGATCCAGAACGTATTGCTGTGATTGATATGATCTTATTAAGATTAGGCGTTTGTGAATTATTATATTTTGATACCATCCCAACTAAAGTGACGATCAATGAGTATATCGATCTTGCTAAAGAATATAGTACCGAACAAAGTGGTCACTTTGTCAATGGTATCCTGGATAATATCCACAAAGAATTGGTATCCAGCGGTAAGATTCAAAAGATAAGTCATAAAGCAAAGTAATTGGATTGCACTATCTTTGTAATCAAGTTTAAAAATACAAACACAACAAAATGACACAAATTTTATTACAAGCACCACAACAAGGTGGAACTTTTCAATTGATCATGTTAGGTGGTATCATCTTGGTTTTCTGGTTTTTCATGATCCGCCCACAAGCTAAAAAAGCAAAAGAGCAAAAGAAGTTTATTGATAACATGCAAAAAGGAGATAAAGTAGTCACTATTGCAGGTATTCATGGTACAATCAATAAGGTGAACGAAGACAATACCATTCAATTGGAAGTGAGCCCAGGTAGTTATTTAAAGATTGAAAGATCTTCTATTAGCTTAGAGTGGTCTCAAGCAATGAATAAATAAAACTAATTGTTTTATACATGAATCCGAAATTAGCCCGTCCAATGATGGAAACTGATTTCGGATTTTTTTATTTTAAATTGTTTTCTAAAATTTGATTCTATAATAGGGAAGTATGTCAAGAATAATTGGCTTAACAGGCGGTATTGGATCCGGAAAATCTACGGTAGCAGCAATGTTTGCTACTTTGGGCATTCCTGTTTTCAATGCTGATGAACAAGCCAAATTGATCATGCAAAATAGTCCAATCATTAAAGAAAAATTGATCGCTCAATTTGGTGCTGATATTTATAAAGGAGGACAATTACAAAAGGATCAACTAGCAACCATTGTTTTTAATGACCCTTATCAATTACAATTATTGAATGCCATAGTGCATCCAGTGACTATTCAAGCTGCAAAAGATTGGGCCGCACAACAAGCAACGCCATACGTTATAAAAGAAGCTGCTTTGATTTTTGAGTCTGGTTCAGCGGAAGGGTTGTTTAAAGTCATTGGTGTAACAGCAGCTCCAACCCTTAGAATGCATCGCGTGATGCAAAGAGATGGCATCAGCAAGGAACAAGTGGAGTCTAGAATGCGCAATCAAATTTCAGATACGATTAAGATGCGTTTATGTGATTATGTGATTCAAAATGACAACCAACAAATGGTCATCCCTCAGGTGTTGGATATAGATAAAGCAATTAGACTAGCCATTCAAGAAGCTTCTAAGTAATTGCTTCATTTGGTTTTACAATTTTATAACACCAACGTTTTAACCTTCCTTCAAAATCAAATGGGGTAGTGGCTTTAGTGATATCTTTTATTTGATCAGCATTAATTTGTTCTGCTTCAATTATAAACTGAGTGAAGTTGGTACTAAAATAAAGTATCCCTCCAGGTTTCATCGCCTTCAGCATATCATTGATCAATTCTACATGGTCTCTTTGAATGTCTAAAATATCCTTCATTCTTTTACTATTGCTAAAAGTTGGAGGATCCATTACCACTAAATCATAATAATTCATGGGCAATGTTTTTAAATATTGCTTTACATCTGCATGAATAAATTGAAATGCTGTAGGGTGGTCTAATTGATTGAGTTTAAAATTTTCTTCACTCCAATTCAAGTATGTTTTAGATAAGTCGACAGAGGTGACCGTTTTAGCACCTGCTTTGGCTGCATACACAGAAAAGGAACTGGTATAACTAAATAGATTTAAGAAATGCTTGTCTTTTGCTTCTGCTTGCACCATTTGTCTTGTCACACGATGGTCTAAAAATAAACCTGTATCTAAATAGTCGGTTAGGTTGACTAAAAACTGTAATCCATTTTCTTGCACAGTAATGATCTTAGATTCCGTCACTTCTTCTTTTTCGTATTGGCCTTCTCTGTGCGACATTCTTTTGCGCAGTTTTACATACATATGGTCAGTAGGCACGCCCGTCATTTCAGAAATGATTCTTTTGGTTTCGGTAAACCAAAGGGTATGTTCTTCGTCTGTTAATGCATGTCGACGATTGTATTCGGCGATATAAATATATGCTTCATAAAACTCAATACAGACAGGGAATTCTGGTAAATCATGGTCATACAATCGCCAGCAAGTGACATTGAGTCGCTTTGCTTGTTTTAATCGATGCTTATAATTTTTAAGCAATCGATTTTCAAACATTTGAAATTTTTCTGGCGTCATGATCGGGATAAAATTACGACAAAAAAAGAAGCGCTACAAGTGTAACGCTTCTTTTACTATTTTAAATAGGGATTAATTCAATTTCGCTAAAGCCTCTCTAATTCTTGCCCAAGCTTTTTCGATATTCTCCATGCTGTTGGCAAAAGAGAAACGAACACATTTTGGTTCTCCAAATGCATCACCCATGACAGAAGATACATGTGCCGTGTTTAATAAATACATACTAAAATCTGACGCATTTGTAATGGTATGTGTACCATCTGATTTGCCATAATAACTACTCACGTCTGGGAATACATAGAAGGCGCCTTCAGGTGCATAACATTTGAATCCTGGCATTGCGTTCACCAATTCTAATGTTTTAGTTCGACGACGTGTAAACTCTTCTGTCATTTCGATAGAAGGTTTTAAGTCTCCTGTTAAAGCTGCAACAGCCGCTTTCTGAGTGATAGAACTAGTACCAGAAGTAAATTGACCTTGTAATTTCTCCATCGCTTTAGCAACTGTGGAATTAGATGCGGTATACCCTAAGCGCCAACCAGTCATAGCAAAACCTTTAGATAAACCATTGATCAAAACTACTTGGTCTTTGATCTCACTAAATTGTGCAATGCTTTCGTGCTTGCCAACAAAGTTGATGTATTCGTAAATCTCATCCGAAAGGATAGTTATTTGAGGATATTTTTTAAACAATTGTGCTAAAGCTTCTAATTCAGCTTTGCTATACACTGCACCAGAAGGATTACAAGGAGAAGAGAACATGAATACCTTCGTCTTTGGCGTAATGGCTGCTTCTATTTGAGCTGGTGTCGCTTTGAATCCTGCTTCTACAGCTGTGCGGATTTCAACAACTTTACCACGCGCAATTTTAACCAATTCAGAATAAGTAACCCAATAAGGTGTTGGGATAATCACTTCGTCTCCTTCGTCCACTAATGCTAAAAGCGCATTTGCTAAACTTTGTTTTGCACCAGTCGAAGTGATGATTTGATCAGGGGTATAATCTAGGTTATTGTCTCTTTTTAATTTCGTACAAACAGCTTCTCTTAAATCTAAAAAACCAGCTACTGGTGTGTAATGACTCCAGTTGTCATTGATGGCTTTGATCGCTGCATCTTTAATATGTTGCGGTGTATCAAAATCTGGTTCACCCAAACTTAAATCAATCACATCAATTCCTTGTGCCCTTAATTCACGACCTAATTTGGCCATCTTTAAAGTTTCTGGTTCACTAAAACGATTTAATAGAGAAGATAATTCCATGTTGTATAATTTGTACTCAAATTTCGCAAATTATTACCAAACAGCCACCAATTTTGCAGCGCATTTCGCATTAAATTATGCCCCAATTGTGCATATCTACTTCAAACTCACTTACATTTGTTTTGTCTATGGAAAAGTTTATCTCGGTTTTTGATATGTTTAAAATTGGTGTGGGACCTTCAAGTTCGCATACCCTAGGACCCTGGCGTGCTGCAAAACATGCATTAGCAAGGGCTGCCCAATTTTCTACTATCGATACAATTCAGGCCATTCATGTGTATCTATATGGTTCTTTAGCCAAAACTGGTAAAGGCCATGGTACGGATACGGCCATTTTAATGGGTTTATTAGGGGAGGATCCTGTGACAACAGACACGAGTCTGATAGCAGGAAAAGTACAAGCCATTAAAGACAATCAACAGATTCAGTTAGATGGCGCACATACGATTCCTTTTGACTATGCGCAGCATCTAATTTTTTTGAAAGATAAAAGTTTGCCTTATCATCCAAATGCAATGCAATTTGTGGTTGAATTCAAAGAAGCGGTAAAAACATATACTTATTATTCGGTGGGTGGTGGATTCATTGAAACAGAAAAATCAGAAGACGGATTAGATTTAGGGCATGTAGTAGAAGATAAAAAAGAAACTACAGTAGAGGTACCCTTTAATTTTTTTCATACCAATGATTTAATACATTGGTGTATTAAAACGGGTTTGCCCATTTCTGATATTGTAAAAGAGAACGAAAAACAATTGCATACAGAAGAGGCTTTGTCTCAGGGATTAGATCTTTTATGGGAGACGATGGCGCAATGTATTTTTAAAGGCGTCTATGCTCAAGGAATTTTGCCTGGCGGACTTCAAGTGCGTAGAAGGGCTTTTGATTTAAACGCCAAATTATTGAAACATCTTGATGCAAATCATTCGGAAACATCAAAGGTATTTTCTAGGGCAGAATGGATGGAGCAAGTAAAACAAGGTGGGAATGATTTTACCTCAATTTTAGATTGGGTAAGTTGTTTTGCCTTAGCAGTGAACGAAGAAAATGCAAGTTTTGGCAGGGTTGTCACCGCACCTACCAATGGCGCAGCAGGGGTGATCCCAGCTGTATTAATGTATGCCATTCAATTTTGTAATAAAGACAGTCAACAAGACATTCATCGTTTTTTATTGACGGCAAATGCCATAGGTATTTTATTTAAAAATGGGGCGACCATATCAGCTGCAATGGGTGGATGTCAAGCAGAGATAGGTGTCTCCTCTGCAATGGCGGCTGCAGGACTCACTGAATTATTAGGAGGCAATCAACGACAGGTATTAATGGCTGCAGAGATTGCGATGGAACATCATTTAGGATTAACTTGTGATCCAGTAGGAGGATTGGTTCAAATACCTTGTATCGAAAGAAACACTATGGGTGCAATCAAAGCCATCACAGCTGCGCAATTGGCTTTGCAAAGTAAACCAGACTATGCTTTGGTAAGTTTAGACAAAGTAATACATACCATGTGGAATACCGCATTGGATATGAATGTGAAATACAAAGAAACTGCTGATGGTGGTTTGGCCACTCAAATTCCAATTGGTTTAGCAGAATGTTAAGCTGTTACGCTTCGATAGCCGCTTCGTCCACTAAACTAAAATCTTGAATCACATTGTATAGCGTGCCTCTTTCTATTGGCGTTCTTTTTGCTTGCTTGATTAACCTTACTAATTCTAAAGTAGACATAGCAGGATTTTGTTCCTCACTACCAGCCATTGAATAAATTTTTGTGGTATCATCGATCGTGCCATCTATGTCATTGACACCATAGCTCAAAGTCAATTGTGCTACTTGTCTTCCTAACATTGGCCAATACGCTTTTACATGCGGGAAATTATCTAAGTATAGTCTAGAGATTGCATACATTTTTAAATCTTCCAGCATGGTAGATTCTGGAACCTCATTCATTTCATTGTCTTTGTTTCTAAACTTCAACGGAATAAATGTATTGAACCCTTTTGTTTGGTCTTGTAATTGTCTTAAACGCTCCATATGGTCTACACGGTGTTCATACTTTTCGATATGACCATATAATAAAGTGGCATTACTATGCATGCCTAATTCATGGGCAGTTTGGTGAATAGCTAACCAACCATTCGCATCTACTTTGTCCTCACAAATAATGGTACGCACATCCGGATGAAAAATTTCTGCGCCACCACCAGGTAATGAATCTAGACCAGCTTCATGTGCAAGACGCATCCCTTCTTGAATAGAAACTTTTGCTTTTCGGAACATGTAATCTAATTCTACAGGGGTGAATGCTTTGATATGTAATTCAGGACGATGTGCTTTAATAGCGCGCATCAAATCCAAGAAAAAAGCTAAAGTTAATTTAGGATGCACACCACCAACAATATGCACTTCGGTAACTGGTTTTCCATCGTATGAACGAACGATATCCATCATCTGGTCAATCGTTAATTCCCAGCCTTCTTCTTTGTGGGCATATAATTTTGAGTAAGAACAAAACTTACAAGAGAAAACACAAACATTGGTAGGTTCTATATGGAAGTTGCGGTTGAAATAAGTATTGTCGCCATGTAATTCATTTCTTTTCCAGTTAGCCAATGCGCCAACATATGGGAGAGAAGCTTTTTCAAATAGCGCCACACCATCTTCAAAACTGATACGTTCGTTTTGGATAATTTTTTGTCCAATCGTTTTTAAAACTACATCTGATTGAGCCTCTACGATTACTTGAATTTGCGCCTGTTTCATACTCTGAAAATTAGGACACAAAGTTAGTTAATATTTAATTAGCCAATCAAAATACCTGCGATACTTGCAGAAAGATAAGACGCCAACGTACCTGCTAATAGTGCTTTTAAGCCCAGTTCAGCAAGGTCTTTACGACGAGATGGTGCTAATTCACCAATACCGCCAATTAACATTCCAACACTACTGAAATTGGCGAAACCACAAATTGCAATACTTACAATCAATAAGCCTTTTTCTGTTACAATTGGGATCACTTTACTGGTCAAACTCTTAAACGCAACAAATTCATTGATGGTTAATTTTTGACCTAATAGGGTAGCAGCACTTTGGACATCTACACTAGGAATACCCATTGCCCATGCCATTGGATAAAATAGTTTGCTAAAAATATAGTTTAAGCTTAAATCTATATTGGCACTAAAAAGGTGTCCAATCTTTAATAAACTCCAATCTACTAAGGCGATTAAGGCGATAAATCCAATTAACATCGCAATAACATTCATGGCAATTTTAAATCCATCTCCAGCACCATGTGTAATTGCATCAATGGTATTGCTATATTGGCTCTTTACTTCTAAAGTTACTTTACCCATCGTTTGAGAAGTTTCAGTTTCAGGGAAAAGAATCTTTGCAATCACTAAAGCACCAGGAGCAGCCATCAAACTGGCTGTAATTAATTTAGGCGCTAAATCCATACCAGCTTGAGCACCCATATTTGCATACACCACTAATATACCACCAGCAATACAAGCTAAGCTACCACTCATACTTGCTAAAATTTCACTTTTTGTCATGGTTGGTAGATAAGGACGGATCATCACCTGCGCTTCTACCTGTCCCACAAATGCACTAGCTACATTACTCAATGCTTCAGCGCCACTTACCCTCATGATAAAGTTCATGGCTTTGGCAATCATGGAAATGATTCTTTGCATGATCCCGAAATGGTAAAATAAAGCAACTAACACACATACTAGAATAATGGTCGCAGTCACATTGAATGCAAATACAAATCCTCCATTGGTAAAATCAGTTACCCCAGCAGGACCCATTGCAGCAACACCTCCATATACAAATGCAGCACCTTGACGTGCAAATTCTTCTATCTTACCCATGCCTTTTCCTAATATTTGAAAAAAGCTTGTAATGGCAGGTATTTTCAAGATCAAAATACCGATGGTTAACTGTAAGGCTAATCCACTTAATACTAATCGATAATTGATACGCTTTTTATTGTTAGAGAATAAAAAAGCAATCATTAAAATCAAAACGATGCCTATTAAGCCTTGAAATCTTGCCATGGGTTAAATTTAGGGTAGAAAGGTAATTAATAATTGTTATTTTTTTGGATTAAAAGGCATAAAAAATCCCGCAAGTAGCGGGATTTAGAAAGGTTTTGAATTAGAGGGTAACCCATCTAATATCAATTATTGAAATTTATAAATGTGCTTGAATCTTTTTATCTAAGACTGCTTTAGGGACAGCGCCAATTTGTTTGTCAACCACTTCGCCACCTTTAACAAAAAGGATCGCAGGAATGGAAGTAATACCAAAGTTCATGCTTAAAGTAGGGTTAACATCCACATTTACTTTACCAATATTTACTTTCCCTTCGTATTGAACAGCTAATTCTTCGATAACTGGTCCGATGGCACGACATGGTCCACACCATTCTGCCCAAAAATCGATCACACTTAATTTGTCACTTTCAATCACTGTTTGTTGAAAGTTCGCGTCTGTAAATTCTAATGCCATAATTGTATTTTTAAATTTTTCTTGTTCTTAATTACTTAGTACAAAATTAGCTCCAAACTTTAATATCTGCCATCTTGACTTTTCCACCTTTGAGGGGTTGAATGGGGACAATTACTTTGGCAGCTAGTTATTTAACTTCACCTGTACGTTCCATTCAGGGTTTTTGTCTAGGAATTCTACGAATTCATCATTCACCAGGAACCCCTTGTCAATTGTCAATAAGCTTGCAACAATTTGTTCTCTTGGCTCCACAAAAGTTATTTTAAGAGAAGTTCTGCCAGGATTTGCTTTTACATTTTGTTCTAAAAACTGAATGGCTTCTGCTTTTAAGTTGGCAGGATGTAAACTCAATTCCACGGTTCTTGTTTGAAGTTGTTTTACAGTCTCCAATAAAGACATGGTTTGAAGTTTGAATTCAAAATTATTAGGTTGGTTGAACCTGTTCCTGAAGGAACCATTGATACAAACCTTTTGTCCCACTTCTAAATAGTTCTGGAATTTTACATAATCCTCACTCCATAATATAAAATCAGTTTTGCCTGTAAAATCTTCGATTGCAAAAGAGCCAAAATTCTTACCTGTTTTAGTGATGCGGTGTTGTACTTCGGTAACTAAACCAGCCAATTTGAAATTCTTGCCTAAGTTATTTGGGAAATTGATCAAATTATCTTTGACTTCATTGAACTCATTGATAGGAGAAAATGCATAATGTTTTAACTCGAAATTAAAATGGTCTAAGGGATGCCCACTCATGAACATACCCGTAATATCTTTTTCATGATCCAACTTCTCTGTCAAAGTCCATTCTTCGCAGGTGGCCAATTTTGGAATAGGCACTTGCATGGCAGAAGGCAGGTCGCCAAATAGGGTATTGGCTGTTCCTGTATTCATGGATTGAATAGCTTGCGCATAGCCAATCAATTTTTCCATACCATTGGTTCGATCGCCGTCACCTGTATAAAAATATTGTGCTCGATGGTATTCTGGGAAACAATCAAATGTGCCAGAATACGCTAAACTTTCTAATGATTTTTTATTCACGGCCCTTGATAATACACGCTTGATAAAATCAATCATGGTTTCAAAATGCCCCGATTTATTACGCTCTAAAATAATGGCATCAATGGCCGCTTCACCAACACCTTTTAAACCACCTAAACCAAATCGAATTTCTCCATTTTTATTTACAGAAAAACCTTGTAAGGATTCATTGATATCTGGACCCAATACTTTAATGCCCATTCTTTTACACTCTTCCATAAAGAAGGTGATTTTGTCAATACTACCTGCATGGTTTAATACAGCAGACATATATTCACCAGGATAATGTGCTTTTAAATAAGCAGTTTGATAGGCTACATAAGCATAACAGGTAGAGTGAGATTTGTTGAAGGCATATTGTGCAAAAGCTTCCCAGTCTGTCCAAATTTTATCCAATGCTTTTTCTGGGTGACCATTTTTCATGGCGCCTTCTACAAACTGCGCCTTCATTTTATCCAGTACTGACTTTTGTTTTTTACCCATTGCTTTACGCAATACATCCGCATCTCCTTTTGTAAAGCCACCAATTTTTTGACTCAAAAGCATTACCTGCTCTTGGTATACCGTAATACCATAAGTGTCGGACAATATTTCTTCCATGATAGGTAAGTCATATTGTATCGCTTCACGACCATGTTTACGTTCAATAAAATTCGGGATATACGCAATTGGACCTGGACGGTACAAGGCGTTCATCGCAATTAAGTCGGCAAATTTGTCTGGCTTTAATTCACGCAAATATTTTTGCATGCCCACGCTCTCAAACTGAAAAGTGGCATTGGTTTCACCGCGTTGGTATAAATGAAAAGTAGCTTCGTCGTCCAATGGGATATTATCCAAATCAATAGTGACACCATGATTTTGTTTGATCAATTGCAATGCCGTTTTCAAAATGGAGAGGGTTTTTAAACCCAAGAAGTCCATTTTAATTACGCCAGCTTCTTCGATCACAGAACCTTCGATTTGGGTCACCCATAAATCAGAATCTTTCGCAGTAGCCACGGGCATGATTTCTGTTAAGTCGCTAGGTGCAATGATGATACCTGCTGCGTGAATACCTGTATTACGAATAGATCCTTCTAATCTTTCTGCTTCATGTAATACAGCGGCTCTTAAATCGTTGCCCGCATAGATCTCTCTTAGTTTCTTAATATTATCTATATCATCGGACTGATAGCCTTCTTTTTCGGCCAATGATTTTTCACCTTCCTTTACCGTAATAGGAGCGTGTAAGCATCTGTTTAATTCGGTGCCTGGTTTATCTGGAACAAGTTTGGCTAATAAGTTGGATTCAGCTAAAGGGAGATCCATCACACGTGCCACATCCTTGATACTACTTTTAGCAGCCATTGTACCATAGGTAATAATTTGTGCTACCTGTTCCTTGCCATATTTTTCTACTACATAATCAATCACTTTCTGACGGCCTTCATCATCGAAGTCCGTATCAATATCGGGCATGCTCTTACGATCCGGATTTAAGAAACGCTCAAATAGTAATTGGTATTTAATGGGGTCGATATTCGTGATGCCAATACAATAGGCAACTACTGAACCTGCTGCAGATCCACGTCCTGGACCAACAAATACATCCATTTCACGGCCTGCTTTGATAAAGTCACTTACAATTAAGAAGTAACCAGCAAAACCCATGGTTTGTATCGTGAACAATTCAAAGTCAATACGTTCTTGTATCTCTGTAGTAATGGCATCGTATCTTTTATGTGCTCCTTCCCAAGTAATATGTTTTAAGAATTCCCATTGATTCATGTTCGCGTCCTTATGAATCTGAAAACTTTTCGGAATAGGGAAAGCAGGTAAGAGGATGTCCTTTTTCAAATTCAAAACTTCCACTTTGTCAACAATCGCATTGGTATTGTCTATAGATTCAGGGATATCACTAAATAACTCAATCATTTCGGATTGGGTCTTAAAATAAAACTCGTTATTAGGGAACTTGAATCTTCTATTTTTTATTTGAAGTTCATCATTTACGAAATCATCAAACCCAGGAGTAGACTGTTTTTCGCCCGTGTTGATACATAATAAAATGTCATGTGCATTCGCATCATCTTCATTGACATAATGGCTATCATTGGTCGCAATCACATCTACCTTATGTTTTTTTGAAAACTTAAGTAGGGTATTGTTGATGATTTCTTGTTCTGGAATTTGGTGTCTTTGGATTTCGATATAATAATCTTCACCAAATAAATCCAACCACCATTTGAATTCTTTTTCTGCCGCTTCTTCACCGTCTCTTAAAATGGCTTGAGGCACATGCGCTCCAATACAACAGGTGGTGGCAATGATCCCTTCATGGTATTTTTCAATCAGCTCTTTATCAATTCTCGGGTACTTACTATACATCCCTTCTATATAGCCAAGAGAAGTTAGCTTGATTAGGTTTTGATAGCCCACCGCATTCTTGGCTAAAAGCACTTGGTGAAAACGATCATCCTTATGTTCTTTTGTAAATTGTTTGATATGCCTGTCCTTCACCACATAAAATTCACAACCAACAATGGGTTTCACTGTGGGGGCTAAAATGTCTTTTCCATTGGCATCTTTCCCAACGACTTTAGTATTCTTCCATGCTTGACTAACGAAATTGAATGCTCCAAACATATTCCCGTGGTCAGTGATAGCCAATGCAGGCATTTCGTCTTTGATTGCTTTTTTATAGAGACCATCAATAGAGGCTGCGCCATCTAGTAAAGAATATTGGGTGTGGACGTGTAAATGTGAAAATTTGGGCATCTGGGCTATCGGGATAAGGAACAAATATCGTAAAAAAGCAGGGCTTTAGCGGGCTTAATTTTCCACAAAAAACGGTTAAAATAAGGCCAATTGAACCAATTTTAAGCATCTTGGCTTATCTTGCCCTTGATGCAAAAAAGTACTATCTATTTATTGAGTGTAGGCTTTACAATGTCTTTATTGACAAGCTGTTCGAGTTGGACTAATTTGAAGCAGACGGTTCAAACCAAAACCACTCAATGGAAGGCGGCACCCAAAAGAAATTTGCCAGCGATGGTCGCAGTTCCTCAAGCAGAAAATGATAATATTGAATTTTTAGATAATATATCAGTTAAACCAGGTAGAGTCTATCTTAAAAAAGCATCTGATGCTATTGAGTCTGAACCGGTTTTAGTTTCCAATCAGCGAACGGATAAAATGCCAGATAATTTAACCGATGTAGAGAAAGCCAATTGGTTACAATTAAAGTACTCAATTCAAATGGATATTGCGGTAGAAGAAATAAGTAATATCCCATTATTACAAAAAATAGATGAGTGGTGGGGCACACCCTATGTTTTAGGTGGATCCAGTAAAAGAGGGGTGGATTGTTCTTATTTTACTTTGGATGTAATGAACGCTATTTATAATACCAGTCTTAAAAGAACAGCTGCAGAACAATATGAGCAAAGTGAAAAAATAGATTGGTCAGATTTAAAAGAAGGAGATTTGATCTTTTTTAAAACAGATGGTAGCCGCTCTATTTCACATGTGGGTATTTACATGACCAATAATAAGTTTGCTCATGCATCCACCAGTCAAGGGGTTACTATTAGTGATTTATCGGAGCCTTATTGGCAAAAACGTTTGTACAGTTTAGGTAGGGTCTTGAAAAAATAAATTGAATTTATTGTTGGTTGGACTACTTATTTAACCTCCTCTAATTTTATATAGTATTGCTTTTCGATGGTTTGTACAAAATCATTTAAGTTAAAATTTGCTGCTTGAATCAAACGTTCTTGTGGTTGATAATCCATCGGCATAAAGCTGTAATTTTTTCCCGCATATTCAAAATGCAAGGGTAGATTAAAACCAGGCACACAATTTTTCCATTCGTACCTAAATATTTTTTCTTTATCGTTGTAATGATAGCTTAAAACTGGAATTTGTATGGTTCTTAAATACTGGTCAAATACTTTTTGAAAGCCAAAATTAGCACGAAGTGAAATGTAATTTTCTACTTGCTCAGTCGTAACAGTTTGGTGGTAGAACTGTTGATTCAATCCAATTAAAATACTTCTAAATAAACTATCATTGTTGATGGCGTGTCTAATAGTATGTAATAAATTAGCCCCTTTGTAATACATGTCACCACTTCCTTCCTGATTGACGCCATAGGTTCCAATTACAGGAATATCATTTTGGATATTTTTACGAATACCATAATTGTATTCATTACCTGCTTTTTTACCATAAAAGTATTCGGTGAATAAGGTTTCAGCATAATTGGTAAAACCTTCGTGCACCCACATATCCGCTATGTCTTTGGTGGTAATATTGTTTGCAAACCATTCATGTCCACTTTCGTGCACAATGATGAAATCCCATTTTAGTCCCCATCCAGAACCAGATAAATCTCTTCCTAAATAACCATTCTTAAACTGATTCCCATAGGCAATCGCAGATTGATGTTCCATGCCTAAATGTGGACTTTGCACCATTTGAAATCCATCCTCATAGAAAGGATATGGGCCAAACCAATATTCAAATGCTTCTAACATTTTTGGTACTTGTTTGAACTGTTCTACTGCTTTTGCAGAGTCTGCTCTTAATACCCAATAGCTTAAATCTAAATTCCCTTTTAAGCCTTTATAGTTTTCTTTCCAACCCACATAATCTCCAATATAGGGGATGATATTGTAATTGTTAATTGGATTGGTCACCTGCCAAGAAAATTTATTATACGCATTATTTGGGCTCCATTTTTGTTCAGGCATTCTTCGGCCATTCCCAATTGCAATGAGGTTTTTATCTTTTGGAACTTGTATAGATAGTATAGCGCCTTCCTCTGGTTCATCAGATTGGTGGTCTTTACAAGGATACCAAACAGAAGCACCTAATCCTTGACAAGCGACAGACATCCAAGCTTGTCCATTGCTGTCTTTTTTCCAAATCCATCCACCATCCCAAGGGGGTCTTATCGCTTCTTTAGGCACCCCGTGGTAAAAAAGGGTTAAGCCAAATTCCTGACCCTTTGGTAATGCTTGCTCTAATTGTGCCAGCGCAATATGATTGGATCTTGTAAATTTTAATTTGATCGGCCTTAAGCTGTCATTTATATTGTTCCAAATAAAAACACTATCCAACACCAGTGGTGCTTGTAAATCTATTTGAATTTGTTTGGAAGTTTTCACTGCCAAAGCTTTCCAGCTGACCACACCGGTGATGGATTTGGTTTCGTAATGCGGGGTTACATCTATGACATATTTCTTGATATCAAACCAATCTCTATTTTCATTTAAACTGCCCCTTAAAACATCCGACTCATTGACCAAGGGCTGCGCATAATGTTTACCCGATAAAATGGAAAGTATTAAAACGAAAAGGACTTTTTTCATATCAAAAAATTAGGGATTCAAAGTATTGAATCCCTAAGGTAAAATATTATTGTCAAATTGGATCTGTCAATTGAAATAGCTTCTTTATAGCTACTATTCGTCCTCTTTTTTTAACTTATCCTTAAAAACTTTTTCGAATTTATCCAATTTTGGCCCAATAACATACCTGCAATAGCCTTGATTGGTATTGTTATTGTAATAGTTCTGGTGATAAGATTCTGCAGCATAGAATTTACTAAAAGCAGTTACTTCAGTAATGATGGGTTTATCCCAAGCTTTACTAGCATCCAATTCTTTAATGTATTGTAAAGCCAATTCTTTTTGTCGTTCATTGTGGTAAAAAACTGCAGAACGGTATTGAGGCCCCACGTCATTTCCTTGTTGGTTGGGTGTAGTTGGATCATGTGTTTTCCAAAAAACAGACAAGATATCGTCTAAACTTATTTTAGTAGTATCAAAAACGATTTGACAAACTTCGGCATGTCCAGTGGTTTTATCACAAACCTGCTCATAAGTAGGGTTTTCGATATGGCCACCGCTGTAGCCACTGGTTACTTTTACCACGCCCTCTAATCTTTGGTAAACGGCTTCTGTACACCAAAAGCAGCCAGATCCTAGGGTAATTGTTTGGGTATTTTCCATATTGATTTTTTGCTGTTTAACTTGTTTTTTAGGGGTTTGAGCGCAGGCGTAAAAGGATATCACGCTGAAGCATAGAAGGAAAAACTGTCGTATTGTTTTCATAAAAATAGATTACTTGAAATTACAACAATTCACAGCCCAATTTGTTCTAAGGCTGTTAAGGTTTATTTAAGTAAATTTGTGCCCATTAGCCCATGCGAGTATATCCAGATAATGCCCTTTCACAACTAGAATTTGATAAGATCAAGACCATCTTGTTGAATTACTGTCAATCCACTATTGGAAAGGAGCAGGTGGAAGCGATGCGGATTCATACCCACTTAAAGTATATCCAAACTGCTTTAAAGCAAACTCAGGAATACCAGTTTATTAAACAAGCCAATCAATACTTCCCAAGTGATTTTATCCTTGATATTAGGAAGGATTTAAAACTATTAGGTATTCCTGGTGCTCAATTAACAGGAGAGCAATGGTTATTGGTGCGTAGGTTGGTGGACCATATGGGTCAAATTTTCAAATGGTTTGATGCGGAAAGACAAGCTGCCTATAGTCATTTATATGAAGTGATTGCGGAGAGTTATTTTGAAAAAACGATTATAGATTCAATAGATGAAATTATAGATGAAAGGGGATTAGTGAAGGACAATGCTTCCGAGGATTTAGCAAAGATCCGCGCGCAGTTGTATAAAAAGCGTCAGGAATTAAGAAGGATATTCGAAAAAGTATTGGGTAGACTAGCTAAGTCAGGTTATACTGCTGATATCGACGAGAGCTTTAGCAATGGCCGTCGTGTAGTGGCCGTATTTTCGGAATACAAAAGACAGGTCAAGGGATTTTTACATGGTGAAAGTGATAGCCGCAAAACAGCTTTCATTGAACCAGAGGAAACCATTGAGTTAAACAACGAGTTATTTAGTTTAGAGCAGGATGAAACCAAGGAAGTGCAGCGAGTATTAAGACAATTGACTGCTCAATTAGCGCCTTACTCAAGTTTATTATTAGGCTATATACAAATGGTGGGTGAATATGATTTTATCAAAGCCAAGGCCTTATTGGCAATTGATATGAATGCACATTTGCCTGTGGTAGAAAACAAAGCG
>JBILQZ010000024.1:0-16781 GCA_044372935.1 Sediminibacterium sp. | reverse complement strand
ACACATTTCGACTTACAACCTTTATTAAAAAGTTTACATTTATTACAGCCGATGGTGATTGGATTTATCGCCAGTGCGACTTATTTGTTATATCAAAAAGCCATACGCAATACCATTACCCTTTTTGTTTTTATTGCCGCAGGCCTACTCACCATCATTGGTTTTAAAACACCATGGACCATTCCTTTGGTCATTGTTTTAGCGGGCATCGTCACTAATTTCAGTAATAAAAGAATTCCAGATCAAGGTGCTGCACCCAAAAAAATCAAATGGATCCATTTGCATTTATTTTTATTCTTTTTTGCGGCTGCTGGATTTTTGTCTGAACAATCCACGCGTCAAAATTGGGAGCAACGCAAAGTGTTCAATCTTTTTGAAAATAATTATCGATTCGGCAGTTTTGTTTTTGGTGGCGGGGATGTCCTCATTCCAATGATGTATGAGCAGTATGTAACTAGACCAAATACGGAGCGCGTGAAAGAAAGTAAAAGAGATGTTTTGAAATTAGATCGAACTGCTTTTTTAACTGGATCTGGCATCGTGAGGGCTATTCCTGGACCTATTTTTTCGATAGCTAGTTTTACGGGTGCATTAGCATTGGCCGAGAAGGGTATTGGTGGGCAGATTATTGGGGCTATTGTCGCAAGTATTGGTGTTTTTTTACCTAGCTTTTTAATTGTATTATTCTTTTTCCCCATCTGGCAAAAATTGAAACAGTATGCCTTGTTTTACCGTTCCCTAGAAGGCATCTATGCCGCTGTGGTAGGCATTATGCTGGGTGCGACTTTGTATTTATTGAAAGATATTTTATTTGACCTTGGCAGTTTAAGCAAAGTGAATATTGGCCTTTATTTATTGGTATTTAGTACTACCGCCATTTTACTGGTTCGGTATAAAGTGGCGCCTCAATGGGTGGTGATGGGCACGATACTTCTTGGGGCGATTTTAACATAAATAAAAGCATTGAAATGTTTATTTTTACAGCCATTCATGAAGCAATCCCTTTTTCTATTTTTAATCATCTCTTGTTTATCCTTAATTAAGGCGAATGCACAAATGCGCACGATTAGTGGTATCGTGTATGATATTTCAGGAAGAAGGCCTATTGAGGCGGTGATGGTATACAGTAAAAATAGCGCTACCCAAACCGATTCTTTAGGCAGGTATTTAATCACCCTACAATCAAACGACTCCCTCAGTTTTTCTTTGTTTGGAAAAAGCACACAAAAATTTAGCACCTCAGAAATTGAAGACCCTAGTAATTTCAATATCATGATCCATGTCACTGGTGTCGACCTCCCAGAAGTGACGGTCCGCAACAGTTATTATAGGTATGATTCTATTCAGAACCGAATGGACTATGCCAAGTACTTCAATTATGAGCCACCAGGTTTAAAATTGAGCAATCAACAAAATTTCTTTGGGAATGGGGGCGTAACGATTGGATTTGATGTCAATGAAATCATAAATATGTTCAGGTTCAAACGAAATAGGAACCTGCAGTTTCTACAAAACCGACTTATTAGTCAAGAGCAAGAAAAATACATCAACTATCGATTTACAAGACGTTTTGTTCAGAAATTGACCAAATTAGACGGAATTAGGCTGGATCTATTTATGGAATACTGCAAGCCATCTTATCCCACATTGGCTTTGTTGAACGATTTAGAGCTTGGCTACTATATCCAACAGAAATTAATTCAATTTAATCAGGGCCGCTAAACCTGCCATTCATCTATTTTCTTGCTTAAAACATGGCTTTTTAGCTATCTTTATTCACTAAAATAAGATCAATTTGAGAAACCTAAACAATTTTGCCTTAATCCTGATTTTAGGATTGTTTGCATGTAAGGAAAAGACAAAGTCAACAGATAAGTTTAATGCCAATGCACCCGTATCGGTAGATATTGCACTTGCATCTACACAAATGATAGATAAAGTTATCGAAGTAAATGGTTCAGTCGTAGCGAGTGAGTTTGTAGATATCCGTCCAGAAACCAATGGCAGAATCGTTTTTTTACAAATTCCAGAAGGTAAAATGGTGGCAGCTGGCACTGTTTTAGCTAAGTTGAATGACGCAGATTTGCAAGCACAATTGCAAAAAATTAAAGTGCAACTTGAATTAGCTACGATCAATGAGCAAAGAAATAAAAAATTAGTCCTTGCAAAAGGAATCAACCAAAGCGATTACGATATTAGCTTACAACAAGTAAATAGCTTAAAAGCAGACCAGGCTTATACGCAATCATTGATTGACAAAACGGTGATCAAAGCACCATTTGCTGGTCAAATGGGTTTAAAGCAAGTGAGCTTAGGGGCTTTCATAACAAATGCAACTACGATTACTACTTTACAAAAAATGGATCAACTGAAAGTTGATTTTACTTTACCAGAAGTGTATCAGGACTATATCAAAGTAGGCAAAAAAATCACTGTCGAAAGCATTGCGAATCCAGGAGTAAAAATGTCTGCAACCATTGCGGCAATTGAACCACAAATTATTGCAACGACAAGAAATATTAAAGTGCGTGCAAATTTACAAGGCAAATTAATTCCAGGGGCATACACTAAAGTGTTCCTTGGAGAAAATCAACAAAAGCCAAGTATTTTGGTGCCTTCGAATGTAATTATTCCTGACTCAAAAGTGAAGCAGTTAGTTGTCGTTAAAAACGGCAAAGCAAAATTCGTGAATGTTGAAACGGGTTATAGAACTGCTGCTGGCGTTGAAATCACCTCAGGTATTCAAGTGGGCGACAGTTTAATTGTTGCTGGAATGCTTTTTGTAAGAGATGGAAGTGATTTAAAAATAGGGAAGACATTGTCGCTTGTAGACATTATCAAGTAGGCTCACCATTAATACAATATTTAGATGAATATATCTGAACTCTCGTTAAAACGTCCGGTGCTTGCCACTGTGATGAATGTAGCAATTATCATTTTTGGATTAGTAGGCTATTCTTTTTTAGCCTTAAGAGAATATCCTGCGATTGACCCGCCAATTATTTCGGTTCAGACTTCCTATACAGGTGCCAATTCGGAAGTAATACAAAGTCAAATTACAGAGCCATTAGAAAAAGCAATCAACGGTATACCAGGGATTCGTACGATTAACTCTTCAAGTTCAGTGGGTAATTCAAATATCACTGTTGAATTTAACTTGGGCGTCAATTTAGAAACAGCAGCCAATGATGTGCGTGATAAAGTAGCACAAGCGGTGCGTAGTTTACCTGAAGACATTAATAATCCTCCAGTAGTTTCAAAAGCAGATGCCAATGCGGATTTCATCATCATGCTTACTTTAAGAAGTAAAACAAAAGGATTATTAGAGTTAACTGAATATGCTGAAAATGTATTGCAACAAAGATTTCAAACCATTGACGAAGTAAGTAGTGTGAATGTGCGTGGAAAGAGAATGTCGATGCGTATTTTCCCGAACACAGATTTGCTGAATGCGTTTGGCATTGCTTTTAATGATATCCAGACCGCTTTGAATAAAGAGAATGTGGAATTACCAGCTGGACGTATTTATGGCAACAAATCAGAATTCATCATTCGTACTTTAGGTAGGTTGTCTACTGAAAAAGATTTTAGAAATATCATCATCAAGCAAGACCTTGCTGGTATTGTAAGATTAGGGGATATCGCTAGAGTAGAGCTTGGTCCAGAACAAGAAGATCAGGGTACTTATTTTAATGGCGTTCCTGTGGTCATGTTGTCTATCTCTCCACAACCTGGTGCCAACCAAATTAAAATTGCAGATGAATTTTATAAAAGATTAGAACAAGTAAAAGCACAGAATAAATCTGACATTGAATTTTTTGTTCCAATTGACAATACCATCAACGTTCGCCGTGCTTTATCAGAGGTGAAGGAGACCATTGTCATTTCTTTTGCCTTGGTGGTATTGGTGATCTTCTTTTTCTTTAGAAATTGGTTGATTGCAATTAGACCTTTGATTGATATTCCTATTTCATTGATCGCCACTTTCTTTATTATGTACTTGGCGGGTTTCTCCATCAATGTATTGACTTTGCTTGCTATCGTATTGGCAACTGGACTGGTGGTGGATGATGGAATTGTAGTGACTGAAAATATATTTAGAAAACTAGAAGAAGGCCTGCCTATTAAAGAAGCTGCAAGAGAAGGTAGTAAAGAAATCTTTTTCGCAGTTGTATCTACATCGATTACTTTGGCGGTGGTGTTTATGCCTGTGATTTTCTTACAAGGTTTTGTAGGCTCCTTATTCAAAGAATTTGGCGTAGTAGTTGCCGGGGCAGTATTGGTTTCTGCATTTGTGTCTTTAACGATCACCCCAGTATTGAATGTTTATCTAAATAGAAACGGTGGTCAACACGGCAAATTTTACGAGCGTACCGAACCATTTTTTAAAGGAATGGAATCTGGCTATAAAAATAGCTTAGCTAAATTTTTACAAATCAGGTGGATGGCATGGGTCATTGTAGCTGTTTGTTTTGCCCTTATTTTCTTGGTAGGAAAAAATATTCAAAGTGAATTAGCGCCAATGGAAGATAAGAGCTCGGTGCGTATTTCAATGTCTGCAGCAGAAGGCACTAGCTATGAAGAATTAAGGACTGATTTATTGAAAGCCATCAGAATCATGCAAGACTCCATTCCAGAACATGCTTTTACTTGGGGTAGTGTGCCTGGATGGGGCGGCGGCGGTGGTGGTGCTTCTGGTCGTTTAGGCATGGTGAATATTCAAGATAGAACAAGAACTCAATCTGAAATAGCTGCTGATTTAAATAAAAAATTCAAACGCTTAAAGAACGTGCGTATCTTCTCAATTGAGGAACAAACTATTTCTGTAGGTATGATGTCACGTGGGTCTTTGCCAGTGCAATTCATCATACAGAATTTAGACTTCCAAAAAATCAGAAATGTAATCCCTGAATTTTTAGAGGCTGCTCGTAAGGATAAAACATTTGGCAACGTGGATGTGAATTTAAAGTTTAATAAACCAGAATTAGACTTGACAATTGATCGTATGCGTGCCAAAGACCTTGGTTTATCTACTGCTGATATCTCTCAAGCATTACAATCTGCTTTTAGTGGTGCTCGTTCTGCTTATTTTATTATGAACGATCGTCAGTACGAAGTGATTACACAGGTACCTAAGTCGGACCGTAATACACCTACAGATATTAGTAAAATTTATATTAGAAACAATAGAGGCGAGAGTATTCCAATTTCAAGTGTTTTGACCATCGAAGAAAATAGTAATCCTCCAAACCTTTACCACTATAATCGATTTAATTCGGCGACGATTTCTGCATCTTTGGCGGAAGGCAAGACGATTGGAGATGGGGTAAATGCAATGGAACGTATTGCAAAAGAAAAACTAGATGAAAGTTTTCAAACTGCCTTAAGTGGTCCTTCAAGAGATTTCAAAGAGAGTGCATCTAATACTTCTTATGCCTTATTATTGGCATTGATCTTAATTTACCTTGTACTTGCTGCGCAATTTGAAAGCTTTACAGATCCATTTATAATTATGATTACTGTACCATTAGCGATTGCAGGTGCATTGATTTCACTTTGGGTACTTGACCAAACATTAAATATCTTCTCTCAAATTGGTATTATTATGTTGATTGGTTTAGTAACTAAGAATGGTATTTTGATCGTAGAATTTGCGAATAAGAAAAGAGAAGCTGGATTGGGTATTAGAGAAGCAGTTTTAGAAGCAGCTGCACAACGTTTAAGACCTATTTTAATGACAAGCTTAGCAACAGCCTTAGGTGCTTTACCAATTGCTATTAGTTTAGGAGCAGCTGCAACCAGCAGAAAGCCATTGGGTACCGTAGTGGTAGGCGGCTTATTGTTCTCTTTGATATTGACTTTGTTTGTAATTCCTGCTGTATACACTTATGTTTCCAGTAAAAATAAACGTCATGTAGATTAATACATTCAACTAGATGTAATATCTTAAAATCCTAAAGCAATTTAATTTTGCTTTAGGATTTTTTCTTTAATAAACTTAGCAGTTGCTTGTTCAACACTTATAATGTCTTTTGAAACAATTGGAGAAGCCAATACATGATTGCCTGTGTTAGGCATCGCTACTGCTAATTTTAAATCGGTTGGGGTTGCAATTTGGGACATCATTTTTTGAATCGCAGACACTTTAACCACATTGTCTTGATTTGCTTCGTCCTTATAATAGTAAAGTGCTAAACTTGGCTGATGTACTTTTTTAAAAGTGGCTTCTGTCATGGTTGCTTCTAGTAAATTTTGTAAGGCAACGACTGCTTCGATTCTGTAATGACTATTCCAATACTTAGGATAGCTTGAGTCTGTATATTTTACGTCCACGTAATTGCCTTTCATGACAGCTCTTCCAATTTGTAAACCCCAAGGATTATCTAATAAAGGTGCAGCTGGGTTATTGACTTCGATATTCGGGGAGTATAAAATTAAGCCAGCAATTTCTGGATAGCTAGCTGCTAATTGCAAAGCCAATGTGCCACCTGTAGAAGTGCTCATTAAAATTACTTTTTTACCAATTTGCTTTCCAATGGCGTAAGCTAGTTTGGCAGATTCCCAATAACGTTCTGCTGTTAAATTCATTAATTCCTCGGTCGTGTCAATGCCATGTTCTGCTAGCCTTGCTAAGTATAAATTGCAATTAAATTGCTTTGCAATATTTTGATGTACTGGGTCTCCTTCCATTTGACTTGCACTAAATCCATGTAAGTATACTATCGCATAGTCTGTTTGCGTTTTGCTGCTATCTGCCCAAATGATTTTAGCTTCATTATTTGGTTTAATAGCATGTTTTGATTCCATCTCTGCCACATATTGATCTAAACTATTTATAGTAGCTACAGTTGGTAATTGGTCGTTGAATACTGGATCAGCAGGTTTTGGGCCCAAAAAATAAATTCCAAATAAAGCTATAAGGGCTAGAATGCCTATTTTTATCAAACGCATAAGTGATTATTTATTTTAAAGCTAGTTAATTTACGGGCCTAAAAAAAATATTTTGCTTATCTTAATACACTAAATTGTAGCTATGTCAAAAGAAAGATTTTTGTCCTTGGATGTGTTTAGGGGAATGACCATTTGCTTAATGATTATTGTGAATACGCCAGGGGATCCTTTGCATACTTTTGCGCCTTTTATGCATGCAAGTTGGCATGGATTTACGCCAACCGATTTAGTATTTCCTTCCTTTTTATTTGCCGTGGGTAACTCACTAAGTTTTGTTTTACCAACTTTAGAAAAACAAGGAAGGGCCAAAGTGCTTTATACGATTACAAAACGTACTTTAATTATATTTGGACTTGGGTTTTTAATGTATTGGTTCCCTTTTACAGGGGCGATTGAGGATACAAGAATTTTTGGCGTATTGCAACGCATCGCTTTGGCCTATGGCTTTGCAGCTTTGTTTGCTCACTTTATGCATGAGCGTGTCGTAAAGGTTTTAACTGCAGTTATTTTATTGGTGTATTGGTATTTGGCGGTACATTTTGGTCAAGCAGGCGATCCTTTAAGTTTAACAGGCAATGCTGTCCTTAAATTGGATCTTTATTTATTAGGCCCTACACATTTATACCAAGGAGAAGGCATTGCATTTGATCCGGAAGGTTTATTAAGTACTTTACCTGCCATTGTCAATGTGTTAGTGGGCTTTATCGTTGGAAATTTTGTTCGAACCAGTGGTAAAACATATGAAGGTCTTACCCATTTATTTATGTGGGGTGCTGGTTTTGTTTTTCTAGCCTTCATGTGGGATTATCAATTTCCTATCAATAAAAAACTTTGGACCAGCTCTTATGTGGTCTTGACCATCGGGTTGGACATGATCATCCTGTCAACCATTATTTATAGGGTCGAACTGCATCGTCAACATCAATTTGCTCGATTTTTTGAAATTTTTGGTAAAAATCCTTTGGCGATCTACCTTTTCTCTGAAATTCTGCTCATTTCGATCAACCTATTGAAGGGGCCAGGCAACCATGCGACTGTTTTTGACTGGGTTTACCAGCAAGGATTTGCAAATATGTCCTTGTATTGGGGTTCCCTTGCATTCTCCATTATGTACATGCTAGTCTGCTGGTTATTAGGTTATATATTAGATAAATTTAAAATATATATACGTATTTAAGGCTTCTTTATCCTTTTTCCCCTTTTGTTTTTTTTAGGACTGTAAACGGCGTACCTTTGCAGCCTCAAAACAGTACATGGAAATAAGAAACATCGCTATTATCGCGCACGTTGACCACGGTAAAACAACTTTGGTAGACAAAATTTTACACGCAACTAAAGTATTCAGAGACAACCAGGAGACTGGAGACTTGATCATGGATAGCAACGAGTTAGAGCGTGAAAGAGGTATCACTATCTTAAGTAAGAACGCATCTGTAACCTACAAAGGTGTAAAAATTAACGTTATCGATACGCCAGGTCACTCTGACTTTGGTGGTGAGGTGGAGCGTGTATTGAAAATGGCAGACGGTGTTTGTTTATTGGTGGATGCTTTTGAAGGACCAATGCCTCAAACAAGATTCGTATTACAAAAGGCTTTACAATTGAATTTGAAACCAATTGTAATCATTAATAAAGTAGATAAAGAAAACTGTCGTCCTGATGAAGTGCATGATTCAGTTTTTGAATTGTTCTTCAACTTAGATGCTACAGAAGATCAATTGAACTTCCCTACTTTCTATGGTAGTGGTAAGAACGGTTGGTTCAATGATAGCTTAACGCAATGTGAGGACATCACGCCGTTAATGGATGGTATCTTGAAATTTGTACCTGGTCCAGACGTGAAAGAAGGCCACACTCAAATGCAAATCACTTCTTTAGATTATTCAACTTTCTTAGGTCGTATTGCGATTGGTAAAGTAGAAAGAGGCACTATTAAAGAAGGACAGAACATTGTGTTGGTTCAAGCTGATGGAAGCATCAAAAAGAATAAAGTAAAAGAATTATACGTATTTGAAGGAATGGGTAAGCGTAAGGTAACAGAAGTAGTTTCTGGTGACTTATGTGCTGTGGTTGGTTTAGAAGAATTCAACATTGGTGATACCATTGCTGATCCAGAAAATCCAGAAGCATTACCAGTAATCAGCGTAGACGAACCTACAATGAGCATGACTTTCAGTATTAACAACTCTCCTTTCTTTGGTAAAGAAGGTAAATTTGTTACTTCTCGACATATTCGTGATCGTTTAATTAAAGAGACAGAAAAAAACTTAGCATTACGTGTAGAAGAAACTGATTCTGCGGATAGTTTCTTGGTATACGGTCGTGGTATCTTACACTTAGGGGTATTGGTTGAAACAATGCGTCGTGAAGGATATGAATTGACTGTAGGTAACCCACAAGTATTGGTGAAGGATATCGATGGTAAAAAACATGAGCCATTTGAAATATTGGTGGTAGATGTTCCAAGTGAATTTAGTGGTAAAGTAATTGACTTAGTAACCCAAAAGAAAGGTGAAATGTTGATCATGGAATCAAAAGGTACAATGCAGCATTTGGAATTCGATATTCCTTCTAGAGGTTTGATCGGTTTGCGTTCTCAAATGTTGACACAAACTGCTGGTGAAGCTGTAATGGCACACCGATTCAATGAATACAAACCATGGAAAGGACCAATTCCTGGAAGAAGCAATGGCG
The DNA here is from genome assembly GCA_044372935.1 of Sediminibacterium sp. Classification (GTDB taxonomy): domain Bacteria; phylum Bacteroidota; class Bacteroidia; order Chitinophagales; family Chitinophagaceae; genus Sediminibacterium. Next base: position 7,136 of record JBILQZ010000024.1, on the reverse strand, counting down.
TATTGATTGCTAAAACAGGTGGTACTACAACAGCTTATTCTATTGATAAATTACAAGATAGAGGTCGTTTCTTTATCGAACCAGGTGAAGAAGTATACGGCGGTCAAATCTTAGCAGAACATATTAAGCCAGGAGATTTGAATATCAATGCGGTGGAAATGAAAAAATTAACGAACCACCGTGCGAGTGGATCAGATGATAGCGTTCGTATCACTCCAAAAGTACAATTCACTTTAGAAGAGTGTATGGAGTATATTCAATTTGATGAGTGTATCGAAGTAACTCCAAAGTCGGTTCGTATGCGTAAGTCTATGTTGGACGAGAATGATCGTAACAAAGCAACGAAGCAAAACAATAACTAGTATTAATCTAGTTGACATAAAAAAAGAGGCTCGATTTTCGAGCCTCTTTTTTTATGCATTGTATTTCTTTCTACAACTTAGGCATCTACTGGTTTGTTCAAGGTCTTCCAAAGTAAATCTTTTAGTTCCATCAAATTTTTTGAAATCGCAGAAGAAATAAAGATATGTGGAATATTTTCTGGTAATTCTTTTTCAATCGCATCCATTAATTCCTGGTCTAATAAGTCTGATTTACTTATAGCGATGATAAAATCTTTTTGAAGTAATTCAGGATTAAATTCGTTCAATTCGTTTTTCAAAATTTCGAATTCTTTTTTATGGTCATTTGAATCGGCTGGAATTAAGAAAAGCAACACTGCGTTTCTTTCAATATGCCTTAAAAAACGATGTCCTAAACCTTTGCCTTCTGCAGCACCTTCAATGATACCAGGTAAATCTGCAATACAAAAAGATCGATTGTTTCTATACTCAACCATACCTAACTGTGGGGTTAAGGTAGTGAAAGCATAGTTGGCGATTTTTGGTTTCGCAGCTGTGATGGCAGACAAGAGCGTCGACTTTCCTGCATTAGGAAAACCAACTAAACCTACATCTGCTAATACTTTTAATTCAATTTGTTTCCATCCTTCTACACCATCTTCTCCTGGCTGAGCATATTCAGGTACTTGTTGAGTAGGCGTTGCAAAATTACAATTGCCTAATCCACCTCTTCCGCCTTTTAACCAAACTATTTCTTGACCATCATGTAAGATCTCAGCTTCAATTTCGCCGGTTTCTTCGTCTCTAGCAATGGTGCCTAAGGGTACTTCAATAATAATATCTTCACCGTCTTTTCCGGTACATCTATTTTTTGAACCATTCTCTCCATCTTTAGCTAAAACGTTTTTGTGGTAACGTAAATGGAGTAATGTCCATAGTTGGGAATTCCCTCTTAGGATCACGTGTCCACCTCTTCCGCCATCTCCGCCGTCCGGGCCACCCTTCGCCGTTAATTTATTTCTTAGGAAATGTCTACAACCTGCTCCGCCATGACCACTGTGGGCAAAAATGCGGATGTAATCAATAAAATTATTTCTTTCTGACACGATATAAGATTAGCTACAAAGTTAATCTTAATTATTGGCTTTAAGGCCATCAATCAAAATGGCAACCATGTTTTGTTCTAATTCTTCTGCACTGATTTTTTTAGTAGAACGATGCCAGCTTTCGATACCACTCACTGCATGTAAGAAGATTAAGACAACTGTTGGGGCGTCGATAGGTTTGATTTCTTTATTTCGAATACCTTCTTCAATAATGGCAGCTAATCTTTTACGATATACCCTTCTTTGGTTTTGGAAATTGGATAAGTAAGGGTCGGAAAGGTGCTTCCATTCTCTATCACTTACATATACTTCTTCATAATTATGAATCATCTCCACAATATGAAAACGTAAAATCTTTTCCATCTTTTTTAGCGAGCTAATGTCTTCAGATTCTATTTCATCAATTTTTAATACAAATCGATTGGCCACATTAAAAACCAATTCGTGTAATAATTCGCTTTTTGACTTTATATGATTGTACAAACTTGCTGCTTCTACCCCTACGGCCTCAGCTAGATCGCGCATGCTAGCCGCCTTGTAGCCTTTTTCTCTAAATAAGGTGGCTGCTTTGCTTACAATGACATCTTTTCTGGATCCGTTCTTTTCTGTTTTGATTCTTGCCATAACTAGTTTTTTGATCGTTTGTTAGCACAAAATTATCGAATAAAAACCAACGTTTTAATTAATTTTTTAAAAAAATATTCAAATTCGTTAGTTTTTGATAATCAATCAGTTGCGATTCTAGAACTATGTCGATTTGGATTGCTTTGGGCGGGATGTCTTAAAAATCGTAGTTTCGCAGCTGAAAATCAAAAAAATACACATGTCTTTAGTAGTCGTTGGATCTATGGCTTTTGATGCCATTGAAACCCCTTTTGGGAAGAGTGATAAAATCATTGGTGGCGCAGCAACTTATATTGCTTGGTGTGCTTCTAATTTTACGAAAGTGAAACAAATATCTGTCGTAGGTGGAGATTTTCCACAAGCTCAATTAGATGCTTTGTCTGCAAGAGGTGTTGATTTAGAAGGGGTACAAATTAAAAAAGACGAGAAAACATTTTTCTGGAGTGGCAAGTACCACTTAGATATGAATACACGTGATACATTGGATACACAATTAAACGTGTTGGAGAATTTTCAGCCCGTTGTGCCAGATAGCTATCAGGATTGCGAAATTTTGATGTTAGGTAATTTGGTGCCAGCAGTACAAAGTAGTGTGATTAAGCAAATGAAAAATCGTCCTAAATTAATCGTAATGGACACGATGAATTTTTGGATGGAAATCATGATGGACGATTTAAAGCACACAATTAGTTTAGTGGATGTGTTATTAGTGAATGATAGTGAAGCACGTCAATTAAGTGGTGAATATAGCTTAGTAAAAGCTGCCAAGAAAATCATGGAAATGGGCCCTAAATATTTGATCATTAAAAAGGGAGAGCATGGTGCTTTATTATTCCACGAAAACGAAGTGTTCTTTGCACCAGCATTGCCTTTAGAAGAAGTGTTTGATCCAACTGGTGCAGGCGACACCTTTGCAGGCGGCTTTGTAGCGCACTTGGCTAAGACAAAAGATATTTCATTTGAAAACATGAAGTCTGCCATTATTTTAGGTAGCGCGATGGCAAGTTTCTGTGTAGAGAAATTTGGTACCGAGCGTTTGACTGAAATTAATGTAGATGACATTAAAGCGCGCGTACAATCGTTCGTTCAGTTAGTGAATTTTGATATTGAGTTGGTTTAATTTTGTCATGAATTAGAATCCCATTACTTTTGTAAAGTGAACAAACAATTGAAACATACAAAACAAATTAAGAAACCGCTGTAAAAGGAAGGTGCTGATTTTTTGTATGTCATAATATATTCAGAAGCCTTCCAAGAAATTGGAAGGCTTTTTATTTAGGGGCTTTTATAAAATATAAGGCCCCTAAATAAAAACACTGATGATTTTAAAGTCCTTGAAAGGACTTTAGGTTATCAATAAAAAATGAATTTATAAATTAAAAGATATGAAAGTTGCAGTAGTCGGTGCTACAGGCTTAGTAGGCACCAAAATGTTAGAAGTACTTGCAGAACGTAATTTCCCTGTAAGTGAGTTAATACCCGTTGCCTCAGCACGTTCTGTGGGTAAGGAAGTAATGTTTAAGGGAAAGGGATATAAAGTAGTGAGTATGGAAGACGGGATTGCAGCACAACCCGCTGTTGCAATTTTTTCGGCAGGTGGTAGTACTTCTTTGGAGTGGGCACCTAAATATGCTGCTGCTGGAATCCGTGTCATTGATAATTCTTCTGCATGGAGAATGGATCCAACCAAAAAATTAGTAGTGCCAGAAGTGAATGCTGCCGTATTAACTAAAGATGACTTTATTATTGCGAATCCAAATTGCTCTACGATTCAAATGGTAGTTGCTTTACAACCCTTGCATGAAAAGTATAAAATTAAAAGAGTGGTGGTGAGTACTTATCAAAGTGTCACTGGAACTGGTAAGCAAGCGGTAGATCAATTGTTCAATGAGCGCAAAGGTGAAAAATTAGAGGCGGATCAAATGGCTTATAAATATCCAATTGATTTAAATGTGATTCCACAGATTGATGTTTTCTTAGAAAACGGCTACACGAAGGAAGAGATGAAAATGGTGAAAGAGACCTGTAAAATTATGCAGGATGATGCCATTAAAGTGACTGCCACCACCGTGCGTATTCCTGTGGTGGGTGGACATAGTGAGAGTGTAAATGTGGAATTTGAAAATGAATATGATTTAAAAGAATTAACTGCCCTTTTAGCGGCAGCTCCAGGTGTGGTAGTGCAACAAGATGACGCAGCACAATTTTATCCAATGCCATTATGGGCGCATGAAAAAGACGATGTGTTTGTAGGAAGATTACGTCGTGACGAGACGCAAGCTAAAACATTGAATATGTGGATTGTGAGCGATAACCTTCGCAAGGGTGCTGCAACCAATGCAGTACAAATTGCAGAATACTTGGCTGCACAAGGAATAATTTAGAAAATAATTTCTTTATTTTATTAAATCCCCCAAAGTCCTCCTTTATGGGGGGCTTTGAAAAATCATCAGACTGAATAGAATTAATAAAATAACTTCTTTATTTTATTAATTCTATGAACTCGGCCTCGGTAATTATTTTTATCGAGGCTATTTTTTTTGCTTTCTCTAATTTGCTTCCTGCATCTTCTCCTACAACCAAGTAATTTAATTTACTACTTACCCCACTCAAAATATGTCCACCCTTGGCTTCAGCCATTGCTTCTGCCTCTGCACGCTTTAATTGCGTTAAGGTGCCTGTAAACAAGAAATTCAAGCCAGTCAATGAGCCATCTGCTTGTTGATGATTGGTTTGTTCCACCTTCAAGCCCAACTGAATTAAGGTCTCGATCATATTGCGTTGAGCCGGGTCTTGAAAAAATTGTGCAATACTACTAGCTACTTTTACGCCGATGTCTTCGAACTCCAGTAATTGTGTTTCTGTGATTCGGGTTAGGTCAAGTAAATGATTGATCCTACTTGCAATGGTTTTAGCAGTGGTTTCGCCAACAAAACGTATTCCTAGTCCATAGATCAAACGATGTAAAGGTTGTTGTTTGGACGCCTGAATGGCGTTACTTAAATTCTCTACACTTTTTTTGCCAAAGCCTTCTAATTGACCAATTTGTTCGAAGTCTAAAGTATAAATGCCAGGTATATCTTTCAATAAACCAAGTTCAAAGAATTTTCTAATATTTGCTTCCCCTAAGTTTTTTATATCCATCGCATCTTTACTTACAAAATGCGCTATACGTTCTACTACTTGTGCACTACAATTAAAATTAGTACATCTCCAAACTGCTTCTGTTGCTTCTTTTTCTAATACCGTATTACAAACTGGACAGTGGGTAGGAAATTGAATCCTTTGTTCATTGCCCGTTCTTAGGCGCTCAATTGAATGTACAATTTGTGGAATCACATCACCTGCACGTTCAATAATAACCGTGTCGCCTAACATCAAATCTTTTTCAAGGATGTATTCTTCGTTATGGATGGAAATACTTGATACGGTGACGCCGCCTATAGCAACAGGTTTTAATTTAGCAACAGGTGTAACAGCACCCGTTCTGCCTACTTGGAATTCAACATTTTCTAAAATGGTAGTGGCTTGTCTTGCTTTAAATTTATAAGCGATCGCCCATCTTGGATGGTGCGAGGTCATACCTAATTTTTCTTGTAAAGCAAGGTCATTGACTTTAACCACTAGTCCGTCAATTTCATATGGCAATTGGTCTCTACCTGCTTCTGCAATGCTACAATAATCAACTACCTCCTGCATTTTGTGAAAAACCTTTTTTTCTTTTTCAGGAGACCTGAAGCCCATATTCCACAAAAATTCTAAAGAGCCGCTATGTGTTTTTAATAAGGGATGGATTGTTTTTCCAGGAATAGGAAGTAGGTAACTTATATGGTAAATAAAAGCGTCTAAATTTCTGTCAGCCACTTCTTTAGGATCCTTCATTCTTAAACTTCCTGAAGCTGCATTTCTTGGATTTGCAAGTGTGGCTTGTTGTTTTGCTTTTAATTGTTCATTAAATGCATCAAATGCATTTTTGCTCATAATCACTTCGCCACGAATTTCAATTTGTTGTATGCCGTTTGCTGCAAGGGGAATGCTTAATGGAATAGATCGTATTTGTTTTATATTCTTGGTAATATCTTCTCCTTCCACACCGTCACCTCTGGTACATGCACGCACTAAAAGATCGTTCTCGTAGATTAAAGAAATACTAGCTCCGTCAAATTTTGGTTCAACACAATAGGTGATTGCATCGAGTGCTGCACTTTCTTTAGCCTTGCGATCAAAATCATTTAAGTCAGCTGCATTATAGCTATTTTCCAAACTCAACATGGGTACCAAATGTGGCACAGTTTCAAAATTGCTATTTAAACTATTACCCACTCTTTGACTTGGTGAATCGGGGGTAATACGCTCTGGATTAGCCGCCTCAATGTTGAGTAAAGCCTGATAAAGTTGGTCATATTCGTAATCGCTAATTAAAGGCGCATTGACCACATAATATTGGTATTCATGAAACTGTAATACCTTTTTTAAGGTATGGAGTTCAATGCTTAAAGGGGTCGCTAAAAACTGTTTCGTTATTTGCTGTAATGCTTGTATTTGTGCTTTGTCGTACATGGGTGAAAATCTTTGCTAAAGTACAAACTTTAGCGCTTGCAAGCTCAATATTTAATACCTTTATGGACTAAATAATGGACTACTTATGTTGTATTCAATGACGGGTTATGGAAGGGCAGAAATGGCGTTTAATGACAAAACACTTTTGGTGGAAGTCAAGTCTTTAAATGGGAAGCAATTTGATGTGCGCTTGAATATTCCTTCTTTGCTAAAGCCTATCGAAGTAGAGATAAGAAATACTTTAAATGAGCATTTGTTTAGAGGCAGTGTGGAGTGCTCCATTGCAGTAAGATCCAATGGTGCTTCAAAACCAGTGAATATTAATAAGGCATTGGCCAAATCCTATTATCAACCTATTGTAGAATTGGCAGACGAGTTAGGGATTGGCAAAGAAAATATTTTAAGCACTTTATTAAAAATGCCCGATGTAGTTTCTTCTACCAACGAACTGTTAACAGAAGAGGAGAAGCAGGCCATTTTTTCTTTGTTAAAACAAGCCATTGAC
>JBILQZ010000186.1:0-3500 GCA_044372935.1 Sediminibacterium sp. | reverse complement strand
TACCCACTATATTGATTTGCAATCTTAAAGTAGATTGTAAATAAGGTACTTGTTTTTTAATCTGCTCTATTAACTTACCTCCTACATTGCCTGCACCTGCAATGTATACATTCACTTGCTTGTAAGAGGTTTCAAAAAACTCTTCATGTAAAACATTGATCGCTTTACGCACATCTTTTGTTGCAATAACCGCAGTGATATTTTTTTCAGAAGAACCTTGCGCAATCGCACGTACATTGATACCATTGCGCCCTAAGACACCAAACATTTTTCCACTCACACCAGGATGATTGCGCATTTGCTCGCCTACTAATGCAATAATGGATAAATCTTTTTCTATGATCAAAGGTTCTACAACTTGTGTATTGATCTCCTGTTCAAACTCTGCATCTACGGCGATCTTTGCCAAATGAGTATCCTGCACATTCACACCTACACAGATAGAATGCTCCGACGAACTCTGTGTAATTAAAATAACATTGATTTGTTTTTTAGCCAACGCATCAAACAGTCTTTTAGAGAAACCTGGTATACCCACCATACCCGCACCTTCTAGGCTTAAAAGACAGATGTCTTTAATACTAGAAATACCGCGGATAAAATTATCATCCTTAGGAGATTCATTTTCAATTAAAGTACCTGGATGCTCTGGCTCAAATGTATTCTTGATCCATACAGGTATATGCGCTTGCATCACCGGCTGTATGGTTGGAGGATAAATAATTTTTGCACCAAAATGCGATAACTCCATGGCTTCTTGGTAAGAAATTTTGGGAATCTCTTTTGCATTCTGTACCATTCTTGGATCTGCCGTCATCATTCCACTCACATCTGTCCATATCTCTAAAACAGATGCCTGTAATGCAGCAGCATAAATGGCACCCGTATAATCTGATCCCCCTCTTCCTAAAGTAGTGGTATTACCTTCGGCATCAGCAGCAATAAAACCTGGTGCGATATATAATGCATGCTTATTAGATGGTGTTGCAAAATATTGTTGGATCGTTTGATTGGTTAATATCTTATCCACCACTGCATTATAGTATTTGCTATTGGTTTTAATCATCAACCTGGAATCCAACCAAGTTTGGTCAACGCCTTCTGCTTCAAAAGCAGCAGCAATTATTTTAGAAGATAAAATTTCGCCATAACTAATTAAGCGATCCTGCATACGCATGGTCAACTCTCTTAACATAAATAAACCATCACAATTAGATTCAATTTCATTGATCAATTGCTTCACCATGCTTAATGTGCCAGACTGTTGCTGTATAGGCAACAAAGCACGTACGGCATCTAAATGCTTTTGCTCTATGTTTTGAATAATTGTTTTGTAGGCTTCATTTCCTTGTGCTGCACTTTGTGCCAATAAAACTAATTGATCCGTCACACCACTCATTGCAGAGACCACTACAATAGCTTGATTGGTTTGAACGCGCTCTTTTACAAGAGCAATTACTTTTGATATTGCTTCTGGTGTACCTACCGAACTTCCTCCAAACTTTAAAACCTGCATAATGATTATTTTTCCAACAGGACTATATTAAATAGCCGTATATATTGTCGTCTTTATTGATTTCGTTGTAATTGATTTGATACTGCTTCATGTTTTCAATCAATAAGTGGTAATCCGATTTAGATTTTAATTCCAATCCTACTAAAGCAGGGCCTGATTCCTTATTGTGCTTTTGAATGTATTCAAATCTTGTGATGTCGTCGTGCTCTCCTAATACCTTGTTCACAAATTCTTTTAAAGCGCCTGGTCTTTGTGCAAAGCGGATTAAGAAATAATATTTCAATCCTTCATAAATCAAAGAGCGCTCTTTGATTTCTTGCATCCTGGCAATATCATTATTACCACCACTGACGATGCATAAAATGTTTTTCCCTTTGATCTGCGCTGCGTAATCGTCCAAAGCAGCTACCGACATAGCACCTGCTGGCTCCACCACAATCGCTTCCTTATTGTACATATCTAATATGGTGGTGCAAATTTTTCCTTCCGGCACCAAATGCATATCGTCTAATACATTTTTACAAATATTAAAAGTAACATCGCCAACACGTTTTACAGATGCACCATCTACGAACTTGTCTATCTTTTCTAATTCTACTGGATGTGTTGCTTTTAAAGCGGCCAACATACTTGGTGCGCCTTCTGGCTCTAGTCCAATAATTTTTGTGCTAGGTGATTTTGATTTAAAAACAGATCCTACTCCAGCACTCAAACCACCACCACCAATTGGTAAGAATAAATAATCAATTGGCTCTTGTGTAAATTGTGGTAGGTCTTCTAAAATTTCTAAGCCAACTGTGGCTTGTCCCGAAATGATATCTGCATGATCGAAAGGTGGAATAAAAGTCATACCATGTTCAATCGTATAAGCTTTTGCTGCCACTGCAGTATCATCAAAAGTATCGCCTACTAATTTTACTTCTACAAAATCTTCGCCAAACATTTTTGTTTGTGATACTTTTTGTTGTGGGGATGGGATAGGCATAAACACCACACCCTTTACTCCTAATTTTTTACAACTATAAGCAAAGCCTTGTGCGTGATTGCCTGCGCTGGCACATACCACCCCTTTTGCCAATTGATCGGCAGAAAGTTGACTCATCATATTGTAAGCGCCTCTTAATTTATAAGAACGTACAATTTGTAAGTCTTCTCTTTTAAAATAAACCCTGCACTGATATTTTCGAGACAGGTTTGCATTATACTGCAATGGGGTATGGGTTACCACCGATTTTAGTCTTTGCATGGCGCCCTCGATATCGAGTGCAGGATCAATCACAAATTGCGCTTCGCTCATTTACTTATACTTTCACAGTTACTATTTCGCTGGCTGATTCTCTGGACGTAAACTTCTTACAGTTCTTCCAGCTTGCCACATCTCACTGTTATGTAATTCTGCTAATTCTACTTCTAATTTCTCACGATAATCTGCCTTACTATTTAAGTCGATTGAACGTGCAGATTCTTTTCCAGTAGCTACGCTATCATACAAGTCAGTGAATACTGGTAAAGTTGCATCGCGGAATTTTTTCCACCAATCCAAAGCACCTCTTTGTGCAGTTGTTGAACAGTTGGCATACATCCAGTCCATTCCGTTTTCTGCAACCAGTGGCATTAAAGATTGGGTTAACTCTTCTACTGTTTCATTGAATGATTCAGAAGGGCTATGTCCGTTCTTGCGCAATACCTCGTATTGTGCTGCAAATATACCTTGAATTGCGCCCATTAATGTACCTCTCTCCCCAGTTAAATCTGAATAAACCTCTTTTTTGAAGTTGGTTTCAAACAAATAGCCCGATCCTACGGCGATACCTAAGGCAATTACTCTATCCCAAGCTTTACCGGTAGCATCTTGGAAGATCGCATAGCTTGAGTTTAAGCCACGACCCTGTAAGAACATCCTTCTTAGGGAAGTACCTGACCCTTTTGGTGCCACCAAAATAACGTCCACATCTGCTGGAGGTACGATACCCGTTTGCTCGTT